>JBATDM010000061.1:0-46847 GCA_049663465.1 Pyrinomonadaceae bacterium
CGTAAGCAAGGGCGTTACATTCAACTTACGTATCTCGCCCTTGCTCACGCGCGGGCTTCTGCAATGATATGCGAATCATTTCCGGCCTATACGGCGGCCGCGTGCTGAAAAGCCCGTCGGACAACAAAACACGGCCAACTTCGGACCGCCTGCGCGAGACTCTATTTAGCGTGCTCACTCCACAAATTTCGGACGAAACGCGATTTCTTGATCTCTGTGCAGGGACAGGTGCGATCGGTATCGAGGCTCTTTCACGTGGTGCGGGGTTTGTGACATTTGTCGATCTCTCAAAAAAAGCTTGTGCTCTGATCGAGGAGAATCTCGATAAGCTTGGCGTTCCCAAGTCGGAGACGGAGATATTCAATCTGCCCGCCGAGAACTTCTCCGGACGAGAGCACGAGGTCGGTTGGGATATTGTCTATTTCGACCCGCCATACGAAGCGGATTACGGGCTCGTGATGCATGATTTTGGAAACACGGCTGGTTTGCTGCGGCCCGACGGCGTTCTGATAGTCGAACATCACACAAAAAAGCATATGACGGAACTCATCGGCACAATTCGCCGCTGGCGTCATTTGAAACAAGGCGAAACGAGTCTCAGCTTTTATGAAAACGTCTGACGCGTCCGTTTACTTGGCTAGATCTACCAAACCCAATTAACAATTATCAGCAAACAATGAATAATTAGGATGAAGATACTTGTCTGGCTAATTCTCGCCGTTATATGGAGCACGACGTGGCTCTTCATCAAGGTTGGCCTCGAAGACCTGCCGCCGATAACGTTCGCCGCAGCACGCTTTCTAATTTCGATCTCTATCCTGTTTGTTGTCATCAAGATACAGCGGATCGCGATGCCCAATACGGCGGCCCAGTGGAAGCTGCTCGCTCTCACCGGCTTTCTCCAATTCTCCGTAAACTACTCGATGGTGTTCTGGAGCGAGCAGTACATCAGCTCCGGCCTGGCGGCCGTTTTGCAGGCGACGATATCCGTATTCGGACTTCTGCTCGCGTGGATATTTCTGCCTGACGAACGAGTAACTCCGCAAAAGATCATCGCCGTAGCAGTCGGCATTATCGGAGTCGGAGTTATTTTCCTCGATCAATTAAGGGTCGAGAACTGGATGGCATTCGCCGGCAGCGTCGGCATAGTCATCGGAGCATACGCCGCCGCGCAGGCGTCAATACTGGTCAAAGCCAAGGCTGCCGCCATCCATCCGGCATCGCTGGTCTTTTGCCAAATGCTCTGCGGCCTGCCACCGATCCTTATTTACAGCCTCCTGCGCGAGGGCAACCCGCTCACGTTCAATTGGACGGGGCGAGCCATATTTTGCGTCCTCTATCTCGCCATCCTCGGCACCGTCGCCGCTTTTTGGCTTTATTACTGGCTTTTAAGTAGAATCGAATCGACCAAAGCGATGATGATCTCGCTCGTCACACCGCTTTTGGCCGTCGTGATCGGAGCACTAGTATTGGGCGAAACGCTACCGCCGCAAACATTCGTCGGCGGCCTGCTGATCATCGGAAGCATTGGATTGATCGTGTTCAGAAAGCGGAGAGTTCAACCGCAGAGAAGCCGAGACGCCGAGGAGATTCATGTGACAAGCGGCTAAGCTAGCCGATTTAGTTTCTCCGCCTTCGGACGATTTTTTTCTCTCTCCTCTCTGCGTCTTCGCGTCTCTGCGGTAAAATCTGCCCATGCACTTCACATTCACAACCTCTGGCGAATCTCACGGCAAGGCCCTCGTTGCCATTGTCGAAGGTCTACCCGCCGGTCTGCTGATCGATGTCGCGGCCATCGACCACGAACTCTGGCGCCGTCAGCAGGGCTACGGACGCGGCGGACGAATGAAGATCGAGACCGACACGGTCGAGATATTGTCGGGCGTTCGTCACGGGAAGGCCCTTGGTTCGCCCATCGCGTTGACGATTAAGAATGACGACTTCGTCCATTGGCAGGATGTTATGTCCGCGACAGAACTTGAACAGCAGCCAAAAAATCCACGCACCGTCACACGTCCGCGTCCGGGACACGCCGATCTCGCCGGCGGGCAAAAATATCAAACCCGAGACCTCCGGGACATTCTCGAACGGGCCTCGGCCCGCGAAACCGCTGCCCGCGTCGCCTGCGGAGCACTCGCAAAACAGCTTCTCGCCGCTTTCGGCGTCGAGGTCCGCAGCCATGTTATCAAACTCGGCCAGGTGCAGGCTGTCCCTCTCTGGCGGGAATGGGATGAGATCTCGGCGATCCCCGACGATTCCCCGCTCAACTGCGCCGATGAAATCGCCCAACGCGATATGATCAAGCTGATCGACGAAACCAAAACCGCCGGCGATACCCTCGGCGGCATTTTTGAGGTAGTCGCGAAGGGCCTGCCGGTCGGTCTCGGCTCGCACACCTCCTGGAACGAAAAACTCGACGGCCGCATCGCCCAGGCCGTGATGTCGATTCACGCGATAAAAGCCGTGGAGATCGGCACCGGCGTCGCAAATGCCGCAAAACCGGGGTCAGAGGTGCATGATGAGATCTTTCACGACGGCACCGCGTTTACGCGTTCGACCAACCGTGCCGGCGGCCTCGAGGGCGGCATTACCAATGGCGAAGAGCTCCGCGTCCGCGGCTATATGAAACCGATCTCAACCCTGCGCAAACCGCTCCACTCGGTCGATATCGACACAAAACAAGAGGACCTCGCTGCCTTCGAACGCTCCGACGTCACCGCCGTCACCGCCGCCGGCGTCATCGGCGAATCAATGCTCGCCATCGTTCTCGCGAACGCCATGCGAGAAAAATTCGGCGGCGACTCGATAGACGAAATGAAACGAAATTTCGACGGATACACGGCTTCCATCGAAACCTATTAGGCGGAGAAAGATTTTTTGCCCGCGAATTACGCGAAAAGACGCGAAAAAGGAAGAAGACTCGGGACGCGAATCAAAATGAATCGAAGCAATTATGATTAGCCCTCTTATTCGTGCCTATTCGTGTAATTCGTGGCAAAACCTCTTCTCTTCCTTTTGCGTCTTTTCGCGTTTTCCGCGGGCAATTCTTCTTCTGATCGCGGTTCTCACCATCAATTGCTCGAAGACCGACAACAAACCCGCATCCAACATGGCGGCCGCCCGCGCGGCTAAGAAGGAGCGCTCAGACCTGCGAGCGGCGATCAAAAAGATCGAGCCGTTCTTTGAGCCGATGGGCGAGCCTGAGGCGTATGATTGGCTGGGTTCGCACAACGAACCGGGACAGACGTTTGACGAATATCTCCACTCAGATCCGACCAAACCGACCAGGGAACGCCAGAAGATCTACGTGCTCCCGCTCGGCAAATTCACGCCGCAGCAAAAGAAGATCATCGACATCACGGCAGGTTATCTTGAGGCGTTTTATGACCTGCCCGTTCAGCAATTGCCGGGGCGATCGGTTCCGTCGAAACTAGATGCCAAAGACACCCGATTCAATGAATGGCTCCGCACTCGACAGGTTCGCACGGGCTATATTTCAGAAACGATCTTAAAGCCAATGCTCCCCGCCGACGCCGCTGCATTGATCGCATTTACCAACGAAGACCTTTTCCCGGAAGACACGATGAGTTTTGTATTTGGCCAGGCAAGTCTTGCTGATCGAGTCGGAGTCTGGTCGCTGCGACGCTTGCAGATTCAGGCCGACTACGACAAATTTCTCCGCCGGACCCTAAAGATCGCCGCTCACGAAACGGGCCATATGTTTTCGATGTGGCACTGCACCAAATACGAATGCGTGATGAGCGGCACAAATCACATAGCCGAAACCGACCGCCGCCCCATCGACGCCTGCCCAGAATGTATGGCAAAGATCGCTTGGATGTCTGACATTACGCCAAAATTTCGATATGAACGCCTCGCCAACTTCTGCCGAAAGAGCGGCCTCGCCAAAGATGCTGTCGAATTCACAAAGAAAATGGCAACCGTTAGCGGAAATTAGCCGAGAATAAAAGAAATGGTTGAAAAACGAACATTGGTCATTGGCGGAATCGCGATCGTTTTAATCATCTCGGTCGCCGTTGTCGGTATCGCATTAGCGATCGTATTTGTTTTCCGAGACTTTGCGAAGAAAAGTGAAGTCGCAAAATCTGCGGGCCGCGAATTCGGCAAAACTACCGATCAAAAAGGCTGCATGACCGAGGGACTCACTCGTTCTCGCACTATGACCAAACACGACATCAGTAGGCTCGTTAAAAACGGCGACTTTGTCGAGGGCTGTCTAGAAGGCAGTCAAGCTACCGAAGGGTTCTGCGAAAATGTTCCATTATTTGGCGATTCTTCGGAGGGCCAGTGGGAGTACAAACAATGTCGAGATAGCGGAATGGATTCGCAGACGACAGGCTGCAAATCTATCTACGAAGAGCACCTGATGTTCTGCCAACGACGTACTCGCTCAAGGCCTTAACTCGATCTAATCTCCAACGTCACGGCAATATAATATCCCGATATGATCTAAGCCTTCGACGACAATGCCGACTCCGGTTAAGACCCAAATACAAAATAGCGGCTAGAATATTCACTCATCGCATTAGTTTCCGATCAATGATATATTCACGCACAATGGGATATCTAGCGAAACAGAAGAACTTGCCCAAAGGCCTGTTGCTAATCATTCTAGCGAGTTTCGCATTGGCATGTTCGAGTGAGGAAGTACGGGAATCATGTCAATCCAATCCTCTACTGCGGTCTTTGCTCCGCGCTTCGGATTCGGCTTTTGACGATATGTTGATGTCGCACGGATCGGTCAAGGAGGCAGAAATCCCCTGCATCATGGACGCGTCCACGAGTTGGTTTCGTCAAAGGCAGATGAATGCGGCTCGGCTTATCGTCCTGGCGGACGGCGACGAGAATGTTATCTACGCCGCGAAGAAGAAGATCATTTCCGAGACCAAACACGTCGAGATATGGATGTACATTCTCGATATCGGGCTTGCACTCAAAAAACCGGGTTATGACGAACTCGCAAAGCTGCGGCCCGATATGATCAAGCAGGCCCTCGAGTACAAAAATCCTGACTCGCCGCGGCTCGAAGGCAAGATCCAAAGCACCGGACTTCGAGCAGGAATGATCGCCGGAATTCCCGGCATTGAGGAAGAGGTCAAAAAACGGTTGGAGTCTAACAACGTCGATATTCTCGAGGTCGCTCTCGACGCGATGCCGCAGCAGATGACGATCGACGAGCTTCCCCGCCTGACCCAAATGTTAACGGACTATGAGGGCGGTAAGGAGTATAAGGGCCTCAGAAGCACCGTGTTTAGCGCCCTGATCTGCGCCCTTGTCCGATCCGAGGACGAACGAGCATACGCTCTGGCAAAAAAGGCGATCGAGGTCGATCTGACCAATATCAACACGGTGAACGGATCACGCAAGGAATACGGGCAGTTTCGCAACAAGATCGTCTTTATTCCGGGTGACCAGATAGAGAAGTTCTGTTTCTACCTGATCCGCGAAAACGGGCCGTCGGCACATTTCGCCTTTGACCTAATCGAAACTCGGATCACGCGCAAGATATCCGAACCGACCGTCGAGGCAGTAAAGGCTTGTGTAAACGTACTTGAGCGAGGCGATCCTCGTCCTGCGAATTACCCAGCCAGAATGAAGGCAAATTACTATGATCCAAGCAGCGACCATTGCGCAAAGCTATTTCACTATCTCGGCGGGGATGGGAGCAGGGAACAGTCTGGCGACAACTATCTGCCGTTCGGCAAGAAATGGCTAGAAGAAAACGGAGGGGGCCAATAGCGATATGAAGGCCGGAAACTCACTAAATCTTCTATTGATCATTCTTGTGTTCATCGGGGCGTCGCTGGCGTGTTCGAGCAAAGAGGTACGAGAGTCGTGCAAGTTTAATCCGATCCTGCCATCCCTGCTCGGTGCATCGAACTCGGATTCTTTCAACGAGATCTTAAAGATTCACGGGTCGGTAAAGGAAGAGCAGATCCCGTGCATCGTGGATGCGTCGACGAGTTGGAGCCGGCAAAAGCAGATCAATGCGGCGACTCTGATCTCTATTGCCGGCGGCGACCGAGCTGTCATTTCGGCGGCGGAAAGGAAAATGATCACGGAGACCAAGGTGGTCGAGGTCTGGGCCGACATAATGGAGTCGCAGTTGCTCCAGAAGAAGCCGGAACTAAAGGAATTTGCGGGCCTTCGCCCCGACATGGTCGCTGAGGCTCTTGTGTACACGAACGCGGATAAGGCTCGGCTCGAATCACGAATCCAGAGCACCGCAATTAAGGCAGGCGTAATCGCCGATGTTCCCGGAATAAAGGATGAGATCAGGAAGCGGCTCGAGTCCAATAACGCCGACATACTCCAGGCGACGCTCGACTCAATGCCGGCCGACATGGCCCGGGAAGAGCTTCCGCGACTGACTCAGATGCTCGCCGACTTTCAAGGCGGAAAAGAGTATGAGGGCGTCGAGAGCTTTGTCTTCCGGGCTCTATTAACCGCATTGATCCGGACGGAGGACGAGGCAACCTATCCGCTGGTCAAAAACGCAATAGAAATTGGTGAGGCCAATGCGAAATATCGCCGCTTGAAGCGGGACGACCCGATGAACTTTCGCAATCAGGTTACTTTCTTGCCCGAAGATTTCGTAGAAAAATTCTGCTTGTATCTGATTCGGGAAAACGGGCCGTCAAAAGAGTTCGCTTTCGACGTTTTGGAAACGCGGATCACGAGAAAGATCCACGAACCAACCGTCCCGCTGGTCAAGGCATGCCTCGATGTGATCGAGAACGGCGACCCATCAACCGACTCGAGAGCCAGGATGCTCCGGGGATTCGACAATCCCAGCCAGATCGAGTGCGAAAAGCTATTTCAATTCCTGGAAACCGGTAATATCGAATTCAGCGGCCGAAAGTTCGGTCGCGACGCATTGCCGATCGGCAGGAAGTGGCTCAAAGAACACGAATGAAACATCACTTCCCAATATCCCGGCGAAACTGCATTCCGGGCCAGGAGATCTTTTCGACGGCGGAATAGGCTGTGTTGAGAGCGTTGGCAACGTCATCGCCGGTTGCGGTCACGCCGAGAACGCGGCCGCCGGAGGTGAGAAGATCTCCGTCATCCGACGCGGCGGTACCGGCGTGGAATACAGTGACATACGGAATGCCGCTCACCGTATCGAGGCCGCTGATCGCGTCGCCCGTTCGGGGTTTGGCAGGATACCCCTCGGAGGCGAGGACAACGCACGCCGAACTTCCCTGTCGCCATTTGATATCGAGATCGCCAAGCGTCCCGTCGAGCATCGCCGCGCAAATATCGACGAGATCGGTTTCGAGACGGACGAGGATCGCCTGCGTTTCGGGGTCGCCAAAGCGGACGTTGTATTCGAGAAGTTTTGGGCCAGCGGCAGTCATCATTAGGCCAAGAAATAAAATACCGCGAAACGGAAATCCCTCGGCTACACAGCCATTCAGCGACGGACGAATGACGGTTTTAACGATCTCATCCAGTTCTTGCGGCGACAAAAGCGACTCGTCGGTGATCGTTCCCATTCCGCCGGTGTTCGGGCCCGTGTCACCCTCGCCGATGCGTTTGTGGTCGCGGGTCGGCGGCATCAGGGCAAAGTCCTCGCCGTCGGCAAACATTATGAGCGAAACTTCTTTGCCAAAGAGACATTCTTCGAGAACGATCGTCTCGGCGGCGTCCGCACCGACGAGATCGGCCATGTCGTTGATTGCCGCGATCGCCTCGGCTCGATCTGTGGCAACGACGACGCCTTTTCCGGCGGCAAGCCCGTCGGCCTTCACGACAACCGGCGAACCGGCATCGCCAAAACGTCCGCTCTCAAGTTCCGCTATCGCCGACGCGATGTTGTCCGCAGTAAAATACTCAGCCGTCGGCACGCCCTGCCGCGCCATGAAATCTTTTGCGAAAGCTTTACTCGATTCGAGTTGCGATGCGATCCGACTCGGACCAACGATCCTCAAACCTCGAGATTCAAACTCATCGACGACACCCAACGCCAGCGACGTCTCACCGCCGACAAACGTCAGATCGATATCTTTCTCGGCCGCCAGATCGGCCAGCCGCTCGATCTCATCGTGCTTGATCACAACACACTCAGCCACCTGTGCGATGCCCGCATTGCCCGGTGCACAATACAAATTTTCAACTTTGGGACTCTTAGAAAATGCGTGGCAGATCGCGTGTTCGCGTCCGCCGGAACCAATTACGAGAACATTCATAATATGTTGACTGCGAGGCACGACTGGTCATTTCACGTCTTGACACCGAATTTAGATAGTTGTAAGGTCAGAAAATCAATTGTCCGTGCTCACGGCCCTGATTCTGTAGTCAGCCTCAACTGTAGAATCTACTACATATTTTCTCATTTGCTTAAGTAGTGCTTGCCGGTATGGAGTTCTTTGTTATGTCCGAGAGCGATTTTGAGCGAATACAGCAGACTACTCCCGAAGACGACGACCTCGGGGAGTTTGAGGATCAGTCGATCCCCTGCATCGACTGCGCGGTCGAATTCGTTTGGACTGCAGGAGAACAGGACTTTTTCCGTGCGAAAGACCTTCACAACCCGCCAAAACGCTGCAAAGACTGCAAAAAGGCAAAGAACAGACGCCTCGAGGCTATCGAAACTTCACGCCGAACCGGACGTCCCATTCGTATCGAAGTTAGTGCTCAGTGTGCCCAATGTTCCGTAACCACGACCGTGCCCTTTTATCCCTGCCAGGGCCGCCCCGTATATTGCCGTGATTGCTTTTCCGAAATGAAGAACGGCAATAAGGCTGACGGTGCTCATAGCTAGCTAGCTAGCTAGCTCACCCGCCGACATGCACACTCGGCCGCATTTCCGGATCTTCCTCGGCCTGTCTAAGGATCTCGCGCGTCACGGGTGCTGTATCGCCCTCACCAAATAGAATATATCTGGCAAGATACATGATCGGGTTTCCTTCGCTCCAACCAAAATAGACGTGAGGTATCTTTCCTGTCTTGTCACGCAAATACAGCAGAAAACCTGCAATCGCATTCGGCACTGCGGGGGCTTGCGTACGCAAAATTCTGTAGCCTTCGACATCGACCCCGCGAATGTAAAGTTTACCCTTAAATTCTGACGCATCGCCCGTCTCGATCTCATAAAACAACACTGGGTCTGACGATGGAATGTGGTTATCGACCCGCTTTTCATGTTCCTTGTAGCGGTATTCGGTCATATCGCCGGTCTCACGGCGATTGGTCACGATTCGGATCTCACCGTCCAATTCGACCTCTTCAAGGAAACGTCGGGCCGCCGCATCGAGTTCGATCTCGTCAATACGGATCTCTGTCGATCTCATCGCTCGCGAAACGAACGAGGTGAAAATTATTGCAAAGATAAAGGCCGACGCGATCTTGATCCCGTCAGGCTGTTCAATAACATTGACAACCGTGGTAAACAGGAAAACCAGTGTGATCGCCGCGTATGCAGGCCATGACCTAACCCCGCGACGGCGCATCGCGATCGTTACCGCAACGGCAGCGGACGTCATAAGGGCAAGAACCCCCGTCGCATAGGCACCACCCTGGGCGACAACGTCTGCCGCAAAAAAGACGGTAACCACGAAACAGATCGCAGTAAACACCAGGACCAGCGGGCGAACGGCTCGCGCCCAGTCCGGTGCCATTCCGTATCGTGGAAGATATCTCGGCACGATATTCAAGAGACCTGCCATCGCGGACGCACCCGCGAACCATAGGATCATGATCGTCGAGACATCGTACGCGGTACCAAAAATATCACCCATCATTTCGTGGGCAAGGTACGAGAGAGCACGCCCACTCGCATCGCCTCCAGCCTGAAATTCAGCCGGCGGGATCAAAAATGACGTGACGATGCTGCTCCCCATGAGCATAAAGCTCATGATTATGGCAGCCCAACTGAGCAGCTTTTTGCCGTTGTGAATGCGGCTTTCTAAATGGGCCTTTTGCCGCTCGGTCGGCTCGGTTTCGAATAGTGAACGGTGAATGTCCGTTTCATCTCCATTTGGCTCACCGTCATCACTCTTTACAAGCGGCATGACGACAACCCCGGTCTCAAAGCCGGACAGCCCAAGCGCAAGTTTCGGGAAGACAAGAAGTGATGCCATTAGAAGCCACAACAGGCTTCCGCCGACGTTCGGATGAGACCAGACTGCCGATTGCCATGTTGAAAACACTTCCGGTCTTACAACAACGATCTCGTAAAAGCCGCGACCGATCGTGATGACGTTGAATAGTAGAAATATGACAACGATAACGACTGCGAGTCCGATCGCCTCATTGAACCCCTTCAAAAACACGGCGCCCAAAAGCGAAATGAGGACCAGCGTAACAATTATTGGGTGATCGAGAACAGGAAGCGACACTTGGACGAATGGATTTTCGAGAATATGAGCCGTCGCATCCGCCGCCGAAAGTGTGATGGTGATAATAAAGCTTGTGGCAACAAATCCTAGTAGAACGAGGACAAACATCTTGCCTTTCCAACGAGAAAGCAGATTCTCAAGCATCGAGATCGATCCGTCACCGTGGGGACTATCCTCGGCAACCCGCCGATACATCGGCAGGGCACCAAACAATGTGAGCAGGACCAGCACAAGCGTGGCAAACGGCGAAAGGGCTCCGGCGGCCAGGAAAGCGATACCGGGCTGATATCCAAGCGTTGAGAAATAATCAACGCCCGTCAGGCACATCACCTTCCACCAAGGCTGTTGCTTATGCCTACCCTCAGGTTCGCCCGGTCCTTCCATCTCGGCAACGCCGCTATAGAGCCACTTCCTGAACCAGCTTGTTTCGCCAGTTTTCATATTCCGAAAAGAAAAAAGACCGCCGTGCCTCTGTAGCACGCGGTTTTACTTAGGTCCAAATTTACCGCGATCGCAGCAACACAATCCGGGCCATAGCCTTCAATTCTGGTCAAACAACGACGATCTTACGTCGTTTTGCGGGCACCTCAAAACGCAGGGCTTAAAAAGAAACAAGGGCGACGTCTCCCACACCGTCGCCCCTGGGCCTTCTTCTTACGAAGTAGGCCAGATGTTCACCGGGAGGTGAACAACCTAATTATCCACAGCGCCAAAAAAAAAGCAACCGCTATGAACAACAAACTTTCGAACCAAATCCGATTAGATCAAAGGGCCGATGGTTGAACCTTGACCCCACCAACAAGTGCACCGAGTATCCCGCTCTTGTCGGTCAGAAATACACTATAAACGCCGGGCGAAACATCCGAATCGACTGACAATACAAAGCTAATAGCCGAAACGCCTTCACCAAAATCGTATTTCCGTATCGAACCCGGCAGCGCTCTAAAAAATGGTGAATTGAATTCGACCGCTACGCGGGTCGGGTCGAGATTCTTGCCGCCAAGATAAACGATATATTCCCGGCCCGTTCCAACCGAGATCGGTGATTCGGAGAGCTGATCATTCAGTCCAACATAACTTAATGTTGCATCCACCGGAACAAGGCTGATCTTTTCCGACAAACTCTTGCTTTCGCCTTTTGCTATCCGGTGGGTACCAAGCTCACCAACCGTCGATACGTCATCTTTCGACAGATGTTGCCAGAATACAGAATATATACCGTCCGGCAGTCCACCGAGCCGAAAGCTTCCGTCAGGAGCAGATTCGGTCTGGGCAGCTACATTTCCGGTCTTGCTCACCTCGGCCCAAACCCTCAGTGCCGGTAGTGCTTTTGTGCCAGGCTGGCTTAGCTTACCTGAGATAACTGCACAACATTCATCCTGTACATCGTCTTCGTCGTAAAGCTCGCGAACCGCGGAAACGTCCGAATCAGACAGCACGTGAACGAATTGATCGACACCCATCGCTACGCCGTTTCTGGCAAGTCCTGCCGACATAGCGGAACCGAGTACGATGGAATGCCTGAGTCCAAGCAAATGGCCGATCTCATGGGTCAGAGTAGCCTCAAGATCAAAGCTTCCAAACGTACCGTCGGTCGAAAACTGCTGGTAGGGATTCAAAACGATGTCCGCCTCGGTAATGTAACCGCTGCGGTCATAGAACACCCTTGTTTTGGCGGACTCAGAAAACGGATTCCTTGAAAAAAGCAATACGTTCTCAGGCGAAGCGGCTATGGTTATCAGGCTAACGCCGTCCCCGGCAACGCCCGACGGGCTAAGGCTGGTGAGATCCGAGAATTCCACGACGAACTTTAGATTCGCCGCCCGTTCCCAAAGGGCCAGACTTCTAAGTATCGCTCCCGAGATATCGCTTTCCCGCTTAATGTTAGGGACCTCGTTTGAAAACGACCTTGAAAGTGCTATGCGAATAGTACGATCCTTCCAACGCAGCATCTGGGGCTCCGATTTGGCAGGCAAAACGGTATAACTGGCAAAACTGCTTGATGCGAGACAAAGCAGGCCAAATACCGCAAGTGTAATATTACGCAATGACTTCATTAAATGGCCTTACGCGTTAATCCCGTCAGCGTCGTCGTCAGTTCGACCTACACCCTCGAGGTCGGCAAACCCAACTACCAATAACAGCGCCACGATCGACAATGTGGCGAGTACATAGAGCATTGATATCTGCTCAAAACCGATCAGAGCGCCAATGACGATGGCCACGGCGACCATCATAAGCAATGCCCACGTCCGGCGGCTAAATCTACTATTATTATTCTGCATTAGTTAATTAATTCTTCAATCGATCACCCGCAACGGCAATAATACTGCTGCCCGGGATTCGTCCCGTGCCGCAACTGGTGGAAATTTTCTTCTCTGGCCGCCTTTGGCAACCACATCTATTATATCAAATGGCTGCAAAACTTCATCAGTTAATTCGCCATTCTTGATCTTTCCGAGTTCGGTCTCGATCGCCTTTGTTTCGGCACCCTCGCGGCGAAATATTGTAACTTTGCCGCCATCAGCGTTCTTCGCCAAACCGCCGGCCATTGCTATCACCCTACTCAGACTTAGCTTTTCACGTGTCGGTATCGGCCTCGGACCGTTGACCGCTCCGATCACATAGACCGGATCGGCCGTCAATACCGTTATAAGATCGCCGCTTACTATCTCAGGATTTGCCGAAGCGATGCCTTTCAGTAACTCACTAACCTTGATGACAATTGACCGTGAAGTGTTGTCTGAGTGCTGCAAGGTCTTGGGATCAGAGCTTGTTCCAACCGGATCAGCACGCACGCAACTTAGGTCCTTCGGGCGAAATATAGTAATCTCCCCACTGGCTGAATCTATCAGTCCGCCAGTCAGCACGAGCAGCTCACGAAGCCTTACCTTACGCCGAATTCGAAATCTTGACGGCGTCCGCACTGCTCCATCCAGACGAACCAAAGCCCTGTCGGAACGATCGATCACCTTTACGATCACCTTTGGATCCCTGAGAAACTTCGAATATCCCCTCGAAATATCCTCAGCGATCTGTTCCTCACTCCGACAGAGAGCAAAGACCGGTTCGCCGATCCCAATCAAGCCGTCAAGAAACCCTTCGGGTGTGAGCCGTCCCCGCCAATCGAATTCGAACCCGCCCACCACGTCAATATCTATCACATCGCCAAAATGAACCAGATCTGCCTCATCAATCGTGGTTCCCTGCGCGTGAGTTGAAGGCGAACCAACCAGGAAAAGCAGGCCAAAAACAAGGGAGCAAATATAGACAGGATACTTCTTCACGTCCGTGCCCGACATCAACTGTCGGTTGATCGTTTCTTTTTTCTATTCGGTTTGTGATCGACGGTAAACGGAACGGCAAATCCGGTGAATTCCCAATTACACCCATCGCACAATAAATTGTAGCGGCAGACAAGTTTTAAAAAGATCGACGTTGGACGGTATCCGCGTCGGATTCTGCTACTTCTACATCGTGGGCATCGTTGCGAGATCATGGTACAAGTAATTTGATAGGTTACCAATACTTACGGTCAAGCCAAAACCTCATTATTGGGTTTCGAGTTCCCTGATTCTTTCTATCTCAGCATTTATCCGCATCGCAGCCTGTTCCCGGGCAGGGCTCTGCACATTATCCCTTCCAAGATCAAACAATGCGTCACGATACAAGCTTTTGGCGAGAGCATACTCCTGTTTGAATACGGCCCGTTCAGCTTTCTCGACCCAGTCTGAAACCCTGATCGACACCATCATATCCATGAGCAAGGCCTCCGATTGAACGAGGCTGGGCTCGCCCGGGTACGATTCGAGCGAGAAAGAGATGGTGTCTAGCGCTGACTGTGCCGCACCAATTTTTTCGTCCAGCACGACCCGGCTTCGAACCTCATTGACCAAGGTTCTAACCTCGATCTCCGCCCAACTCAACAAATGAAACCGGTGCAGCTCAGCCGCTGTTGTTCGGCCCTTTAGCAGGGCAGCCAGCCTTGGCGAACCCGCATTCACTGTTTTGAGGGCATTTTCGTTCTGGCCGATATATTGGGAGCAAAGTTCAAAAACCTCACGATGCCCCGCGGAGACCTTGTTCAGTGTCCTCGCAGCATCCGATTTCTTTTTTATTTGATGCAAAATAGCGGCATTTCGCTCAAGCGTTAGTTTTGTCGAGCCGCCGGCATCCCTCAACTCGGCTTCGGACAGCGAGAGTCGCGCATCCATTCGCTTTTGTTCCCAAAGCATTCGATTGTGGGCCCGCCGCAATACAAATTCCCTCAATATCACGGCGCCACACAATAGCATGCTCGCGCTGATCCCTGCGGTTATCCATGGCGATTGATCGCCGACATCATTCAGGATGCCCCAAACAACGAAGAAGAAGGCCGCAGATATTGCGACCGCCATCACATAGAAATTTGAAGCCGGAAGCCAAAAAGGGCGGCGTTTTCTATCCATAGCAGAATCAGATTCGTTGGTTGCGGGCTAATGGCCCTTGATAGCTAATATTGTTTGGATTGGTATCGAATGTCAAAAGCCTGGCGGCCAGATGACTACGCATTGCCCCGAGTCGATACCGGGCAAACTTTGATATAATTGTTGAAAATGCCGGGGAGAAAGAAACCCAAAACAGAAGAACGGCCTGTGTTTGACTCAATACGCAAACCGACCGCCCCACCGAGCAGAAGGTTGGGCAGTAATGTTCCAGAAGAAAAACTTCGACCTTCCCGTCGTAAGGCAAAGCACAAAAAAGACCCCGATCCGGAGAGCTAGAATGTCACATGAAGATGAACTGAGAGAATCGGCAAACGTCTGGGCCAGGCCCAAGATGAATGTGACGTTCCGTGCGGAAATAATGCCCGGGGTCGAGCGCGAAGAACGTACGTATCGTATCGAGACAGTCTTGCCCAATGGACGGGTAACTCTGCAAAATTTTCCTGGCGAGTACCGCGAAACGGCATTTGAAGCGATCAACTTTCTTCGGGAAAAAACAAAATGATCTAGAAGTCGTACTGCCGCCCGATCTCGAGTATTTCAAGTCTTGGAATTTCCGCCAAAGCCAGTTCGCGGATCACGCTCTCGCGATACATCGGCTTGATATTGATCACGTAGATCGGGATGTCGCGGTCGTTCAGCTTTGCGATCTCGCCTTCCAACCTGCTCGGAGTTAGATGGTGGGAAACCTCTGCAAGGCCTGCGAGTTCGTCAGGAAAAGCGCATTCTACTAGTATCGCCCGCAGGTCATCACTCGCATCACATGCCCGCCAGAATTCATCGGTTTCAGCTGTATCGCCCGTAATCGCTACTGACCCGCTGCCATCCGATATCAGGTATCCGTTCGCGGCGACCTGATGATTCACGGCGACCGCCCTTACCGTTAAATGTCCGACATCAAACACTGAACCGGGCTCAAATTCGCGGTACTCAACCACCGGCCCGACGGAATTTCGAAGTTCTGAAAAACGAGGGTAAATATTCCAATTAAATATGTCCCGCTCGAGGCTTTCGACCATCTCTTTGGTCGCATGAACCCTTATCGGAGCCGTTAAAGTTGCAAAAAGATCATCAATAAATAGAGGTAGGCCAGCGATGTGGTCAAGGTGCGTGTGGGTCAATATGATGTCGCGGATCTGCGACCGCTGGACGGCCGTGCACGACAAGGCGAGGCACCCGGCATCAATTGCAACAGCATCATCGATGACGATGGTTAGCAGATGCTGACGCATCGACGCCATACCGTTCTCATCGATCGAACTTGGAAGCAGCTGAACCTTCATATCAAAAGCCGGTGTCTAACGGGCGCATGTCTGTCCTCGACCGCCATCTATCTCATAGGTCGCTCCGGTGATCCAGGAGGCCTTTTCTGACGCCAAAAAATAGATCAAGTCCGCTACTTCGTCCGGCGTTCCAACTCTGCCGATCGGATGCGTTGACTTTGAGTGTTCGAGAAATGCATCATAGGCCGCATCCTCCATGCCGCCGCGTTTATGAATATTCGTCACGACGACGCCGGGATTAACCGCATTCACCCTGACTTTCTTTGATGCCAGTTCAAGGGCCGAGCAACGAGTCAGTTGATCGACCGCCGCCTTTGAGACGCAGTAGGCCAGGACATTCGGAAATGACCGAGTTCCGGCAACGCTTGAGACATTAACAATATTTCCCTTGGTTTCGGCAAGGTGCGGGACGCATTTTTGAGAAAGGACAAAGACCGATCGAAGATTGATGTTGAGCATCTTGTCCCAGTCGTCCAGGCTCGTATCCTCGATATTGCCATTCTTAATGATACCAGCTGAGTTTACGAGCATATCGATGCGGCCATGATTGTGAACGGTCTCGGAGACGATCCTCTCAAGCTGAGACATTTCCGTAACATCCGCCAAATGGGGCTTGATCGATCCATTCGTTTCACCGACGCCCTTACTCAATTGGCTCAGTTCCTTTTCATTTCTGCCAACCGCCACCACCGTGCAGCCTTCCGCTGCAAAACGTAGCGCCGTAGCTCTGCCGATCCCGCTGCTTGCCCCCGTAACAATAGCCACTTTTCCTTGCATCTATATTCTGTTCTGTCTATTTATTTGGTGTTTAGAATATCAGTGAATCTCAAACTCTGGCAACACGGACATTTTGATTTGGACAGTTTACAAAGAAAAATGCGGCCGCAATCGCGACCGCATTCATCCTTAAAAGCGGATCGTTCTCTATGACTCGCTCGGCCTCTGTTTGGCAGAGAACAGCAATTCTATTGCTGCCTTGGTCTCATCACTCTTTCTCTGCTTGAGGTCGGTTACCCAGCCCGTTACATTCGACACGATCTGTCGGGCGCTTCCACGCTGGGTCATCGACTTTCGCTTTCGACCAGGTTTTGCGGCGGCTTCGCCGCGTTTCACGACCTTTATTTTCTTTTTGTCTATCATTACTTTCTCCGCCTTGTATGTATAAATGGTATGCGTCAAATCTTTTGCATATTGCAAAAGAAAAATTGCTATTTTTGCGAATTGCAAACAATTGGATTACGGTCGGGCCCTTCAGGTTGTTCCATTTATTTCACAATAGACAAATAAGGCCGGTGTCTGAGTGGATTGCTCGTTCCAATGAATTACTAGCTCTCGAATGGCACAGCCATTGCCTAAATATTTACAGGAATGCAGTTTTCAGAGCTCATCATTATCTATTTGGCATGTGGCGCCCCGTTTGCGGTTCATCGGGCAACCTCGATGCATCCACCCAATTGGTTCTCCGTCGCCGCGGCATTTGCTGTATGGCCCGTTTCTGCGATCGATCTCGTGATCGGACATTTCAAGCGGGCAAGCGTGGACGATGAACGATTTATCGACGGCATCCGCTCAAGGATCGAGGCGATCGCATTTCCGACGAGCGAGATCCAGTCAGTATTTGAGTTTCGAGAGGTGTATTACCGGTTCGTTGGATTGTCCAAAGCCGCGACCTCGAACGCAATGACGAATGAGATGCCGCTATTCCAGCTAGCCGAACATCCAGATCCATCGCTTGCATCCCGATGTCTCGCGAGAAAGAATGAGGAACGGCTTGACCGGCACCGTTCGGCGGCACGAGCAGAGTTTTTTGCCGCGATCGAGGAATTGATCGAGCAGGATGCCGCCGGTGATGAGCTTGCAGGGATCGCTACGGAACTTTCAACACATCTTGGCGATCCCGCTCGATCGGCCGATATTCAGGAATACACACCTGCTCGATCAAAAACCGACGACACCGAGGACGATATGGCCCGCCCAACAGAAACCCGCATCGCCGCCTAATGCCGGCAACTAACTTCCCTTTACGGCTCTCTGTCCCACTCCTCGATTTTGCTCCAAACATACTTGGGCTTAAGATTTAGTGGATGCTGGTGATCCTGCACCTATTTGCGCTGTTCCTGCTTGTCGGCCTGGGCTTTTATGTCTTTGTCGCCGATCCGCGAAAACGCGCCCATCAGACGTTCGCCGCCTTTATTGCTTTCCTCGCTGTCTGGACCATAAAGGACCTTGTTTTTTGGAATTTTTATCCACACGAATCGGCTGCCGGTTGGTGGGCGACTGCAAGTTTTATCACGGCGTTGTTGATGCAATGCTCACTGGTAGTTTTCGCTTGGGTATTTCCCGAAAACGCGCGAACCCCACGCCGCCGTGCGGCCGTTCTGTTTGCCCCAAGCCTAATTCTGATCCCGGCGACCATGTTCGGCTTCATGTGGAGTAGAGCCGGACTTGAGGGTGGCCGCCTCGTCATCGACCTTAATCTGCTGGCATATGCATACGTCGCGTATGTTTACTTTCTATTCTTCTATGGGGCCGCGATACTGTTCGGCAAATACCGGCGGTATTCGGGCACGCAAGAAGGCCAGCAGGTCGGTGCGATCCTGTGGGGGTTGGCGTTTACGGGCGTTCTAAAAACCGTTGCGAATATCATCTTGCCATTCTTCGGCATCTACACCTTGCTCCCGTTTAGCTCGATCTTTGTTTTGCCCGGCGTGATGATCTACGCCTACGCGATATTAAATTTCAAGCTATTTTCCTTTCAGACGGCACTAAATCAATTCCGTCTGTTTCCGATCACGTACAAAGTCGCATTGAGCATTGCTTCCGTTGCCGTCGTCAGTTTTGCGATATTCCAGATACCGATCGCGTGGTGGGCGTTTCGCAATGGAATGGATTACGAGGCGTGGCGGCGTTATTTGGTATTCAGCGTGATCTCGGCACTTGTGCCAAATCTTTTACTGCTTCTACTCGTCCTACGAACCATTTCACGCCCGTTGCAGCGAATAACGCTCGCGGCGGTAGAGGTTGCAAAAGGGGCGTACGGCACGGAAGTCGATCTTAGAAAAAGCAACGACGAGATCGGGCTGCTGGCAAGTTCGTTCAATGAAATGAGCCGCAAGATGGCGTCCGATATCGAAGAGCTAAAAAGCCTCAACGAGCAGCTAATACGGGCCGAAAAGCTCGCCGCGATGGGCACGCTGGCTGCTGGTGTTTCCCACGAAGTAAATAACCCGCTGGCATCGATCTCATCCTTGGTGCAAATGATGCGGACTCAGGAGGGCCATTCGGATGAGACCCGCGAGCGGCTCGATCTGATCTCGACACAGATCGACCGTATCAAACAAGTTACGCGGGACATGACAAATTTCGCCCGCACGCGGCCGGCCGCGCGTACCGAGGTCGATCTAAACGAGACGCTGGAAACCGCCCTGCGTCTGGCGAGCTTTGACAAGGCATTTCAGGAACTCGACATTATAAAGAGCTTCAACTCCGGCCTTCCTACGATCCGGGCCGACGAAGATCAGCTACAGCAGGTCTTTCTCAATCTATTCCTAAACGCCCGCGACGCGATGCCCGACGGTGGAACGCTCTCGGTCGCAACCGCCGTCAATGGCCGTGGAATAATGGTCGAGATCGCCGACAACGGCTCGGGCATCCCCGCGTCGCATCGCCAAATGATCTTTGACCCTTTCTTCACGACAAAATCAGCCGGAAACGGCACCGGCCTCGGGCTTGCCGTCTGCTACGCCATCGTAACGGCACACGGCGGCCAGATCGAGGTCGCCAATAGCCGCCCCGCAGGCACGACCTTCACCGTGTCTCTCCCAACTTCGACGGACGCCGCCGAATGATCGAGCGCAATTTTTTTGCAACGCCCGACGACGATATCCGGTCTAATAATTTAATATGCGGAGATTTGAAATATGACTACACAAGCAACAAGTGCGGAAACCGGATTGCTGCTACAGGATGATTTTTTGGCGTACCCCTTGTACAAGGTCGTGACGGTATTTAAGGATCATGATCATGTCGTGCCTGCCGTACGAGAGCTTCAAGCGGCCGGATTTTCGGAAGCAGATATCGAGGCCTTTTGCGGCGTCGATGGCGAGAAACGGTTGGATTTCGAAGGCACGCGACACGGCGTTTGGGCCACATTTCTCCGAGCCGTCCAGCACGTCGGCCCCGACCGCACCTATCTCGAACGCTACGAACAGCACCTGCAAGACGGTGACTGCATGATAATGGTCAAGGTGACAAAAAAAGAAGAAAAAGAGCTTGCCGCCGAAATACTCCACCGCCACACCGACGAACGCGTCACCTACTTCGGCCTGCTGATGGTCGACGAGATCCAGTAACGCCCGCCGGTAAACCCAATGGCATAGTTGACCAAACGCTAGCCGATCGCAGCACTCCCACCAAGAAACTTTTTCCACCCCGTCATTCCATTTTTGTGCTAATATCGGCTCAAAAGTCGGCATCTAAACACCCATATGAAGTATCTTAGGTTCCCATTTCTGGCAGTCCTTCTAACTGTTCTTCTTATGCCCGCCACCCTATCGGCGAAAGACGATTGGGTTCAGGTTAAATCCAAAAATTTTCTGCTGATCGGCAACGCTTCCGAGAAAGATATCCGCAAGGTCGGAACAAAACTCGAGCAGTTTCGGGAAGCCTTTCGCCTCATATTTTCATCATCAAATCTGACCGCGTCGATACCAACCAACGTGGTTGTTTTCAAAAGCAGTTCATCCTACAAGCAATTTAAGCCAAAGCGTGCCGACGGCAAGATCGATGAGCAGATCGCCGGCTACTTTCAGCCGGGCGACGATGTCAATTACATCACGCTCGCGGTCGGTGGAGACCCGAGCGAAACCTATGGGACGATCTTTCACGAATACGTCCATTTTATTATCAACACAAACTTTGGCCGTTCGGCGGTACCGCAGTGGTTCAATGAGGGCTTGGCAGAGTATTACCAAACGTTTGAGATCGCCGACGACATAAAGGTAAAACTCGGACTGCCGCAAAACAACCATTTGGCCTTGCTTCAGCAGAGCAAGTTGATGCCGCTCGACCAACTGTTGCGGGTCACCAATTACCAGCTTCATCAGACCGGCGGCCACTCGCGAAGTATCTTTTACGCCCAATCGTGGGCCTTGGTCCATTTTCTTACTCAGGGCGGCCGGTCCGCGGCCCTTACGCAGTATCTTAATGCTGTTGTAAAGGGCGTGGACGAAAAAGCAGCTTTCGAGGATGCTTTTCAGACCACTTACGCAAAAATGGAGAAGGATCTTCGCAACTATGTTTCGAAGAGCACCTATCAATACAATGAGGTCAAATTTAAGTTCAAACTTGAGTTTGAGACCGGAATGCAGGTGTCGCCTCTCGACGAGGCGGAATCAAATGCTTATCTTGGCGACCTTCTCTATCACAACAATCGCCCCGATGACGCCGAACCATTCCTCAATACCGCCCTTAAACTGCGGCCCGACCTTGGCATGGCGACAACTGCGCTCGGCATGGTCAAGATAAAGCAGCGGAAATTTGACGAGGCCCGAACACTACTCGAACGTGCCATCGCCGGCGATCCAAAAAATCATATTGCCTATTATCAATATGCTTTCCTCCTGAGCCGCGCGGGCCGCGATGAATTCGGGTTTGTACAGGCATTTGACGCGGAACTCGCAACGCGAATGCGCGACTCACTGAAAAAGGCGATAGCGATCGACCCCACGTTCGCAGAGAGCTACGAACTGATGGTCTTAATCGCCCTCGTTAATAACGATGGGCTCGATGAAGCCGCGAAATATCTTCAAACCGCGTTGAAATATCAGCCCGGCAACCAGCGATACCTGTTGCGTTCTGCGGAGCTACTGGTCCGCCAGTCAAAGTTTGACGAGGCACTGCAGCTCGCCGAAAAGATCGAGGCGAATGCCGAGGATGACGAGACAAGATCGCGTGCCGGAGCGGTGTTATCACAGATCAGGCAGCGGGTGGAATTTGAGAAAACCATTGCAGACGCAAACAAGCGGAACGAGGCGATCGTCTCTTCCGCTAACGGCAAACCCCGACTCACAGTACGACCGGGGGCCGTCCTGTCAGAGGCTGAGGTCAAACGCCGCGAGGAGGAAGCCGTCATTCGAACTATCAACGGTGCTCTGCGGATGCCCGAGGTTGGCGAAAAACGGGTGCTTGGCAGCATCGAAAAGATCGATTGTAAAAAACGGCCGCTCGTTTATTCGATCAAGGCGGGGAACGAATCGTTTTCGGTCACCAGCATCGACTTCGAAGGCATCGCACTCACGGTTTTTGATGCATCGATGGGCGATGTCGCAGTCGGGTGCGGCTCCGACCTGTCCACACACACCGCACTCCTCACATACAAGGAGGATATTGCGTCGAAAGCCCCGGCGAGAGGCCAGCTCGTCGCTCTCGAATTCGTCCCGTCAAACTTCCGGCTCATGACCGAGGACGAGATCACAGCCGCCTCTCAGATCGTTTACCAGCCATCCGATTCGGATCGGCCGCCGGCCGTCGCCGGTGCTCCGAATATGCCTGATCAGGGCGATATGGACGCCATGCGGCGTAAAGCGATGATGGATATGGTCAACACCAATCTGACCAAACCAGGACCGGGTGAAAAACGCGAAATGGGCTATCTCGACAAGATCGAGTGTACAAACAAAACGGCGTTCTTCCACCTCCGTCTGCCAAACCAAACGATCAAGCTTAGGCAGGCCAACCCGGCGTCGCCGCCGAAAATAGTGATATTCGCTCCCGATCTGGCAGGTCTGCAGTTCGGCTGCGGCATCAAACCCATCGAATACCCCGTCGTCGTCACCTTTGCCGATAACCCGGATAAAAAGAGTAAATCGACAGGCGATATCCTCACTTTGGAGTTTGTCCCAAAATCGTTCGTCCTCGATCAATAATAGCCGCGAGATCACAAAAAAAGCGTGAGACTCGCATCTCACGCCTTAAAATTCATCTCAGATCAAATTTACGGATTGACCGTCACGTATGTCGGGTCTGACGGTGCGCCGACGGGTTCGTTATTTTTCATCAACTGGGCACGGAGCAGAACGCGGCGGTGAATACCTCGATATTTATTCAACTATCGCCGCGTGGATCAGAGCCCGGAGTTTGCCGTAGTCGTCGATCTGGCCTGTGGGAATGAGTTGGGTCATATACACGACCACCAAATGCTCTTTTGGATCGACCCAATAGAGTGAATGATAGGCGCCGCCCCAGCCGAATTCGCCGACTGACGACGGGGCTCCGTAGGTGCCAACGTCTTTCACGACCGAAAACCCGAGTCCGAATCCCTGACCGTCGCGAAATGTACGTCCGTTCATATGATCGGCGGTCATGAGTTCGACAGACTTGCGGCTAAGAATGCGTTTGCCGCCGAGCGTGCCGCCGTTGAGCATCATCTGAAGAAATCGTGCGTAGTCACCGGCGGTTGAGAGCAACCCCGCACCGCCCGAAAAACTCTTTCGCGGGCCGTTGGCGTAATGTCCCTGGCTGACGATCGTGCCATCGGCCGGGGCTCGCTCGATCTTGCCATCCTTTGCCGAATAAACTGTAGCCAAACGGCCCGCTTTTGCGGGCGGCAGGTAAAAGCTCGTGTCCGTCATTCCCAGTGGGTCGAATATTCGCGACTTGAGGAACTGATCGAAAGTTTGCCCGCTGGCTTTCTCGATCACGACGCCCAGGATATCGGTTGAGTAGCCGTAGATATACCTTTCGCCGGGGTGAGCGTCCATCGGCAGTGCGGGCATCCGTTTGACGGTCTCGCCGATAGGTTCGTCACGATCGGAAAAGTAAAAGCCGGTGATCTTTGCCGCCTCCCATTGGTCCTTTGCGGGGCCCGTTCCGTAGCTGATCCCGGATGTGTGCGTAAGCAGATCGCGGACCGTTATCTGCCGTTTTGCCTTTACAACATCGTAGCCGCCGCCATCTTTTGGTACGGCGACGGTCGAGTTTGCAAATTCGGGGATGAATTTGCTCACGGGATCTGAGATCAAGAGTTTCCCGTCCTCTTGCAGCATCATTATCCCCACGCTCGTCAGAGCCTTGCTCTGCGAAGCGATCCGAAAAATAGCTTCTGCGGTCATCGGCGAGTTTGCCTCGCGATCTCGCTGCCCAAACGAGTGCAGATACGCGACCTTTCCGCGTCGAAGCACCATCGCCACTCCGCCCGCAAGCCGTCCCTCTGCGGCATAGCCATCAAGCGTCGAGCTCAGCCGTGCGAGGACGGCAGACGACATCCCGACATCCTCCGCCCTTACACGCGGGATCTCTTGAGCGAAGGTTGCGCCGGCGGACGCGACAACGATAACAAGGGCAGTTAGGAACGACCACGAACGGTTGAGTCTAGTTTGCATATATGGCCTTTTTGGAGAAAGGACGATTATATTTCGGAAACTGTGTAGATTCAATCGGCATCGCAATCCGCACATCGTTGTGCTAATCTTTTGTCACTCAATTCCGATAAATTTAACCGAGTCTCTTATGAAAGCAACGATCCTTTTGTCTCTGTTTCTTGTGTCCTCAACTGTCATCTCTGCCCAGCCGCCGAATCGGGGTGGGCAAGCGACGCCATCGCCCTCGGCCTCGCCGCGGGCGGCCGCGAGCCCTGAGAAGGAAGAGCCGCCGGTTGTGACCAAGCATTCGATTAACGTTGGCGGGCGCCAGTTGAATTACACGGCGACGACCGGTTTTATGCCGATCAAGAACGCTGTGTCGGGCGAGACCGAGGCAAAGATCTTTTTTATGGCCTATACGCTCGACAACGCACCGGCACGGCGGCCGCTGATGTTCTCGTTCAACGGCGGCCCGGGCTCGGCAAGCGTTTGGCTGCATCTGGGAGCACTCGGCCCGAAACGCATCAAGATGTTGGACGACGGAATGATGCCGCCGCCGCCATTTGAAATGGAGACGAATCAGAGCACGTGGCTCACCGAGACCGATATGGTCTTTATCGATCCGGTCGGCACGGGGTATTCGCGAGCAACCAAGCCCGAACTCGCCAGCAAATTCTTTGGCGTCAATGGCGATATCGAGTCGGTCGGTGAATTTATCCGAATGTACCTCGGCCGCAACGAACGCTGGATGTCACCGATGTTCCTCGTCGGCGAAAGCTACGGCACGACACGGGCCGCGGGCCTCTCAAACTGGCTCTTTAACCACGGTATCGCCCTCAACGGCATCGCTCTTGTGTCTGCGGTTTTGAACTTTCAGACGATACGATTCGCCGACAACAACGACCTGCCGCTGATCCTGATCCTGCCGAGCTACACGGCGACCGCTTGGTATCACAAACGGCTCTCGCCCGCGATGCAGGCGAAGTCGATCGAGCAGGTCACGAAAGAAGCTCGGGATTTTGCGGGCGGAGAATTTGCGAGTTCCCTGCTCAAGATCGATGCCCTGACGCCTGCGGAACGAACTTCATTAGTCACGAAATTCAGCTCTTTGACCGGCCTCGGCAGAGAATTTATAGAGCGGAACAACTTTCGCGTCGAATTGGGCGAATTTAATAAGGAACTGCTTCGCGGCGAACGCCGAACGACGGGACGCCTCGACAGCCGTTTCAAAGGCATCGACCGCGACGCGTCGGGCTCGGACTCGGGCGGCGATCCGTCGATGAACGCCATCAGGCCGCCGTACACGGCCGCATTTAACGACTACGTCCGTCGCGAGCTCGGTTTCACTTCAGATGTCGAATACTACATCCTCGGCGGCGGCATTACAGCTCCGTGGAACTACAACGTCACCAATCAATACGCCGACACTAGCATGCCGATGAAGGACGCGATGGCGAAGAATCCGTATATGAAGATATTCGTCGCCCAGGGCTACTACGACATGGCGACGCCATTTTACGCAGCCGAATATACGATCTCAGCCCTGAACCTCGACCCTACGCTGCGCAAAAATATCAATTTCGAGTACTACGAATCGGGCCACATGATGTATATCGAGACAAAATCGCTCGCGAAGTTGAAATCAGACGTAGCAACTTTCATGGCCGGGGCTATGAAGAAATAAGAATTTTGCCGCGAATAACGCGAATGAACGCTAATAAAAGGACCGATAATCAATCCTGCCGTTATTCGTGTTGATTCACGGGCAAATTCTTTTTTTGCGTGTTTCGAATATTTCGCGGTTAATTTCTTAATGTGGCTGATTGCCTCGAATCAATTCGATCGCGTGACCGAGTATCGGACGGATCACATCGAAACACTCTTCGACAGCTTTCGGCGAGCCCGGAAGATTAATGATGAGCGTGGTGCCGCGAATCCCGCAAATGCCCCGCGAAAGCATCGCCATCGGCGTCTTTGCCGCCGTCTCACGACGCATCGCCTCAGCAAGGCCTGGAGCCTCGCGCTCAATAACGCCCCGCGTAGCTTCGGGCGTATTGTCACGCGGGCCGAAACCAGTTCCGCCGGTCGTGATGATGAGATTGATATCTTCCCGTTCGGTCAGTGTGTACAGACTGTTGCGGAGATGTTCGAGATCGTCGGTCAAGATCATCCGTTCGACGATCAACGCGCCGAATGATTCGAGTAAGTCAACGAGGGCATTCCCTGAACGGTCATCGCCAGCCGTCCGCGAATCACTCACAGTTACGACCGCAGCTCTGACATTCTCACTTCTCATTTCTCACTTCTCACCTTTGCTAAGCCGCCGTCACCTCGATCGCATCCAGTCTCTGCCGCCTTCGCCCGTACATCAAACTCATGAGAACCCCCGCAACCACGAGCAGCATACCGCCGAGTGCCAAAATCCCCTGTTCCTCGCCGAAGACTATCCAACCCACCGACAAAGCATAAATTAAACCTGTGTAGTTTATGATCGCAACCCCGGCGATACGTTCACGCTGCAAGGCATTCGTCAAAAATATCTGGCCAAGTTGCGAAAACACGCCGATGAGGAAAAGATAAAGCCAATCCCAACCCGACGGCATTTTCCAATCGAAAAAGAGCGAAATAAACCCGACGACCGCACCGACAAGTTGAAAATGTAGCACAACCGTCAGCGGATGTTCCTTTTCTCGCAGGCTCCGAACGAGATTATATGCGACACCCGAGCAAAACGCCGAGATGATACCAAGCGTAAGATAAAACGGTGAGATACGCTCATCAAAGCGTTCGATCAGAAGTACGCCGGAAAACGCGACTGCATAAAACAGCCATTGAAGCGGAAGAACACTTTCCTTTAGGACAAATATAGCAATGGTCGCAGTAAAGATCGGCGAAAGATATTGGATCGTCTGCGCCGACGCCAGCGGCATATTCTGCAGCGTGAGAAAAAAGCAGAACAATGCAGTCGTGCCAAACGCGCCGCGCAGGAAAAGATAAAGATGATTCGAACCAACAGCGTCGGCCTTCGCACGTCTTAGCCCGATCAAGCAAAAAGTCGCCGCGACGATACAGCGAAAGAAAACCGTTTCCATCGCCGGAATATGATGGACCTGTTTTACAAATACATTCGCCAGAAAAAAAGCGAGCGTCGATAACAGCATCGCACGCACGCCGGCCGTGAAGAATTGTGGTTTCGCGTCCAAATTACGAGGGTAATTTTTTCGAAGTTCCATTGCAACCGCAATCATTCTCACAACCAGATTTTGTGGTGAATGAGTGCCGCTTTCGCAGGATGCCCTTCACAGCGTATGCAACGGCTGCGAGGATAATAATTGCAACTATCAAATACTGTAGGCTCATATACTGTGGCAATCGTCGCACGTTCGGCCGCGTACAGCTTCGATTCCCTCCTTAAGGATGATCGTGGTCATTAGAAGTGCGGCGACCGGATCGGCCCACCACCAACCTAACAAAGAATTAAGTATTAGACCGACCAAGGTAATCGCAGATAAATAAACACACAGATCGGTTTGGCGCGAATCTGCTTCCAGCGCTTTGCTCTTTATGTGCTTCGCAACCTTTCGCTTTTCCTTGGCAAGCACCGGCATGATTATGAGCGACAAAATTGTGATAGCGATACCGATCAAGCTCGTTTCCGGTAGCTCGCGGTAGATAAGTGTTTTCACAGAGTCGAAGATGACATAAGCAGCAAGAAGCAGAAAGCAACCACCAACGAGCCGCAATGCTATTTGTTCGCGACGCTCCCGCAGATGTTCGTCATCAACACGTAGCCGCCATAACAAAGCCAAGCCTGACGTGCTTTCGATAAAAGAATCAAATCCGAAACCGACAAGAGCGGGACTGCCGGCTAAAATGCCAGCGCCAACAGAGATGAGGCCTTCGATCAGATTCCAACCTATCGTGAAAAATTCGAGAAGGATTCCGCGTCTGACTTGTTGAGCCCGCTCGTTAGCGCCTACCAAAGTATCCATAATGTTAGAAACCGAGAAGTTTCCCGCTCTGATAGGTTACCAACGCCGCAACGTACGCCAATCCAGTCATGTAAACCGTCATAAAGAGCGGCCACGACCACGAATTTGTCTCGCGGCGCACCACGGCAATTGTTGACATGCACTGCATAGCGAGTACAAAGAAAACCATTAGCGTCAACGCCGTTAATGGCGTCCAAACCGGGCGCCCAGAGTCGTCCTTTGCGCTGCGTACCGCCGCGATCAACGTTTCAGACTCCTCATTCTCGTCCTTGCCGACATTGTAGATGATGCTCAGTGTGGAAACGAGCACTTCGCGAGCGGCGAAGCTCGCGACCAAGGCGACACCGATCTTCCAATCAAATCCGAGCGGTTCGATGATCGGCTCGATCACATGTCCAAGCTTGCCGGCGAAACTGTTCTTGAGCTGCTCCGAGTCAGAACCGCCTGCGATAGTGGGTGGTTGAATACCGGTTTCCACGGAACTAATCGGGGATTCATTTTGCTGAGATAAACCACCCGCTA
This sequence comes from Pyrinomonadaceae bacterium, assembly GCA_049663465.1. Taxonomy (GTDB): domain Bacteria; phylum Acidobacteriota; class Blastocatellia; order Pyrinomonadales; family Pyrinomonadaceae; genus OLB17. The sequence continues at coordinate 29,006 of JBATDM010000061.1, forward strand.
CCGCTGGTGGTACTGACTGTGCCGCATTCCTGGGAAAATACATCAACGCCCACAGTATGATCGAGATCGCTAGAATGACGGTTCCCGCACGCTTGAGAAAGAGCCACGCACGCGTCAGCATATTCTGAAAAACCGTGCGAAGATTGGGCAGCCGATACGGCGGCAATTCCATCAGGAATGGCGGCGGCGGAGCTTTCAAGACAGTACGTTTCAGAACAAACGCGACCAGTACCGCCGCAATGATGCCGATCGAATACATGATCAGCATCAGCAAAGCCCCGATTGAGATAACGCCAAAAACATATTGCCCGCCAAAAAACGCCCCGATCATTAATGTATATACCGGCAGCCGCGCCGAGCAGCTCATAAAGGGAGCGATCATTATGGTCGCAAAGCGATCGCGGCGACTCTCAATAGTCCGCGTTGCCATTATCCCCGGTATCGCACACGCAAAACTGCTGATCAGCGGCAAAAACGCCTTGCCGTGCAGCCCAACGCGGCTCATCAGTTTGTCAAGCAAGAACGCCGCCCGCGACATATAGCCGCTGTCCTCCAGCAGCGAAATAAATAGAAAGAGCAGCAATATTTGCGGCAGAAAAACCACGACACCGCCGACCCCGGCGATGATGCCGTCAACAATAAGATCCGATAGGATCCCCGGCGGAAGCTCAGCCCTGACGAGATCTCCAGCGGCCCCGAAACTTTTCTCGAGCAAGTCCATCGGCAAACTCGCCCATGAGAATATTGTCTGAAAAACAAGCAAGAGAATCGCGACCAGGATCAGAAGTCCAAAGAAGCGGTGTGTCAGAACGCGGTCGATCTTGTCTGAAAGCCGATGGCTTCCGTGATCGCTGTGCCAGACGGATTCCTGGACGACCTCAGAAATAAAGTTGTAACGAGAAAATATCTTGCCGTTCGGCCCGCCATTTGGATCCGTTTCTTCATAGGCGTAGGGAATGGTCGGCGGGTTGCCAACGGCCGCCAAGACCTTTTCAGCCAATTCGGCCATACCGCGTTTTGACTTCGCACCTACCGCAACGACAGGGGCACCCAGCAAAACCGACAGCATTTCTACATCGATCTGATGTTTCTGATGCTCGAATACGTCGATCATTGTCAGAGCGATGACGACCGGTATGCCAAATTCAAAAAGCTGGGTTACGAGATATAGATTGCGTTCGAGATTGGTCGCATCCACCACGGCAACGATCACATCGGGCCTTGCAACGCCTTCCTGTTCGCCTGTTATCACCTGGCGGGCGATCTGCTCATCGAGTGAAGTAGCGTCCAAACTGTAAAGCCCTGGCAGGTCGATCAAATGTGCCGACTGGCCATTGAGACGCCACGGGCCTTCCTTGCGCTCAACCGTAACGCCTGGGTAATTTGCGATCTTTTGTTTTAAGCCGGTAAGGGAGTTAAAAAGAGTTGTCTTGCCGGCGTTGGGGTTGCCGGCAAGAGCGATGTTCAGTTGGGTATCAGGCCTATGAGTATCCATTCATTGGCTCTGCCATTAGTAGGTGACGTCTATCGAGTCAGCCTCGTTTCGCCGCATCGCAAGACTGTAGCCGCGAACTCTGACCTCGATCGGATCGCCGAATGGAGCCATCTTCACGACCTGAACCGATACTCCCGGAACCACGCCCATCTCCATTAGCCGTTTGGAAACACGGCCGGTACCATTGACTGCGACAACCCGTGCATCGCAGCCGATGGGCAGCCCAGTGAGCGTAGTGAGATTTGGTTCGCTAATTTTTCTTTTCATCTTTCTTGGGCTTCATATCCCAGAGGACATTGATGATCACCCATTTTCCATTCATTTTGCCGATGTGCATATAGTCGATCCAGTCCCGCATCTCAAGCTTGACCGTCGCCGCTCCGCCCGTTATGTCGAATATGGTCACATCTTTCTGCTGCTCGCTTTTAGGCGTTGACTTGCCCGAACCGCCGCGAGTCGCCTGTACAAGCGTCATCGCTGTCATTTGGCCAAGCCCGCTCCGTCCCTGAGGACCGGTTTGAGCTATGCGTTTTGCAAGGTCAGGGCTTAACGCACTTTCCATCTTTTCCGCATTGCCTTCGTACCAGCCTTCGGCGTAATTCAGAGCCGTGCGCTTGATCGCATCCCGGTCAGCGTCAGTTTGTCCAATAACGGAGATCGACATTGCGATCAGAAATAAGAACCCGATAAGTAAATTGCTTTTCATCAGAAACTCCTCCCACAAAAATATTAGCCTAATTGAAAATCATTTTCAATTTCAGAATAGAGAAATTGTCATTAATTCAATCGGCGTGACTGTTTACGAGAATTATCTGAAGAGAGTTGCGTTACGAACGATCAGATCGGCCTGATATGCACCGAGAGAAAATCTGAGAGGAACACGCTGTTCAGGGCTAAGCCAGACTTTGGGGGCAAGCTGATCGAGCGGCTTGTTGCCGGAATTAATAGTAATGAGCTGGGACGGGGTCGGCTGGCCGTTGAGCGTGATCTCGCCCGCCTCGGACGGACGCAGGGTAAATATATAGATCATCGAGTCCCAAAACACCGCTACTCGCGTATCGTTCACTGGATTACTCGCGTTCTTGCTCGGCTTAAGATTGAACGAGCGCATCGCGTAGATCATCGACAATACGCTATACGTTCCGATCGGTGCGTCAACAGACTCGTTTGCGCCAAACTTGATCGTTCCCGTTCGGAAATCAAAAGCGGCGGACGGATTCAAGCCTGGAAATAGAGTCGATAATTTCGCTTCGAAGGCAGTCGTTGCGAGCGTCTCCGGATCGACCTGAGCAGTCACGGAATCTCCGAGCCTCAGTTGAGTCGCTCCCGGTTCAACCGCCGTGACCGTTGCCGTCAGGAATAACGTGTCCAGATTGTTAATGCGTTTACGCGCCGGAACCGACAGCGTAAGAACCCCCATCGATTGGCCCGCCGACGATATTCGGTAATCTAGCGACTCTCCGATCTGAAATCCCAGTTCCGGGGACAACGGACGATTTTCGACGTATGTGTCCGGTGTCGGCGTTGGCTTGACCGGCGGCGGTGTCGCAACGGGTGAGGCGGTTGGCGTTGCCGTCGGGGTTGGTGTTTCGGGCTCGGGCAGTACGATACCTGCAAGTGTTGCCTTAAACTCACCTTTTCCCGTCTTAAACCTGATCAGAACAGGGACGCGGAATTCATCAGTCGAAAAATTTATCCTTAGATCTTTGATGTCATGTTCGACAAGAAAATCGCTTTGTACCGTTGAGACTTGCGTATCAAAATCACCGACCTGTGTCTTCACTTTCTCAGCAACGGTCGGGACGAAGGTGACGTTGTAAAGATTGTCATTTTCCAGCAGCGGATAAGTTCCGACGCCGCCAGCGTCGCGTGCCTTGAAAATGAGTGTCAGCAGGTCAAAGTCGGACGAGGGCAGACTGAGATGATCGCGTATCGTTTCTTTGGGTATTACGCTGTTGTTGCTGTTCGTGCGTACATAGAGCGGCAAACATGTATCTGGTGCAGCGTAAACCGTTCGAGACTCGTCAAATTGAAAAAACGCCGCGCTGACGAGTTCAAGGGTCTTTATTTTGGAGCGAATCTCGACCGCGTCCTTTCCGGCGATCTTGCCGCTCGAGACAACAAAAGTTTCCGCATATCCTGCGTTCTGAAACTTACCAAAAGAAACGCTGTACGAAAGTTTTTCGCCGATGCGAAATGCCGAGGACTGGACGGGTACCGAAATCGTTTTAGCAGACGCGTTTTCTCCGAAAAACGCAAACCAGCCGGCCACGATCAGCAACAGAACGGCAGCGACGGCAAATTTGAGCACCTTTCGACGATCAACTAAATTATTTGGGATGCTAATTGTTGTCATTTATTGCTGAATTTGCTTCGTCAACGATCGCTTCTACGGCTGCCGCTCGGTCATCGACCTGTATGATCGGACGGCCGATCACGACATAGTCCGACCCGCCCGCGAGCGCACGGCCAACTGTTGTTACACGCTTCTGATCGTCTGCGGTTGCAGTAAGTGGACGAATTCCGGGTGTAACCGTCAAAAAATTCTTTCTTTTTACTGCGTCTCGTATCGTGGCGACCTCAAGCGGCGACGCGACAACGCCGTCAAGTCCCGACTCAGCCGCCAAAACAGCTAGATCCGCAACCTGCCTGTCTACCTCTTTGACTACTCCGATCTCGCTCATCGTTTCCTGATCCGAACTCGTCAAAACCGTCACCCCGATCATCAACGGCCGCTCAACTCCCTCTGCCTCGCACACGGCATCAACTTCTTTGACGCTCATTCGCATCATTTCGCTGCCGCCAGATGTGTGCATATTGAACATCCACACGTGCAGCCGAGCGGCCTTGACCGACGCTTTTGCGACAGTGTTCGGAATATCGTGAAATTTCAGGTCGAGAAAGACCTTCGCTCCCGAAGCCGTCAATTCACGCACAAACTCAGGCCCGGCCACCGTAAATAACTGCAAACCGACCTTAAACGCTCCGACGCGGCCTCGCAATTCTTCAACAATCGCAGACGCTTTCCGAGCCGAATCGACATCGAGGGCCACAATTATCCTGTCTCTGACATTTAGCATCGGAGCGGCGGCTTCGGTTGGTTTGGCCATTATTTAGTCGAGATCCAGCGGGTTTCTAAACGGCGTGTTTGAGGTTGTATCGGCCCGTTTGAGGGCGTCCTTGAATTTTTCTTCGAGAAGTCGTTCGCGATCTTTAATCGAGGACATTTCCTGGGCAAATATCTGTTCTCTGTGCTCCTTGTCCTTACTTAGCTGCCCTTTCAAGTCTTCAAATGACCCGAGCACCTTCTTTTTCGGCTCATGGCCGAGCAAAGCACCGGTATTCGCATCGACCGACAGGATCGCTTCGCAGCACGGACATGTGATCGCGTACCTTTCCATAAACAATTGAGATTATACAATATCCGGCGATGATTTGAAGTTCACTGCCCCGCGATCGCGAGAAGATCGCTCGCTTTAGCGGTCGCAAGGTCGTTGATCTTGCTCGTTCTCCGCTCGATGACCTTTCCGTCCTTCATGGTGAATTTGAGGTCTTTGTCGCCATTCGCGAGCAAGGTAAGCTCGATCTTGGCAAGCCTCGGGTGGCCGTCGAATATTCGTACCTCGCGAACCACGCCGTCGGCTCCCATCGAGACCGCAACCTTCGAATTCTCACCTGCCGGCCTAAAATCCAGCGGTGCGGGAGTGGCATTCGGATTAGTATCGACACGTCGCGGACGATTAGCAATGTCGCCGATGTTGGTCCCGCGTGCAGGCCTGTTCACCGTTTCACCCGCAGGCAGATCGATCGTTGGAACGGGTTGCTCGACGACAGTTGTCTTAGCATTAGCGGGGGTAGCTGACAAAGGCTCGTTTTTAGCCGGTTCCGCCGCTCCGCCACAGGCAGACAAGAGAACAACCGATGCGATTGCTATTAGAGCTGCCCTCATTCCCTTTCCAATAATTTTTCGACCAATTTCGCTTTTGCCGATTCCCATTCTGTTTCGATGATACTGAAATAAACTGTGTCGCGAAACCGGCCCGAATCAGTGATCATATGATTTCGAAGCGTCCCTTCCTCAACGCCGCCAATGCGAGCGATCGCGGCACGTGATCTTGTGTTATTAGCGTCCGTCTTTAGTTCGACCCGAATGCATTTCCACACCTCAAACGCATGCGTCAGCATTAGCAGCTTTGCCTCAGTGTTGACCGCCGTCCGCTGCCACTTCGGAGCGATCCAGGTCCAGCCGATCTCGGTTCTTCTGTTTACCCGATCAATATTCCCAAACCGCGTCGAACCAACCACGGTCCCGCTCGCCTTTTCGATCGTCACAAAAGGTAACGCAGTTCCCTGCATCTGCTCTGCCAAAACATCGCTCACGTAACGCTCAAGATCGCTCTCGTCGTTGATCACACCCGGCGACCACTGCCAGATCGAGGCATCCAGCCCAACATTACAAAGTCCCGGCAAATGGTCCACCCGCAAAGGCTCAAGCCGTACAAATTCCCCTTCCAGAACAACCGGTTCGATCAACATCGCGTTTCAGGATAGCAACTGAGGTCAGAATTGTCGGACTTTTGCCACGAATTACACGAATGGAACGAATATAAGAACTAATGAAGTCACCCCGACCTCTAAAAATTCCTCAATTCGTGCCTATTCGTGGCCATTCGTGGCCAACTCTTACTTCCTAGATGTCGTAATACATCGAAAACTCGAGCGGATGCGGCCGCAGTCGCAAAGGGGTGATCTCGTTTTCGCGTTTGTATCGGATCCAGCGTTCGATGAGCGAGGTTGAAAAAACGTCGCCCTTGAGCAGGAATTCGTGATCGTTCTCGAGTGCCTTGAGGGCCTCGTCGAGTGTGCCCGGCAGCGACGGGACGTTCGCGAGTTCCTCAGGCGGCAGATCGTAGATGTCCTTGTCGAGCGGTTCACCCGGGTCGATGCGGTTCTGGATACCGTCGAGTCCTGCCATAAGTAGTGCGGCGAATGTCAGATACGGGTTGCACGACGGATCGGGCGGACGAAATTCGAGCCGTTTAGCCTTTGGCGAAGACGAGAACATCGGTATTCGTACCGCCGCCGAACGGTTTCGGGCCGAGTATGCGAGGTTTACGGGTGCCTCAAAGCCCGGAACGAGACGCTTATAGCTGTTCGTCGTCGGTGCTGCAAATCCAACGAGTGCCGGGGCATGCTTGAGCAGGCCGCCTATGTAGAATTTGGCCATTTCCGACAATCCGGCATACTGGTCGCCGGCAAACAGCGGCTTGCTGTCTTTCCACAACGACTGGTGGACGTGCATGCCCGAGCCATTGTCGCCATAGATCGGCTTTGGCATAAATGTAGCCGTCTTGCCCGCAGCATGAGCGGTGTTTTTGACAACGTACTTAAAGAGCATCAAATTGTCAGCAGTGTGGAGCAGATTTGAGAATTTGAAGTCGATCTCACACTGCCCGGCGGTCGCCACCTCATGATGATGACATTCGACACTGATGCCGACCTCACCGAGGATCGACGAGATCGTATTGCGAAGATCGACCAGTGAATCGAGGGGCGAGACCGGCACGTAACCTTCCTTCGGGCGAATGTGATAGCCGTTGTTCGGAGCCATTTCGTCGCCCTTGCGGCCCGAATTCCAATGGCCTTCTTCGGAATTTACGTAAAAGCCCGCGGCGTGCTGGTTGTTGTGATACCGAGCTTCATCAAAAATAAAGAACTCAGCCTCAGGGCCAACAAATACGGTATCGGCGATCCCCGTAAATTTGAGATAGCTCTCAGCCCGAACTGCAACCGAGCGCGGATCGAGCCAATAGCCTTCTTTGGTGATCGGATCGACGGCGTTCGCAATGAGACAAAGCGTCGTGTCTTCACTAAACGGATCGATCCAGAACCGGGTCGGGTCGGGGACAAGCAGCATGTCCGATTCGTGGATAGCCGCCCAACCGCGAAGGCTCGACGCGTCAAAACCGAATCCATCTTCAAAACTGTCTTCGGACAGCATGTCGACCGGAAAAGTAAGGTGATGCCAGGCACCGATCAGGTCGGTAAACCGGACTGAAACAAATCGTGCCTCTTGGTCGGCCGCATAGGTTAGTACATTTTTGGCGTTCATTTTTTCTCCTGATGCTTAAGAATGTTGAAAATTGCTCAATTCTCGATAATCGCGTGCGATTCAAAAATGAGATTCTATCGCACCAAAATGTACGGTCAAGAGTGAAAAGAACGCGGTGCTGAACGCAATCTCTTTTCCTACATTATTGTAGGTTTTTTTTGGCTTGAGCCAATAGAAATGGCCGCCCTAAATTGGCGGCCATCGGCACAACTATGCGGTTGATGGCCTAAAAGGCCAATTCGGACCCGATCATGATCTTTGAAACCTTAAATTCCGTCGATCTCGGAATAAACACGGCGTATGGATTTGAACCGCTGTAAAATGCGTTATTGAACACTACCTTGAAGTCTTTGACATCCTTCGTGATAAGATCCTTTCCGTTGGCGTCCTTGCGAGCAAAGAAAAGATAAGCGGACTCGCCAGCCTTTTTCGGCGCGGTGAATTGAAAGATCTCACGCTCTTGTCCGCCATCGGTGATCAACCATACGTTGCCCTTAAGATCTTCTAATTTTAGACGCTCAAAGATTCCTTCATCAATCGATTGGCTTGTCGAATCCGGCAGTTTAGTAACCGACACGACATAATAGTCCTTGCAGATCGCGCAGTCGAGAAATCCTTTGCCGGACTCGTCAAAATCTTTCTTTTGCTGATCGTTCATCTTGTCATAACCAACCGCAAGCTGTCGGCCGCGCGTGATGGCCTCGCGGATCGGACGACCGGAATGCAGCCGGATCACAACCGGGGCCGGGCCGGCGCTTCGATCAAAGCTACCAGCGTTTCGCCCACCGCCGCCACTGTTGACTGTGTCGCTTTGATTTCTCGCGATCTGAGACTGGGCTGCCGCAGACGAACCCGCTATCGACTGATAGGTTGCGGCCCACGGTGACGAACTGACGATATTCAAAGCGTCATCCTTACTCCATTTTTGATATGGTTTTTCCCAGGTCTTCTGGGCAACAATTAACCCGCTCAATAACAATGCAGCGACCACTGCAAATACTGCCTTACCTATAAACTTCATACTAAGGTACCTCATTGAAATTAATCGAAATTCATTCTAGATTTTAGGTCAAATTCGTCGTATCCGCAACCATTTCGATTCTGACATGTCGCAGATGCCAGCTCCAGTCTATCAAAGGCGATTAACCGAACCTTTCGATCTCGTTCCTCGTAAAATTAGTTATGGCCGAAAAAATGCACTGTCCGCGATGTGGAAAGCAGTTTAATCTGAGCACGAGCTTCTGTAGAGATTGCGGTTTGGCTCTTGCCGGCGTGAGCGAGATCGTAACCGGTGACCCCGGCGATACCTCGGTTAAATCCACCCAACCAAACCCAAAGCTGCTGCGACTAGGGATCGGACTGTTTATCTTTGGCACCGTACTCGGTTTGGCGAACGCTGCCTTAAAGGATTTTCAACTATGGTCAGAGGTGATCGGCAAGCTCGTATTTATGGCTTTCGTGATCGCCGGCATGTCGTTGCTTGGAATCGCGTTTATTTTTCCGAGCACCAAATACAAGAAGAGGATGTCGCCCACCGCAAGCGATGGGCATGGTTCGTTGCCGGAGTATGACACCGCTCGTCTTCCAGAAGCGGATGCCTCAACACAAATTGACGCAAGGGGTTTCGCTTTTCCAAGAGGAGAACGCGAACACAAATTCTCAGAACCGGGAAGCGTCATCGAAAACACGACACGTCAGCTCAAACAAAATTCCTGGTTAGACGATGGCTCCGACTAGATCGTATTCGTGGGCTTCGGTGATCTTTACATCGTAAATCTCACCGATCTTCGGTTCGAGATCCTCCGGCATATCATTGATGAGGATATAGCCGTCGATCTCTTGGGTTTGCCCCTGGAGACGGCCTTGGAATAGCAGGTCCGATTCCTGCGACAGGCCTTCGAATATGACGGGGAAAGTCTTGCCGATCTTCGCCTTGTTGAGCTGTTTGCTGATCTTTGCCTGTTCCTTCATCAGTCGGTTGCGGCGCTGTTTGGCGATCTTTGGATCTACCTTATTCGGCAGATCGTAGGCTGCCGTTCCTTCCTCGTCGGAATAGGTGAACACGCCCAGGTTATCGAAGCGGCAATTCTGAACGAATTTGATGAGCTCCTCAAAATCTTCGTCCGTCTCGCCGGGAAAGCCTGTGATGAACGTTGTCCGGATCGCGATGCCGGGAACAGCCTCGCGGACACGGGCTATTAGACGTTCGAGCGAATCTCGCGTCCCGCCGCGTTTCATTAGCTTCAACACATTTCGCGAGGCATGCTGCAACGGCATGTCAAGATATTTGACGAGCTTTGGCGTATCGGCGATCGCCGAAAGAAATGCGTCGGAAATATGGGTAGGAAACGCGTACATCGGGCGAATCCACTCGATACCTTCGATCTCACCGAGGGCCCTGAGCAACGCTGCGAGAGCGTCAACCTCGCCGAGGTCCTCGCCGTATCGAGACGAATCTTGAGCAATCAACACGAGTTCCTTTACGCCCTGCTTTGCCAGCATCCGGGCTTCCTCAACGATCGAGCCAAATCGTCGCGACCTAAACGACCCACGCATCAACGGTATCGAACAAAATGCACAAGGCCGGTCACATCCCTCGGCGATCTTGATAAATGCCGTATGCGATTCTGTAGCTCGCATTCGCGGGGTGTACTCATCGTACAGATATGTCGCGGACTTGTTGCCGATCGGGGTGATGGTTAGCTGCTTAGAGTCAAACTCTTCATCGGCAGCTTTAAGAATGTCATTGACCTGCGAAGTGCCGATGAACGCATCAACCTCGGGCAATTGCTTCATCAGGTCGTCACGATAGCGTTCGACCAGACAACCGGCAACGATCACGCGGGTGGCTTTGCCCTCGGATTTCCAGCTCGTTGCCTCGAGAATGGCGTTTACTGACTCTTCTTTCGCAGACTCAATAAACCCACACGTATTCACGACAACCGTGTCGGCATCGTTCGCGTTATTCGTAATTTCATAGCCCGCCTCGGCAAGCTGGCCCATCATCACCTCGCTGTCAACGAGATTTTTAGGGCACCCAAGGCTGACAAATCCAACTTTCTTCATAAGGCCGCTATTCGCACGGAACAGGCAAACACCTAGATTACCATAATGACGTTCGATTTGGCCGTCGGGCTACGGGTGCGGTAAACTCGTGAAGTTCAGCAAATTCTATCGGCTTCGGCAAACTAATAGGAGAACCAAATGAAAAGACACATCGGAGCGGTCTTCGCTCTAGGACTCTTGATCATGATCGGATTGGCGTGCAGCGGTGGCAGTTTCACAACGGCAAACATCAGCGAACTGAAATTCGGTTTGAACGATAAGGCCGAACCGTCCGCAACCACATTCAAGACCGGCGAAGATATCTACGCTCTCGCATCTGTTTCAAACGTTCCCAAGGGCAAGTATAAATTGACCTGGCGAATTACGTACGAAGACGTGAAGGGCAAAGAAAAGGGCGAAGAGATCGGCACCAACAGCCGCGAGTTCGAAGGGTCGAGCCGATTGTGGCAAACATTCTCATCGCCGCTCCCGGGCGTGTACGGGGTTGCGGCGACGCTGTCTAAAGAATCGGGCGAGGAAATCGATAAGAAATCCGGCACGCTTACGATCACTGAGTAGATAACAGTCAACGAGATAACACTGAAACGACAGCTCTAAACACACGGATTCTCAGATCAGAACCGCATATCACCTTCATTGAGTGGCTGCGGTTTTGATCTTTTCGAGCCAACTGTTGACCTCGACTGCCTCATCCTGTGTTAGCTCCGCCTGGCCAAACCTAACGCGGTTATACTTTTCGGTGATAGTCACGGCCTCGGGCATTCCCAAAGCCGAGGCGAACTCAAGCGGAGTTTGGAAAGGCTCGCGCGTCAAGCCCTTCTCGGTCAAGATCCGCTGCATTCGCTCGTAAAACTCGACAACTGACGGGCGCGGCGTTCTAGACAAGCGTTCCCGCAAGGACGTCCATATCCTTGACCGTCGAATTCGTCTGACGAGCCAGATCAGGAAGACAATCATAACGCAGGACACGGCAATGTAGGCGATCGCATATCCGACCGCCGCACGACTGGCCTGGGCACCTTTGTCACCGCGTACCTTGGAGAGCCATTCGGCGACAGCATCGCGTGTCTGTCCCAGGAAGCCGGCGATCCCGGCTTGATAATCAAGAAAACTGCCGCGAACGGTCCGGGCCATCGAACGCTGTTCCTGATTGTCATACGCCACAAAATATTGGATCCAAAACGTCTCAAGGGCCTCGAGATATTTATTCACCGAGCCCAGGATGCCCGCGGAGGCAGAGGTACCGCCGTCCCCGGCTGGCGTGGGGTCAAACGAGATCCATGCGTCTTCGCCCGGAAAATATACCTCCACCCATGCGTGGGCGTTCTTTTGTCGCACTATCGTCATTCCAGCAGCGTCATTATATTCGCCGCCGTGAAACCCATTCACAATTCGCGTCGCAACGCCCTGAGTGCGTAGCATCACTGCCATCGCGGTCGCAAAATATTCGCAGTGGCCTTCTCGTACATTGAAAAGAAAATCAGCCAGCGGCTCGCTGCCGCCAGCCTTTTGCTCAAGCGTGTAGGCAAAGGTCGTCCGAAGGTAACCCTCAATAGCCAACGCCTTGTCATACCGGTTGTCGGCCTTTGAAGTGATCGTTAAAGCTAAGTCGGCTATCCGCTGATCGTATCGCGTCGGCAACTCGCGATAGTTTGCCAACTCTACAGAATATGGCTGAGAATCAGCTCGCAGTTCTTCGACGGACGGGTGAGACAGATCAGAAAATACCGAATAGGTTACGCGTTCTGGGCTTTGCCGATACTTGAGGGCCCCATACGGATCTTTTGCGACCAGCGGGAATCCGCTCTTGACGCCGACGGCCCTAGGTAATGCAAACAGAACGTTCGTATCGAGTGGCTCGAGATAGTACGTCTGGACGACCAGGTCGTCCCTCGCGTCGGGTTTATCAATTGTAAAAACATCACCCGGTCCGCGAATAAATGTCGACGGCGGCCCAACCTTTGACTTGCTCCACGACAAATTGTCGAATGTGTCTAGGGCCACGCCCCGAAAGTAGAGATCATTAGTCGAGATGGCCGTCGGCTCCAGCCCGACCCGCATTACGACCTCATTGTTCTCCTGGATCTTGCCGATCCCTCCGAGGCGTACCGTATCCGAGAACCCTGTTGAGGTCTTGAGTCCGCCCTGATTCCCGCCAAATCCGGCACCACCGACTCGCGGGAGCAAAAAGAAAAGAGGCATGGCTAAAGCAACGATCAGTGCGATCAGAGCCATCGCGGTTGTCGGGAGCCTGCGGATCGGGAGTACCGCAGCCGCCTCGGAGGTTGTATCCCGCTCCGCAACCTTGTCGGCGGAAATACTCTTCTCAACCGCATACGCCGTCTTTCTGATCTCGAATGCAACAACAGCACAAACGGTCACGAGCAAATACAGTATCAACGAACCAAGATACAACGCGCTGATGCTCAGTCCCGCAGCCAGCAAAACCTCAAAGAACGACATCAGATACAAAAATATCCAATCGCGATCGCTCTTTCGCTGCAGCAGCTTCACCGCCGTCAACGCCAATATCATCCGCGCCAACATCCCCGGCAAAACGTTGTCAGCCCCTGAAAAAGACATGTACTGAAATCTGTAAGCCAGATAAAACGTCGGCAGAGCCAACACGATCAACGCCGTCCCAACCCTCTCCGAGATCTGCCACCGCGATCCCTCAAGAAACCAAGCCCCGACGATAACGCCAACAAACAAAACCGTCCCAACCACCCCAAAATTCCCCGAAACCCACAAAGCCAAAAAGCCGCAGAATACGGTCGAATATGAAATGAGCCGGAAAAATTGTTCGAAGGTCATATCAGCCACTCATATTGTAACGCGAAATCGCAGCCTGAGATGCAAAAAGCTGATGGCCGGTCAGCTCTGAGCGCGAACTAACGGTAAAGGCCTCGAAACTTCCAACTTTTTATGTCAACCACACGTCTTAATAATTTGGAAATGGGCTGGCTACCCCAAAAGCAAGAGATACATGAAGATTATAATACATCCAATTTGGATCCTGGGTTTGGTGCTCGCGACAGCCGTTGTTGTAAATTTTTGCGTCAAAGATCAACCGATCAAAGCGGCGACTCAAGCTAGAATTGAGGCAGGCGGAGATCCGCGTCCCAATTTTGTTGTAATACTCGCGGACGATCTTGATCTGAAATTGGATGCGTTAAATTATATGCCGAATTTGCAGACTCTGATGGCACAGCAAGGGACGACTTTTACGCAGTCTTTAGTAACTGAATCGCTTTGTTGTCCGTCGCGGACGACAATTTTGCGTGGTCAGTATGTTCACAATCATCAGATTTACATCAACGGATATCCGAACGGTGGCTATCAGAAATTTTTTGAAATCGGACACGAGAATTCAAACCTTGGAAGTTGGTTGCAAAACTCCGGCTACAACACAGCCTATTTAGGAAAGTATTTGAACGGTTATCCGTTGCAGGGGTCCAGAACTCATGTTCCGATTGGTTGGAATCAATGGATTGGCGGACTCGGCGACGGAATTTATGAGATGAATGAATATTCATTGAACGAAAACGGCACGGTTACGAACTATGGAAATTCGGACAGCGAATACTTAACAGATGTTTTATCAAACAAAGCCGTAAATCTTATCAATCAAAGCTCAACCAACACAACGCCATTTTTTATATACTTAAACCCGACCGCACCTCATGCTCCGGCGAATCCGGCAACGCGGCACGAAACACTTTTTCCAAACGTTCAAACGCCACAATCGCCTTCATTTAACGAAGCTGATGTCAGCGATAAACCCGCCGACATACGGAATCGCCCACTTTTAACTCAACAACAGATCAATGGTATGAGTGGAACTTATCGCAACAGGATTCGCTCGATGCAAGCCGTTGATGAAATGATCGCGTCGGTAATTCAGGCACTTCAAGCCAGCGGAAAACTCAACAATACTTATATCGTCTTTGCCTCGGATAACGGTTTTCACATCGGGCAACACCGCTTGCCGGTTGGAAAAGGAACGGCTTATGAAGAAGATATTGTCGTGCCTCTGATCATTCGCGGTCCGAATGTTCCGGCTAATCGAACTTTGAATGATTATATGATCGGCAACATTGATTTTGCTCCGACATTTGCGGACATTGCCGGAGTCAATGTTCCGTCTTTTGTGGACGGACGTTCATTTAAATCTCTGTTGACAAATGATGCGCCGCCCGCGAATCAGTGGCGAAAGTATTTTTTGATCGAGCAATATCCGTTTTCAACTGCCGAAGTCGGAGATGATTTTGCCGGATTTGTTCCTGACACCGCCCGTGGAAAAGTCAATATTGGTGCAACAGAACCGATAATTACAGCCGTCAGAACAACTCGATACAAATATGTCGAATGGTTCACGGGCGAACGAGAACTTTACGATCTTCAAAACGATCCTTACGAACTTGAAAACTTTTATCCGACAGGCGACCCGAATTTGATCGCAGAACTTTCATCCAAACTTGCGGCTCTAAGAATCTGTGTCGGTGATCAATGCAAGACGGCCGAGGACGGCTCACCTTCGCCGACACCAACTCCGACCGAAACTCCGACCGTGACGCCAACTGCTTCGCCAATGAGCACTCCGACAGCGACTCCGACACCCGGAGCGGGACTTGAGAACGATGTCTCATCGAGATTTGAGGGGGACGGCATCGTCATCTCAGGTGATGTGGTCCAGATGCGAAGGTTTGCTGCTGGTCTGGATTCCCCGAGCATCGACCCAAACGAATATCAGCGAGCCGATAGTGCTCCCCGGGATACCCTTGGAGATGGCATGATCAATTCGGGCGATGTAGTTCAGACGAGACGATATGCCGCCGGACTTGACCCGGAAACGCCCGCGGGCGGCCCCACCGGTCCGCCGGATGTTCCGAATCCTCTAATCTCAATATTTGAGAATGTTTACCGCTACCTCTTTGGCTGAGAACTACCCCTGGGCCTCGTAGAAACCAGTGAAGACAGGCCGGTATCCGTCCCAATCGACTTAAGACCCCTCGCCGAAGAAGTGGCGTTGAGCCTCGCTCGAGAATACGACGCTTCACTTTCGAATCCTCGTGTCTCTGCTTGTTCGCATATCAAACGCAAAAAACCCGCTCAAAACGAGCGGGCTTTCTCTTGATATAGATCCGGCGACTTCCTACTTTCCCACACCTGAAAGATGCCGCTATCAAGGCTCCAGTAGGCTTAACTGCCGTGTTCTGGGTGGAAATCTGAGCCCTCCGGTCATATAAGACTCAAATCCCCAATATTCTCGAAATGTCGTCGATTTAGCGTGAGCAGACTAAGATCGTGGACGATGCATGTGGCTGCGATCAGAGCGTCAGCAAGTCTCAATCCGTCTGTTTCACTGTGTTTATCGATCAGGGTGATGGCAAGATCACTGGTCGCCTCGTCCAATCTGACGTGAAGATAACTACGCAAAAATTCCACGGCGTCGCTCTTTTGACGACGATTCGCTCCCTGCAGAAATTCGATATAGCTTATGGTGTTGATGTGACTAAGATTAGACCGAAGAATCTCAGGTTCGGAATCAGGCTTTCGCCACACCTGAATCAGAATACTCGTGTCAACGAGAATGGGGTTCATAGCTTGTAACCGCGGTCATTCCATTTTCGTATCCGTTCTGCGATCTTCGCCGATGAATTTCGTTTTGGATTCTCAGTCTTTTCCATTTCATTGACCCAAGCACGCAATTCAGCAATAGCAGCTTCGTCGTCCTTCTCGCGTTTGGCTAGACCCGATTTGCCATTGGCCTTGCCAAGAATCGCCGCCAATCTTTTACGGTCGGCAACCGGCAATGCATTTGCTTGTTCTAAAACTGTCTCGAATGTTAACGGCATAAGAACACCTCGCAAAGTATTCTATCACTATTCATTTGACACGAACCAGAAAAAGCCTGCTCATTGCTGAACAGGCTTTTCTTGAAATAGATCCGGCGACTTCCTACTTTCCCACACCTGAAAGATGCAGTATCATCGGCTCCAGTAGGCTTAACTGCCGTGTTCGGGATGGGAACGGGTGTGACCCTACCGATACAATCACCGGAAAACTGGGTGAAGCAGTGAGCAGTGAGCGGTGAACAGTGAACAGTAAAGTTCACGGTCCACGCCGCTGCTTGCAACCGATTTTCATCGGCGACTGCTTCAAGATGTCAATTGACTTGATACTTGAAAACTGAATACATTGCGAGTCCACTACTACTACTTTCGTCTTGCGTTGCTTGATATAAATTTGCTTGTAAACAAGATTTATGGTCAAGCCTTGGGACAATTAGTATCGGTCAACTAAGTACATTACTGCACTTACATCTCCGACCTATCAACGTGGTGGTCTTCCACGAGTCTCACTGGCAATACTTATCTTAGGTCTGGCTTCACGCTTAGATGCATTCAGCGTTTATCCATGCTCCACATAGCTACCGTGCGATACGGCTGGCGCCATAACACGTACACTAGAGGTGGATCCATCCCGGTCCTCTCGTACTAAGGACAGATTCCTTCAATATTGCTACGCCCACACCAGATAGGGACCGAACTGTCTCGCGACGTTCTGAACCCAGCTCACGTACCATTTTAATCGGCGAACAGCCGAACCCTTGGGACCTTCTTCAGCCCCAGGATATGATGAGCCGACATCGAGGTGCCAAACCCTGCCGTCGATGTGAACTCTTGGGCAGGATCAGCCTGTTATCCCCGGCGTACCTTTTATCCGTTGAGCGACGGCACTTCCATAAGCGACCGCCGGATCACTAACTCCTACTTTCGTACCTGCTCGACGTGTATGTCTCGCAGTTAAGCTGGCTTATGCGTTTACACTCTACGGCTGATTTCCAAACAGCCTGAGCCAACCTTCGAGCGCCTCCGTTACTCTTTAGGAGGCGACCGCCCCAGTCAAACTACCCGCCTGATAATGTCCCTGGCCCGGATTACGGGTCGAGGTTAGAGTTCAAACAAATAAAGGGTGGTATCTCACCATTGGCTCCGCCAAGCCCAAAAGCCTGACATCAAAGCCTCCCACCTATCCTGCGCATTATTTGCCCGAAATCACTATCAAGTTGTAGTCAAGGTGCACGGGGTCTTTCCGTCTTGATGCGGGAAACCGGCATCTTCACCGGTACTACAAGTTCGCTGTGTCCCTCGTTAAGACAGCTT
>JBATDM010000062.1:0-2481 GCA_049663465.1 Pyrinomonadaceae bacterium
GCCGTCGAGGGCATTGTGAAGAGGGCGTATCGGGATTTTGACTAAGGATGAAGTTTGCCCCAATAATCATTATTGTTTTCGTTGTGTTGGCGTGCCGTCCGCCACGAGGCGAGACGGAACGATTTGAGCAGGACGAGCCATTTGTCAAACCGTTCTTTGCGTCGATCGACTATACAAAGCCCCGGTGGGAACGCGTGTCGGACTCGTACATAGTGCTCAATATCGAGGTGAAAAATACAACGAAGGATCCGCTTGAATTCCTCAAGGCCGAGGCAAGTTTTTACGATAAAGGCGACGCCTTTATCCGAAGCCAGAGTATTTACATCGATCGATGGGAAAGACTCGCTCCCGGCGATCGCTCGCCTTCTTCGATCCATACGACATACGATCCACGGGTAAAATCGGTGCGGCTCCGGTTTACGTGTCGAGACCCCAAAACATTGGGGTCAGTAGATGTTTTTGCAACGCAGGTGGATCGGATAGAGTGATATGAGGGTTGTGGCAACAATTATTTCAAGTATTTGCTGGTTGGCGACGATCGGTGGTGTCTGTGTTGGGTGTGTCATCCTCGCGGGCGGCATGGCGACTGCTAAATCGGCACCGCAGGAAGCCGTTGTCGTGACACTGGCCTGTGCAAGTGCGATCTTGCCGTATTGTTTGGCACGGGCGGTAACGGAGATCGTGAGTAATTTCTTTAGCCTAGTCGATGCTGCCTCAAAAACAGCCAAGGCCAAGCCGGAATATAATTACAAAAAAATCTAGTCGCCGCTTTGCGGCTCCGTGATCATTTGGTGCAGGTTACCCAGGGTTTTACCCTGGGCTATTATGTTTAGCCCCGTTGGGGCAAAGAGGAAAGGCGTCCGCACGGGACGCCTTTTTTGTGTTCCGAAATTATGCAGTTTTAGCAGCTGCCAACGGCGGTGAGTGACCGGCCCAAGTCCAGAAACTGTCTTCATAAATATGCCAGCCCAGGCCGTCGAAAAGTCTGGCCTCGAAAACTCCGCGTTGGATCATGCGGATGAGTGTCTGACGCGACGGGACTGTCATGAGCCGATGCTCGCCGATCAGTCTTTCGATCTCGGCAAGCGACAATGCGGGCCGAGGCGTGAAGCCCTCGGGCAGATCAGAGACGATAGATTCAAATTCGTGCTGACAATTTGGACAATTCATGCGGCCATCTCCATTGCGGCGTTGGTTAGGGTTTGGATGAGGCGGTTGAGACTCGACTCGCGGATGTAGTAGTTGCGGCCGCGGCCGATCTGTGTCGAGACGAGCGTGCCGTCCTCGCACCAGCCGATGATCGTGTTGCGGCTCGGGCGGCTCTCATGATGAAAGTGGCCGGCGAGCTCGGTCTCGACATCGCGAAGCTTGATCCAGCGGTCGGCGGGCGGAACGTATTGGAAAAGGGACGCCTGGTTTGGCGAAACTTGATTTGGCATAGGGCTTCTCATAGATCTCTCAAGCACCAAAGACGATCAAATTAAGCAAAACTCGCCATTCAATCAAAACGGTGGTGAAAACAAGAGCACCCTGCCGTACTCTCAAAAACTGAAAGACAAGGCACGACAGAAATAAAGGGCTGACGGGCATTGTCGAAGGTGGACCGGATGACACGATGCGAAGGTTTTAATAACCAATTGCACAATGAATCGCGAAGTGTCGTCCGGTCTATCTATAACAGAATTCCGTCGAATATGTCAACGGGAATCTGAGTTGGGAGAGTTACGAAGTTTCGAGAGTTTAGAGAGATAGGAGATACGACAGTGGCGAAGATGACGCAGGCGGAGATCAAGGCAAAGGCAGATGAATGGGCACGGCTCGACGGCAAGATCAAGAAGGCCGAGAGCGATAAGACGGCTGCATTGGAGCCCTTTGTCACGGAATTTAATGAGCGGACGGCGACGGTCGCGAAGAGATACGACAAGCGGATCGGGAAGCTCGTCGAGGAGCGAGCGACAATCGAGGACGAGGTCACGGAGTGGCTCGAGAAGCATGGCAAGGCCATCGCTCTCGCCGGTGATCTGGCGGTCGCGGCGAACGAGCTGAAGGTCGGCAGCCGGTCGATCGACCCGGAAACATTTTTTGACAGGGTCAAGGACCGGTCGAAGGACTTTTGGAACTGCGTGGGCATCGCGATCGCAAAGGCGGAGAAGCTGATCGGGTCCGACAAGGTCGATGAGATGAGCTCGAAGACGAGCAAGATGGTCGCGACGCTGAAATTGAAGTAAGAGCAGTTTCCCGCAAAGACGCGAAGGACGCAAAGATAAGATAAATGAGCTGGAGAATCGCTGAGAGCCTGAAAAAGCTGCGTGAGCAGATCAATGCCGAGTGGCCGGGCCGTGACAAGGCGTCGGACGGCGGGATCGGTGATGCGGCTCATGCGTCGCGGAGCTCTGATCATAATCCGTGGGTGAAAGACAGTCGCGGGCAGGGCGTCGTGACGGCGATCGATATAGATGAGGACCTGGCCGGCGACATTCA
>JBATDM010000063.1:0-8591 GCA_049663465.1 Pyrinomonadaceae bacterium
GGCGTGGCCGTCGGCGTGGCCGTCGGGGTTGCCGTCGGTGTGGGCGTACCCTGACATTCCCGTACGAAGATACTTGCTGATCCCTGATCTATTGCGGGGGCATTATCAAGGTTTGCTCCCGCAACAAAGTAGTCTCCGCTCGCGGCGACGCTAACCCCCAAATTGTCACCGATCGCACCATCTGACGATTCTAACTTTTTCTGTTGGGACCACATACCACCGTTTCGCCCGAAGACGTACGCCGCCCCAGTAGAATCCGATGAGCTATACGCTCCTATCAATAGTGTTTCACCCTCGATCGACACTCCGCTACCAAATCCGTTAAAAGGGCTGGCATCTAAAGCCGTAAGCTTTGCCTGCTGGCTCCACGTCGTTGCACTGCGGGTGAAGACGAACGCCGCCCCCTGATACGCGAGGGGATTAGAATTAGCCGGACTTCCAACCACGACAGTGGTTCCGCTGATCGATACACTAGAACCAAATCGCTCCTCTTCGCCCCCATCAGGAGAGACGAGTTTTGTCTGCTGACTCCATGTGGTCCCATTTCGAGCAAAAACATATGCGGAACCATCATTAAAGTTAGCTACGTCATCAAAAACCGCGCCGACGATCGCTGTATCGCCGCTTATTCCAACGCTGTGGCCCAATAGGTCGAAGGATCCACCGTCCGGAGCGGTAAGTTTGGCCTGCTGCGTCCAAACCGATCCGCTACGAGTGAACACATACGCGCCGCCCTGATTAGCGACAGGAGCATCAACGCCGCGGGCCCCGATGATCACATTGTCCCCGTCGATAGCCACACTCCAGCCGAAAATGTCACCGTCAGCCCCGTCAGATGCAGTAAGCTTGGCTTGCTGAGTCCAAATATTGCCGGTACGGGTAAAGATGTATGCCGAGCCTTGATTGTTGATGGGTGCGTCGTCGGCCCAAGCTCCGACGATGGCGGTATTACCGCTTATCGCAACGCTGTATCCGTAGCCGTTATCTGGCACGGGATCGCTCGGAATCAGCCTAGTTTGCTCCGTCCAGGCCATGCCGGTTCGTACATACACATATGCGGCCCCAGGGTTCCCGGATGGGTTACTATCGCCTGTTCCGACGATCGCCGTAGCGCCGCTGATCGCGACGCTCACGCCGAAGAAATCATTCGCGACTCCATCTGACGCGGTGATCTTCGCCCGCTCTGCAAATGTTGCACAGGGCGTTGGTGTCGCCGTCGGAGTACTCGTAGGTGTTGCTGTGGGCGTGCTGGTCGGCGTTGCCGTCGGTGTGTTTGTCGGTGTCGCCGTCGGTGTCGCCGTCGGAGTATTTGTGGGCGTAGGTGTTGGAGCGACCGTAAATTCATCGGCTCCAATGTCATACGCTACACCTTGGGGACGTGTGTGACCATCGATGTCGTCCGTAACTGTCAATAGCGAGGCACCGGCATCTACCGGTGCTCCGCCGGTCAGATGTAGGTCGGTGGAGCTGATGAACGGAGGAGAGCTAGATGTCGCAAACGATGAGTTGTCGTTTGTTCCCGAAGAACTCAGCGAACTGGTAAAGGATCTAAAATTCGACGCAGGCGTTATTGTCGCGGGATTGAAGTCCGCCGTGAGATATTCGCCCGTTCCGGCTGTTTGACCGATCTGGGCAAGACGGCTCAGTGCCCCTGCCCCTGTGTAGTAGGCGTTGTTGTTTATAGTCCATTCCGTCACCGACGCCCCAAGGTAGAAGGCAGCGTGACGCGTGAAGGGCGCAGTGGGGTTAGAGTTACCGCCGGTCAACTGATTCGAAAAGATATTATTTCTAATGTCATCGTTTGCATCGAGACCCGCACCTTCCGCCATAAATGCAGTCGTGACGTTGGCCCCTTGTGCTCCGGGGATCGTCCCCGTCAGATGAGCGGAATTGTTGTAAACTTGGTGGCTCTGGCCTCTGGCGATGTGGATACCGGCCGCGAAGAAATCATCGTTAAAAGACGAACGTGCCCCCCCTGTCTGGCTGTTTGCCACGCCCGTCACAAAGTTATTACGGACGATATCGCCAAAATTGCTGCCAAAGGTGATGCCAAGCGCTCCGAATGTTTGCCCATTATTATTTCGAACTCGCATCACCCGGTTGTCTTCGATAACTACATTCTCGGAGTTTGAACTTACAAAGCCGACATCAATGCCTCGAAGGGCTTGCCCGACATAGCTTTCGACATAAACCAAATTACTGCGAATGTTCACGGCAGCGGAGCCCTGAATTGTCATGCCGAATGAATAGACCTGATCGAGGTCTCCCGCGGTTGGATTGCCGATTACGTTGTTGCTAATGGTAACGCCGGTTGAGACCGTGGGCGTATTGCCCCTAAACTCGATGCCGCGTCCGACCTCTGTTATAGCGTTGTTATCTGCAAGAAAATTATTCACGGTTGTACCGGACGGGATCACCGACAACGCGGGAAACGGAATTGCAATGGGTGCATCGGTGGCGGTCGATCCGCCGCCGCCGCCGACGTAAATCCCCCAACTGAGATTCGCCGGGCTCGCGGTGGTCGTATTCGTGTCATCGTTACGGCCCGAGACATTGCCGTCGAGGATGAGATTCTGGATGGTAACGTTGTTGGAACTAGTTACAACAGTTGCAGAGTTCGCGATGCGAATCCCGGCACTCCGGTCATTTCCGTTGCCCGTTATGGATAAGTTTCGATTAATTCCCGGTGTGTTTGGGTTATCGCCGTCGATGGTGACATCATCGGCGCCCTTAATTTGTATAACGCCAAACCCCGCCGACGGCGAGCCGCTAATTGTAACGCCGTCAGTCACCGGTCGAATCAATATTGAAGAGTACAAAGCAAACCCCGCCCCGCTGCTGTTCAGCGTTGCCGGCGTCGCGCCCTCAGCAGTGTTTGCCACTATACTGATCACAACATTGCCTTGGTGAGTGCCAGCGTTGATCGCGTCGAACGCCGCTTTTATTGTGCTGTACGATCCCCCAGCCGTGCCCGCTGTCGCGCTGACCGCTACTTCGCCGACAAGAGGCGAAACTTGTTGGACAGATTCGGAACTCGTAATGCTGGCCACCTCGTTTGTTAACCCGAGATATGCTGACAATGTAGTAATACGACCGTCCGCGAGCACTTGGCCGGACCAAAAGCACAACCCGGAAACAACCACACTCACGATGCCGACAACAAAAAGCGTTCTCTTTTTCATAACAATTACTCCTCTTTCCGAATCCATTCAAGAATCAAACCGACTAGGAATTTCGACCACACCTGATCTGATTTGAAATGCTCTCTGATATGTAGTGCGAGAAATAGAGGAAAACTGGCTCAGAAAAGTTATGCTTTGAGTGATTCCTGGTTGAGAATTGGCTAGGAGCTTTGGAAGAAATTTCGTATTCTTACTTATCTCAAGAAGTGATGTCCGATAAGCCTATAACGCAGATCCTGCTCGAAATGCGTTCGGGTACGCCCGAATTGATGGGTGAGCTGTTGCCGATGGTATACGACGAGTTGCGTCGTTTGGCTGGAAGTTACCTTCTGCGTGAGCGCTCCAATCACACACTTCAGCCTACGGCGCTCGTGCACGAGGCTTATCTACGGCTGGTGGGCCAATCAGGACTCGAGTTTGAGAATCGCGCCCACTTTTTTGGCGTTTCAGCAAGGCTAATGCGGGAAATTTTGATCGAATATGCCCGTTCCCGAAATAGTCTAAAGCGTGGCGGAGAATTCAAAACCCAGATCGAACTCGATTCGGCTGTGAGCCTGATGTCGGGCCGTGAACTCGATGTGCTTGCCGTTGACGAAGCTCTGAACAAGCTCGAAGATCTCGATCAGCGTCAGGCAAGAATTGTCGAGATGAAATTCTTCGCGGGTATGACCATCGAAGAGATAGGCGAGGTTCTCGACATATCGCCGGCGACTGTGAAGCGAGAGTGGATAACCGCCAAACTTTTCTTGTCCCGTATGCTTGGCGAATAACCGATATGAACTCTAAGGAATGGAAAGAGGTGAAAGAGGTTCTCGAAGCCGCCCTCGACCTCCGGGCCGCCGAAAGAAGTCGATATCTCGACCTTCGGTGCGGCGGAAATATTGCCCTACGCGCCGAGGTAGATTCTCTCTTGCGAGCGGATGACACTCGCGCCAATTTGTTCGAGTCCGATGTAGCGTCAACTATCTTTGCGACTGAAGCAGGCAGTAGCTTGATCGGCGATCGGGTCGGCCCGTATAAGATCATCGATGAACTGGGAAGGGGCGGCATGGGAACCGTCTTTCTGGCGAGGCGTGTCGATGGTGCTTTTGATCAGACCGTCGCACTGAAACTTATAAAACGGGGAATGGATTCCGGAGCTATCCTGAAACGCTTCGTCAATGAACGCCAGATCCTCGCCTCACTTGATCACCCGAACATAGCGCATCTCATCGACGGCGGCACGACCGATGATGGCCAGCCTTATTTCGTCATGGAGCATGTCGAAGGCGAGGCGATCGATTTACACGCAAGGCGGGCGGGTGTAAGTCTCAGCGAAAGGCTCCATCTGTTTCGAGAAGTCTGCTCGGCAGTTTCGTTCGCCCACCAGAATCTTGTTATCCACCGCGACCTAAAGCCGTCGAACATTTTGATTGCCAAAGACGGTCAGGTGAAACTTCTTGATTTTGGCATCGCTAGACTGCTCAAGACCGAGGATGATCTGCAAACCGCGACGCAAAATTTCGTTTTCACGCCGGAATACGCATCTCCCGAACAGGTCCGAGGCGACCCGCTCACAACGGCCACCGATATCTACAGCCTGGGCGTCATACTCTACGAACTCCTCTCTGGAAATAAGCCCTACCAAACGGGCGGCAAAAGTATCAGTGAGATCATAAAAGCGGTCTGTGAAACCGAGCCCGAACGCCCCTCGTCGGTTGTCTCTCGGCTCTCGCGAGTCTCGCAAAACTCGACGGCAGCGAATAAAGATCAAAAAACTTATGACCAATGGCCGAATACTCGTCAGCAATCCCCAGTCAGCATTCCGCGATTGAAGGGCGATCTCGACAACATCATCCTAAAAGCCTTGCGAAAAGAACCCGAGCGGCGTTATACATCGGTAGAGCAGTTTGCAGATGACATTCGGCGGCACGTCGCCGGCCTCCCAGTGACCGCAAGCCCCGACACATGGGGCTATAGAGCAACAAAATTTATCCGTCGAAATCGAGTTGGCGTTGCTGCCGCAACAATTATCTTTGTCACTCTTTTCGCAGGACTATTTGCTACTTTGTATCAACGAAACAAGGCCCAGCGTCGATTCAATGACGTGCGTCAGTTGGCAAATTCATTTCTTTTCGAATTTCACGACTCGATAAGGGATCTCCCGGGTGCGACACCGGCACGTGAGCTGGTCGTAAAGCGGGCACTGGAATACCTCGACCAGCTTTCGCAAGAATCGGAAGGTGACATAGCCTTGAAAAGAGAGTTAGCGACGGCGTACGCCCAGATCGGCCAGATACAAGGCAACTCGTACCATTCGAATCTCGGCGATAGCGAAGGAGCGATGAAGAGCTACCTGCTCTCGCTCCAGATCAGGCAAGCCCTCGTTGATGCAGATCCGTCGAATCGCGACCTCAGGCACGAACTCGCTGACAGCTACGAGGGCGTAGGCGACATGCACTACACAATCGACGAACTTCCGTTGGGGCTCGAGTCGTACGAGAACGCGGTCGCAATACGCGACAAGATCGTTGCCGAAGATCCCACGAATCTGGAGTATCGCTACTCGCTAGCAGGTGTATTGGGCAAACGCGGAGACATTAGCGGCATGGAGGGTTTTCCGAATCTCGGGGACCTGCCTCGTGCTCTCGACAGCTACCAACGCGGCATAGCCGTGTATCAGGAATGCTTAAAGGCAGATCCGGATAACGAAAAGTATAAGTTGGGATATGCGACCTCGCTCAATTTCCACGGAATGTTGCAAAATTCCGTCGGTGACACGAACGGCGCGATCGAAAGCGGGCGGCGTTCACTGGAGATATTCGATTCGCTCACCACCGCGAACCCGAATAACGCAAAATACGAACAGCATAAGATGGCTGCTCTCAACTTCATGCGATATCCGTTGGTCGACGAGCAGCTTTTCGGCGAAGCTCTTAAAAACGCGCAACGCGTCATCGAGACAATGGAGAAGCAGTCTGCGGCAGACCCTAAAAACGCTTTCAACCGGCGCAGTCTCGGCGTTTCATACAATGCCCTCGGACGAATTCGGACGGAAATGAATGAAGGCTCCATGGCTATCGAATATCATCAGAAAGCTTTGCGTATCGCCGAGGATCTCCTTGCCGCTGACCCCGAGAGCTCCGAGAACCGTCGGGACGTTGCGATGACTCACGAGTTCTTGGCGGATTCACAGGCGAGTAAGGGCGACCATGCAGCAGCGATACAAAATTACCGCCGGGCTCTCGAGCTTTATGGTGTGTCGTCCGGCGAGGATCTCGCTACCGCCTATCTCGGCCTGAGCAAAAGCCTGGCCGCAACCGGCAAATTGCAAGATGCAATCGACAGCTTTCGCCAGACCGTCGTGTCTGTTGAGGAAGCGGCTCTGAAAGCACCACAGAACGCAAAAAAACAATCACGACTAGCGATCTACTACCTAGAGGGAGGCAAGATCCTCGGCCGCCTCGCCGCCGCCGATAATCATAATCCTTCGCTCTTGCGGGAAGCCAGACAATGGTTGGATAATAGCTCCAATATATTCAGAACTCTCGCTACGTCAGGAAAACTCGCCAAGCTGTATTCGAAATATCCGCCAGAAGTTGCGGCAGAGATCAAGCGGTTGAACTAAGAGAACAAAGCTTCCTTCATTCGCCGCACACCCTCGGCCATTTTTTCTTCGGTGTTGCAGAACGATATTCTTAAGAATCCTTTCGCCTCATCGCCAAAGGCAACTCCCGGCACTGTCACCACGCGATTTTGCAGGCATTTTTCCGCAATCTCGATATCGTCGCCGAGTGAGCGAACATCGAGCATCGTGTAAAACGCACCGTCGGGCGACGTTGCGTGAAGGCCCATCTCATTCTTGAAAAGATCGACTAGAAATTCGCCCCGCTTCTTGTAAACATCGCGTGCGTGCTGCTTTGCCGCCTCGGCCTCGGGTGTCCAGGCGAGCAGCGATGCTTTTTGCGTGATCGCTGACGCACAGACGGTCGTAAATCCGTGCAGAACCTGGATGGCGTTGATCAGTTTGGCGTCCTTGCACGCCGCCCAGCCGAGCCGCCAGCCGGTCATGCTCAGGCTCTTAGAAAGACCGTTGACGATCACCGTCTTATCGTAAAATTCCGACGCCGAATGCGGCCGGTCACCAAAGTAGAGGTCGCTGTATATCTCGTCGGAAATGAGCCAAATTCCCGTTCCGTCTAGCGCCACGGCTATCTGCTTGAGATCCGTTGGCGTCAACGATTTTCCGGTCGGGTTCGATGGTGAGATCACCACCGCAGCCTTCGTTTTTTCAGTGATTTGAGATTTGAAATTTGAAATATCAAATCCAAAATCATCTTCCGCGGGCATCCGGTAATAAACGGGCGTTCCCTGCGAAATCCGCACACACGCATCGTAGGCCGGAAAGCTCGGATTCGGCAGCAAAACCTCGTCTCCCGCATCAACGATACAAAGAAAAGCCACAGTCATCGCCTCTTGCGATCCGCACGTGACAACAACACCGGTACGCGGCAAATCAAGATGCGGATACTGCTCACCGATCAGATCGCGAAGCTCCGGCATGCCGGGATGCGATGTGTAGCCATTCTGCTCATCGCGAGCGACCCGAGCGGCCTCGTCCCGCATAAACTGCGGCGTCGGCAGGTCAGGCTCGCCAAGCCCAAAATTGATCGAGTCCGGCAACGCGCGCTCAAAAAACTGACGGATCAGCGTCGGCTGAAGACCGCGCATTCGCGCTGGCAACACAAAATTCTTGAGTTCGGCTGCCGGCATCATTTCGATTCTTTCTTGAGTTCTTCGTCCTCGAGGCCTTCGCGGATGGTTCCGACCTCAACATTAAATTCGCCTTCGGCCTGCGTATTCGGATCGCCGGTCAGCACACCGCCAATGGTTTCTATCTCGCCCAATATTTTTTGGCCAAGGCCAGAGAGCGGACTCTTATTATCGCCTTTTTCAGGTTCGTTTTGGTTCTCGTTCATCTGTTTTTATTCTAAGCGATTGGTTGGGAATATTGAATTCCGGTATTAGCGGCTACCGTAGATAGTCTTCCAGTTTCGTTGACGCATTGGTCTTTTCATCCCGATATTTAACAATGATCGGGCAATAGATTGACAGGCCATTTTCTTTACCGAACCCAGATGAAACCGCCCGCGATCCCTGGACGACGACCGCTCCTGCGGGAATCTCAAGAGGCTTGTCTCCATCGGATTTGATGATTCGCCCATTGGGAAGATCGAAGACCGGAGTCGAACGAGTCAGAATAACGCCGCTGGCGAGCACTGACCGTTCGCGAACGATAGTTCCCTCGTAAACGCCCGTGTTACCGCCAACTAGAACATCATCCTCGATAATGACGGGAACTGCTCCCACAGGTTCGAGAACTCCTCCGATCTGTGCCGCCGCCGACAGATGAACGCGCTTGCCTATCTG
>JBATDM010000064.1:0-2733 GCA_049663465.1 Pyrinomonadaceae bacterium
GTGCTTAGGTCGACCAATTTCGCCGCTGCCCCAACCACCTGAACCTCGTTGGCATCGATCAGATCAGAACTTTGAATCACTTCGAGCTTCAGATCGCAGGATCCGGCCTGCGAAAAGGCCTGTCCGGCGCAAAAAACACTCAGAAGGAGCCCGATAATAACGGACACCGCATGAGTGTTGGTTCGCTTCGACATCTGTCTGTTAGCTATCCCATGAATACCTTCCTTTCCGATTCAAACGAAAATTACCTTGCGTTTGTTCCCCAACGCGAGACATGACCGAAAGCCGAGGACAGCGGCAAAGAAACTGCGGTAAAAGAAGGTTATCGATACCGCGATCCCCAACCTGACTAGGTCTGCATCGACGCCAGGAACTCCGCATTTGTCTTGGTCTTGCCAAGACGTTCGAGCACGACCTCCATCTGCTCGACGGGCGACAGCGGATTTAGTACGCGTCGCATGACCCAGATGCGGTTGAGATTCTCTTTGTCGATGAGCAATTCTTCCTTTCTGGTACCCGAACGCTGTAGGTCGATCGCAGGATAAAGCCGTTTGTCGGACAATTTGCGGTCGAGATAGATCTCAGAGTTACCGGTTCCCTTAAATTCTTCAAAAATAACATCATCCATTCGCGAGCCCGTATCGATCAACGCGGTTGCAATGATCGTCAGGCTGCCGCCTTCTTCGACGTTTCTCGCCGCACCAAAGAATCTCTTTGGACGCTGCAACGCATTCGAATCGATACCACCCGACAGGATCTTGCCCGACGGCGGCACGACCGCATTGTGAGCACGAGCAAGTCGCGTTATCGAATCAAGCAGGATAACGACGTCACGCTTGTGTTCGACCAATCTCTTAGCCTTTTCGATCACCATATCGGCAACCTGCACATGGCGTGTTGGCGGCTCGTCAAATGTCGAGCTGATGACCTCGCCCTTGACGGTCCGCTGCATGTCGGTAACTTCTTCAGGGCGTTCGTCGATGAGCAGAACGATCAGAACGACCTCAGGATGATTAGTCGTGATCGAATTTGCCATCGTCTGTAGCAGCATCGTCTTACCCGTTCTAGGCGGAGCAACGATCAATCCACGCTGACCTTTGCCGATCGGCGTCACGAGATCGATCACACGGGCGGCGACCTTGTCCGCGTCGGACTCGATCTCCATGTTGAGCTGCTCCTCTGGATAGAGCGGCGTCAAATTGTCAAAGAATATCTTCTCTCGCGACTGTTCCGGAGCTTCAAAATTGATCGCCTCAACCTTGATCAGAGCAAAATACCGTTCGCCTTCCTTCGGCGGCCGGATCTGTCCCGAAACGGTATCGCCGGTGCGAAGATCAAATTTGCGTATCTGCGACGGGCTGACGTAGATATCGTCCGGGCCGGGCAGATAGTTGTACTCAGGGGCACGCAGAAAGCCAAATCCGTCCGGCAGCGTCTCAAGAACGCCCTCGGAGAATATCAGGCCGCTCTTCTCGGTTTGAGCCGCGAGCAGCTTAAAAATAAGCTCTTGCTTCCGCAACCCGGTCGCGTTCTCGATGCCCATTTCCTTAGCGATATGCGTCAATTCGCTGATCGACATATCCTTGAGCCCTGCAAGATTCAGCATCACGTCCGATGGTTCGGACGCTTTTGCTTTGGCGGGTGCTTTTTCTTCGCCGTTCTCTTCTATTTCGTCTGCCGCGACGTCCGGAGTTTCTTCCGTCGCCTTCGAGCCTTTGGGCTTGCGGGTTGATGTGGTTTTAGTAGCCATGCTGTCTAATTGAAAAACAAAACTGTATTAAATTTACTTATTGCAGTGCGGTGATATCGTGGTCTAAATTTGTTCTGACGTCTTCCCGCTTGTGTGTTGCGCAACTAACCGGTTTAGAACTTAGAAATAGCGGAGAAGAACGTATGGATTGTATGTAGTAATGCCAGTGAAACAAGCCACAGAGCCGTATCGAGAAATCCCGAACTTTCAGGGAAAGTAAATTATCGCCCTTTTCGACACGAAAATCAAATAAAAAATCAACTATTTGCGTGTCGCCGCAATAATTTCTGACCACAATTCGTCACGCCCGCGTCCCGTATGGGCCGAATAAGCGATGACTTTTGCTCCCAAGGTCATACCGTTTATTACCTTTAGCGATCTCGCGAGCTCATTATTCGACAGCTTATCGACCTTTGTCGCGACTATTACACGCGGCTTATTCTCATGCTCGAGCCACTCATTTAGCTGCAGATCGAGGGCCGTCGGTTTGTGCCGCGAATCGACGAGCTGAATACACAGGGCTAGTTCTTCCCTCTGTTCCAGGTATTCTCGGGCCATCTGCCCCCAGTCCGCACGCATCGTCTTTGAGACGCGAGCATAACCATAACCGGGCAGATCAGCAAAATAAAAGCTGTCGTTTATCAGAAAAAAGTTGATGCTCTGCGTACGTCCCGGCGTGTTTGAGGTGCGGGCAAGCCCTTTTCGCAAAAGGAGCGAGTTGAGCAACGATGATTTCCCGACGTTTGAACGGCCTAGAAAGGCGATCTCGTGCCGCCCGTCGGCGGTCCAATGTGCTCTCTCAAAAGAGCTCTTGACGAATTCGGCACTCGCGATCTTCATTCGCTCAAACCTTACGAACCCTCGATCGTCGTGGTCGAATCGGCTGTTCCCGCGTCGGGGCTCCAGACCTGCGGTGTCCCTATATTTTCGATCGCAATATCAGCCTCGAGAGCGAATTTCAGCACCTCATCGATATATTCGAC
>JBATDM010000065.1:0-24334 GCA_049663465.1 Pyrinomonadaceae bacterium
ACACTGTTTCAAGTTTTGGCCTGCATACGGACTATCATAAAGCCAGCGACGAGGTGAAGACCATCGACTTTGTACATATGACGCGGTCGATCAATTCTATGGTCAAACCGATCAAGTGGCTGATAAACAACAATTTTGTTCCCGCGTGGAACGAAGGCAAAAAGCCGTAATAAGCCTGCGGGCAGCGTTATTTTCCCGCCAACTTCGCTCCCAGTAGCGAGACTGGAATGAATGTAAGCAGAGCGAGTATCGCGAACCAGACTGGTTGGCCCGGAAGCAGGACGAACATATTTAACACGGCGCCGATCGTCAGGATCGCTCCGATCAGGATCGGAAGAGACATTCCCGGGCTTTCGCGGCGGCTCATATTTTTTACTATGAAGCCGCCCGTGAAAGACGCAAGAAAGTAACCTATCAGGACAACTACGTAGGCTGTAGTCGGCAGCGTCGCCATAAATTCACGCAGGCGGGCCGGATCGTCCGTTATCTCTTTCCCCGGCATCGGTACAATGAATGAATTCATCATTTCAACGATCATCATTACCGCAAACGCGGTAATGAGTGCGACTACGACGGCCAATATTTTTCGTCTCATAGCGGTTTCTCCTTGCTGCGCCTAGATTCTTCTGATATTCCCTTGATATACCCAATCGCTCCCAGAGTCAAGTATCTCGACAATGGCAAATATCTCTGCCTATTTCATCCCTTGAAAATGAAGTTTTATTGGTTTACACTTCCCAAAACGTAGTAACCAAATTTTCGTGTTTCAATTGTGCAACGCTATTGCATTTACGCCCACGGCGTGTTATGGTCGTCAATAGTTGGTCAAAAGTTTTCGATCCGAACGAGGAATATCTTATCAAGAGAGGCAACAAATTATGAGCATCGACAAAGGTAAAGCTATCGAGTCTGCATTGCAGCAGATCGAGAAAAAATTCGGCAAAGGCGCGATCATGAGGCTCGGCGAGAGGCCGCACGAAGAGATCGGTGCCATTTCGACCAACTGCCTGAGCCTGGACGCGGCGATCGGCGTCGGCGGTTTTCCTCGCGGTCGTATTGTTGAGGTTTACGGGCCTGAGAGTTCGGGGAAAACGACGCTCGCATTGACCGTGGTCGCCTCGGCTCAAAAAACAGGCGGCGTGTGTGCGTACATCGATGCCGAGCACGCGATGGACCCGGAATATGCGACAAAATTAGGCGTCAATATTGACGATATGCTTATCGCACAGCCCGATTCCGGCGAACAGGCGTTGGAGATCGCGGAGACTCTTGTCCGGTCAAACAGCGTTGATGTCATCGTTATTGATTCGGTGGCTGCTTTGGTCCCGCGGGCTGAGCTTGACGGCGAGATGGGCGATTCGCTGCCAGGTTTGCAGGCGAGATTGATGTCGCAGGCATTGCGCAAGCTGACCGCGATCGTCTCGAATTCACGAACGTGCTTTATCTTTATCAATCAGCTTCGCGAAAAGATCGGCGTATTCTTCGGCTCGCCGGAAACGACCTCGGGCGGCAAAGCACTCAAATTCTACGCCAGCCTGCGGCTCGATATCCGTCGCATCGGAGCGATCAAGGATGGCGATCGTGCCGTTGGCAACCGCACACGTGTTAAAGTGGTCAAAAATAAATGCGCCCCGCCATTCCGCGAGGCCGAGTTCGACATCATGTACGGCGAAGGCATCTCTCGCACGGGAGACCTGATCGATCTTGCCGTCAATCACAATGTGGTCGAAAAGAGCGGTGCGTGGTTCTCATTCAAAGGCGAACGTCTCGGCCAGGGCCGCGAGAACGTCAAGAATTTCCTAAATGAAAACACGGACCTGCTCGACCGTATCGAGAACGATGTAAAGGTGGAGCTCGGATTTACCAAGGTAGAAGCTGCCGCCGGCTAAAAGCAGAGAAATGGTCGCAAAAAAGCACAAAGGGCACAAAATAACTATCTTAGTTTTGTGCCCTTTGTGCCTTCTGTAGCGATCCTCTTAGGGGGTCGGCTTTTCGGTTGGTGGTTTTCCGCCGGTTGGTTTGTTGCTTTTCATCATCACGGGACGATTGCTCTTCATCATCGGTACATCACTGCCTTTCATCGGGGCCGCCTGGCCGTTGACGTTTGTTGGAGGTTTGCTGAGCATTTTTCGCATTTCGTCCGCCGAAGGGATGCCGGGCGTCGGCGTCGCTCCCAGTTTTGTTCCCTTTTTGATCTCGGCCGGGCCGGGTATTCCGGGAGTTGGGGTGGCCCCATTCGTGCGGACTGAAGCGGCGTTAACACCGATCGTATTTGCCGGCTGCTCGACCGGTCTGGCGGACAGGCCGTCGGGCATATTGGCGGGATCGATATTTACCGCAACTGGTGAAACACTGGCCGAGTTAGCATTTCCGGGTTGATTTGTCGGTACTGATCCCCCACAGCCGACTGCTGCAAAAGACACCGCAAAAAAAATAAAAGTTACAAACTTCGTAAACATAAGCGCAAAATTCTATCAAATTTAAAAAAAGCTGTGCCGGTTTGAGTGTTTCGTCATCCGGGGGACAGCGACGGCGTTCAAACCGGCACGGGCAGGTTTCGATCTAATTTGCAGCCGAGAGAAATCGACCACTAATGGCAAATTATAGTATTCGGATGCGAAATGGTCAATGCTTTTATTTGTCGTTGTAGCTGGCACATCGGAAACATTTGAATAGATTTGACATACCAAAACCGCTTAATTACACTCATAAATTCGCATTCAAACACACTTTTTGAATGCCCAAATTTGGCCAGATAGCTCAGTTGGTAGAGCAGCGGACTGAAAATCCGCGTGTCGGCGGTTCGACCCCGTCTCTGGCCACCACTACTTTTCAGCAATTGCCGACTGCCCGGCGGCGCTCGTTTTCACTATCTTTCTCGAGGTGGACAAAATGAATTTTAGGAATTTTGCTTGCTGTTGCGTGTTCGTGCTTGTGGCCTTTTCATCAGTGGCGGTGTTTGCGCAGTCGGATGACAAAGATGTTTACGTTGGCCTAAAGGGCGGCGTCAGCGTTCCAAATCTGGTCGGCGGCGGTGACGAAGAGATCACGCGGGACTATAAGTCGCGATTTACATATAATTTCGGCGGTTTTGTCGATGTCGGTATCAGCAAGCGGGTCTCGATACAGACCGAGGTCAATTATTCGCCGCAGGGTGGCAAACGCGATGGCATTCAGCCGATCACCGCGGCGATTCCCGGGCTGCCGCCGCTTCCACCCGGTTCCTACCTGTTTGCTGACTTTAAGAATACGGCGAAACTCAAATACATTGAGGTGCCGGTGCTTTTCAAATACACGTGGCGTCGCGATTCAGGGCCGCAATTCTATGTGAATGCCGGGCCAAATGCCGGTTTTCTCATTAAGGCAACACAGGAAACGCGTGGCACAAGCACGATCTACGTGGATAAGAATGGAACTCCGCTCCTGCTACCGCCCGTCGGAACGCCAATTCCGCCGATGTCCTTTGACGCTGACACCGATGTTACAGACAGCCTGCACCGATTTAATTTCGGCTTGACTGGCGGCGGCGGCGTTAAGTTTCCGGTTGGTAAAAACTTCTTCTTCATTGATGCACGAGCGTCCTATGGTCTGACCACTCTGCAAAAGAATACCGCGACTGACGGCACTAGCCGCACCGGCAATCTCGTTATGTCAGTCGGGTACGCATTCAAAGTAAGATAGGCTGAATCTCAAACTTTTGGGGTCGGGCGGCCGTTTTGGGGCCGCCCTTTTCGCGCCGTTTCGCGTATTTCGCGGTCAAAGTCAGCTGAATTGCCTTCTGCTTAAGCTGGAGGACAACGTCCCAACCTGATCACGGAGGCGGCTGTGCCGCCGACAAGATCTTTTGCCCGCGAATAACACGAATCAAAGCGAACAAGAAGAACTGAAAATTGGCCCTCCTATTTCGTGCCATTCGTGTAATTCGTGGCAAAACCTCTTTTTTCCTTTCGCGTATATCGAGGTACAAACTCTTTTATCAGCAAAATGAGAAAGATATGTCATTATCGGCGTAACGGGTCATTATCGGCATAATGTGACGATCCCGGCATTTTGGTATTCCAATTTCTTAAAAGTCGTGCTAACTTTGCGATGATGTACGAAGAATGCAACGACATGCCTGATGGGCCACACCTCAAACGAACCTACCTAGACGAACAACTCGCCTACATCGACAGCGTCTGCGCAGTGCTGATCGATAGCCGCCACGGACACGGCCGGTCCGAAGGAATGGCGAGAAACTCCGTCTGGAAGTTTGAGGCAGATCCTGTAAGCTGGCTCGACATGTACAAAGGCGACATTTTCTCCAAGGATGTAATCAGACGTCATTATTTCCAGAGAGAGTGTGCCCTGATGTCTTGCGGAATCGAGCTTGGTCGAGGCATCTCAATCTCTTTTGGCATCGGGACAGATTTTGCAGACTTGTCCCAATCCACAACCGCCGAGCATCACAATGCCGCAGTTTCCATATCCACCGATCCGACATCCGGCCTCATCAACCACTCGCGCCCACCGCCTTGATTATGACGCGGTTGAAACTCTCCGATCTCTGCGTCCCCCTCGGCGACCTCTGCGTTGAAAATTAGCTAAACGCCGAGAACGCAGAGAGAACCGAAGAATTTCAACGCAAAGACGCAAAGACCGCAAAGGAAAGGCAGACCGACATTGGCTCTTTGAAAACTCAAGTGCTGTATAATCTGACTCATTAACAATGGAGCCGCTTGCTAATCAGATCAGACCTGAGAGTCTGGACGAATATGTTGGACAGACGCATCTGGTCGGGGACGGGAAACCGCTTCGGCTGGCGATCGAGTCGGGGCATGTATTTTCGTTCGTGCTGTGGGGAACGCCGGGGACGGGCAAGACGACGCTTGCCCGTATCTATGCGAATGCGATCAACGCCGAGTTTTACGAGCTGTCGGCGGTGTCGGCAGGGAAGGACGACATCCGGCGTATCGTCGGCGAAGGCAAGGGAGCGAGAGATCAGCAGAATGTTCTCGATCTTCACGACACCAACGCCGAGGTCCAAAAACCAAAAGTCCTCTTCCTAGACGAGATCCATCGCTTTAATAAGGCGCAGCAGGATTTCCTGCTGCCGTTTGTTGAGAATGGCCAGCTCGTTTTGATCGGGGCGACCACGGAGAATCCGAGTTTTGAGGTGATACCGGCGTTGCTGTCGCGGCTGCGGGTGTTTGTGCTCGAGGAATTTACGGACGCTGATATGGCGGCGATCATCGACCGCACCGGTTTCGAACTCGACGCGACGGCAAAGCAATGGCTCGTTGAGATGGCAAACGGCGACGCGCGGCAGGCGATCACGATGATCGAGAACACTTCGCGGCTATACGACACCATCACGCTCGAAACGCTCAAAGAGACGCTGCAGTCGAAATTCCTCAGATACGATAAAAAAGGCGAGGAACA
Organism: Pyrinomonadaceae bacterium; assembly: GCA_049663465.1. GTDB lineage: Bacteria > Acidobacteriota > Blastocatellia > Pyrinomonadales > Pyrinomonadaceae > OLB17. The sequence goes on from JBATDM010000065.1 coordinate 5,422, forward strand.
TTACAACGTCATCTCGGCATTTATCAAGTCGATGCGGGCGAGCCGGCCCGACGCGGCGATGTACTATCTCGCACGGATGATCGAGTCGGGCGAGGACCCGAAGTTCATTGCACGGCGGATGGTGATATTCGCGTCCGAAGATATCGGACTCGCGCAGCCGACGGCACTGGTCGTGGCGAACGCGGTTTTTCAGGCGGTGACGATGATCGGGATGCCGGAGTGCAGTCACAACCTGGCTCACGGCGTCGCGTATCTCGCAAACGCGGCAAAGGACCGTTCGGCGACAGACGCGATCGGTGCGGCAATGGAGGATGCGAAAAAGCACGGCAATCTGCCCGTTCCGATGAGGATCCGCAACGCCCCGACAAAGCTGATGAAAAACCTCGGCTACGGCAAGGACGAGGGCAACGACCCGGACGGCGACCTGATGCCGGCGAAGCTGCGTGGGAAGAAATATCTGAAATAGAATATTGCCGTTGCCTTTAGGCAACGGGTTTCCAATCAAAACAAACCCGGCTTTAGCCGAACAAAACGATTTGGGCTAAAGCCCTAAAGCGTTTTCCCATTTATCCGTTGGCTAAAGCCAACGGCAATTCCTAGCATGAGTGAATTATGAATAAATTAACCGTTGTTCTTATTTTTCTACTATCTGGCGTCAGCGTTTTCACCCAATCGAATGCGGACTTCGTCTCGACCCGCGAGATGGAGCGGATCAATTGGATGGAGTTTCGTGATGTTGTTCCGTCGAGGACGAACACTGTTTTACTCCCGACCGGTACTCTCGAACCGCACGGCGTCATTAATAACGGAGCCGACATCACCGCGCCCTTTGCGATGGCAAAGACTATCGCCCGACGGGCGAACGCGATGATCGCTCCTGCACTGCCGTACGGCATTACGGGTTCGATGGAGGCTTATCCCGGAGCTTTTCAGATCACCGAGTCGGCTTACCGGCCGTTTGTAAAGCAGATCCTCGAGGGGCTCGTTAAGAATGGTTTTAAGAACATTATCATACTTAACGGACACGGCGGCGGACAGACGGCGGTTTTGCAATCTGTGGCTGCGGAGGTCGCGACCGAAAAGCGTGTTCGGACGCTGGTGATCAATTGGTGGTCGTTTGCGTCCGACGAGACAAAGGCGGTTTTCGGCGAGGACGGCGGACATGCAGGGCTGAACGAAACCGCGTTTATTCAGGCTATCGACAAGACGCTCGTGCATCCCGAAAAATATACCGGCCCCGAAATGACAACTCCGTATCCCGCCAGCGGCACATGGTCGGCGGTACCTTTCCCGTCGTCGATCGGCTTGTATCAAAAAGGCCAGGGATTTCCGAAATTTGACCAGGCAAAGGCAGACGAGTATTACCGGAAGGTGACCGACAAAGTCGCAAACCTTATTATTGATACGATCAAGAAGTGGGACCTCGCGGGACTCTAGCTATTTTACAAGAAACCAACCGGGAACGATTCCTGCAACTTTACAAAATACCGTTCGTTTAATAATATGACCAAAAGATCAAAGGAGTCATTAGTCACTATGCGGGATGCAACTCAGGCAAAAACAACGAGGGACGCGATCCTCGACGCCACAGATCGTCTCTTGGCCAGATATGGCTATAAGAAAATGACGATCGACGACCTTGCCCAAGAGGTTGGTATCGGAAAAGGAAGCGTGTACCTGCATTTCAAGAGTAAAGAGGAGATCGCTCTTTCGCAGATCGACAGGATCATCGACCGGCTCAAAGGGAATCTTCGCACGATCGGGGACAAGCCAATTGGGGCTGGAGAGCGTTTGAAAGAGATGCTCATCGAGCGGGTTCTGTTTCGACTCGATAGCGTACAGCATTATTCGCAGAGCCTCAATGAGCTGCTCGCTTATCTTCGACCGAAATTACTTGAGCGACGCGAGCGATATTTCGAAGAGGAAGCCCGTATCCTCGCCGGCGTGATAGGGAACGGGCAGAAAGGCGGAGAGTTTTGCTTGGGTGACGCGGTCGATCTTGCTCGGACATTGGTAACAGCAACCAACGCTCTGTTGCCCTACAGTCTGAGTGTTTTTGAATTGGGCGACCGTAATGAGGTTGCCGACCGGGCCAGAAAGACCGCCGAGCTACTTATCCGCGGCCTTGCGGCGAAATAGTTTATTTTTTTACGGAGTTTGTATGAAAACCATCGCCCTTATAGCCAGAGTAATAGTATTAGTCATAATTGCGCTGTTCGTTCTAAGATTTGTAGCGTCGGCCCAACAGCCTGCCGCGCCCGATCGGGATATCGATGCGGCGACGCGCTTAGCCGTAATCGAGAATCTAATTAAGGAGTTAAACGACGGATACGTTTTCCCGGAGACAGCGACGAAAATGGCGGCGGACCTTCGTTCGCGATCAGAGGGCAAGGAGTACGATTCATTAACGAGTTCGATCGCCTTCGCCCAGAAATTGACCGCAGATCTACAAGCGATCAGCCGCGATAAGCACCTTCGTGTTCGATTTTCGTATGAGCCGCTCCCTGTTCGGGCTGACCGAAGGGAACCGACGGCGGAGGAAAAGGCTGCCAACGAACTTCAAATGAAGCGCGTTAACTACGGATTTGAGCGCGCCGAGCGAATGGGCGGCAACGTCGGCTACATTGAGCTTCGTGGATTTATGGATCCGAAAGCAGGTGCGGCGACCGTAGCGGCGGCGATGACGATGGTCGCGAATACGGACGCCCTGATCTTTGACCTTCGTCGAAATGGCGGCGGCAGTCCCGAGATGGTCGCGTTGATCAGCTCGTATCTGTTTGACAAACGCGTTCATCTGAACGACCTTTACTTTCGCCCCAGCAATACGACGCGGGAATTTTGGACTGACCCGGGAGTTTCGAGCACAAAATTTGACAGGGATGTGTATGTCCTGACCAGTTCATACACGTTTTCGGCGGGCGAAGAATTTACGAATAACCTAAAGGTACTGAAGCGGGCGACGATAGTCGGTGAGACGACCGGCGGCGGGGCAAACCCAGGCGGGACCGTCAGGCTGAGTGAGCATTTCGGCGTGTTTGTACCGACTGGCAGGGCGATCAACCCGACAACAAAGACCAACTGGGAAGGCACTGGCGTCGAGCCGGATGTCAAGGTCGATAAGGACCTGGCGCTTAAAACTGCGTACGTCCTTGCTATAAAGAAAATGCAGGCTTCGGAAAAGGACGCGAACTTGCGGTCTCAGCTCCAGAGATTCATCGACCAAACGGAAAAAGAGATCAATGAGATGAAAAAGACAGCAAAATGATCCGGCGGGGTTATCGCTTCCAGTAGTTTTTTATCTTTAGGTCGAGCATTGGAAACGCACAGTATTCGACGTTTCGGCCTTTTTCGCGGAGTTTCTCGACCATTTTTACTGCGGCATCGGCATTTCGGGTGTGGACGATGATGGTCGCGGCACGTTGGAGTTCGGACCGTTGGTTAAGGAACTCGGCTATCGCATAACCGGTACTGGCAAAATCATCGTGCTCGTTGGATTCGTAGTGGTGCGGCAGCAGGTCATGATCAAGAAAGATCGCGTCGTAATTTGCAGCCTCGAGCAGACGTTTAGCGTCTTCGACATTGTACGCATAATCGACCTCGTCACCGGCAAAGCGCTTTCGGAACCAACGGTGCCGGCGCTCGTCATCGTCAAGCACCATTACCGTGATCGGCGCCCTGTCAGCACTTAGATCGGCCAGGCCAAAACGAATCATTAAACTGCGGATCATTCCCATAACTATCTGATAATAATCAATATAACATATGCTGGCACGCCGACATTGAATTCAGAATCGCTAGTGCTATAATCCAATACACCCGACACAAATGCCACACGAAAAAGCGAAAAATCATAGTCTCAAGGCGGTTCCAAAGCTTGTTTCCGCCTCATTTGATAAGTCAGAAATGATTGACGAGTGCCCGAAGTGTTTCGGGACCGGCATGGAGATCGTGCAGGGAAAAGGTGCCCGGATCTGTTCTTGCCGAAAAATGAAGTCAAATGCCGGGCAATGGGACCGCGTCAGACTGCCGAAGCGCTATGATGGCTTTCATTTTGGCAACTACAAGCCACGAAACCCCTCGCAGACTATCGCCCTAAATAAGGCCCTTAATTTTGCGAAAGAATATCCGGCGGCTGACCGTGGCCTGATATTCATGGGAAGTGTTGGCGTCGGCAAGACGCATTTGGCGGTTTCCATACTCAAAGGCCTGACCGAGCGGCGGATATCATGCCTCTTCTATGAGTTTAGCTCGTTGTTAAAGGAGATCCAGGATTCCTATAACGCGAACACACACTCATCCGAACTCGGCGTGCTGTCACCTGTTTTGAATGCCGATGTACTTGTTCTCGACGAACTTGGCGGCTCGAAGCCGACCGACTGGGTCCGCGACACCATGGCTCACATTATCAACAGCCGCTACAACGACCGAAAGTTTACGATATTTACGACAAACTATCTCGATGATCGGCGAAACGATCGTGAAGAAACACTTGAGGATCGGATCGGAACACGCTTACGGTCGCGGATATACGAAATGTGCGAGTCAGTAAATTTAGCGGGCGAAGACTATCGAAAGACCTTTGACCGCAGTGCAAACTCCCCCAAAGCATAAACGACGTCAAATGGCGAGAATCCATCGCTGTTGTACAGTGTTAAAAATACTTGTGCAATATTGTCGCGATTGATATCATATCTGTTACGCGGGGCGCCCCTGCGGTAACGAAAAATGCTTCCTCCAACAACCCTCCTAAAAAATGGCCGCTACCGGATCGATCACCTGATCACGTCGGGAATTTCGGCAAAGCTCTATCGGGCATATGACACATCAGTGCGTCGTCCGGTCGCAATTCTCGAATTTGATAGTTCGGATGGGCTTGATCTCGAAGACGAAGGCCGGTCATTGGTTCACCTTCAGCACGACGGACTGATTCGGATAGATGACGATTTTCAGGAGGGGGCACTCAGCTACTGTGCAACTGAACCACTATTCGAAGGGGTCGGAATGGCGATCTCAGCGGCACCACCCGATCACGATAGTGCAGACCTGTTGTTCGAGAGACTTGGTTCGATACTTCTAGCGCTGAGTGATCTCCGATCTGAATTTTCGACAATCCAGCACGTCCCGATCGCCCCAGAGATGCTTTTGACAGCGGCGGATGGCAGGCTGAAGCTGCTTTTTGGTAGCTCGGCAGAAGCCGTGGCGTGGCCAAATCGCTCTTATTCTCCATACCTGCCGCTCGAAGGGGTCTGGGATACGCTTGACCATATAAATCAGAAAGCCATCTACACGACGTACGACGAAGAGTCTCTCGCGACCCTTGAAGAACCGCCTGATGCTAGAAGTGATCTGTATTCTCTGGGAGCCGTATTTTACAGGCTGATGACCGGAGTCGACCCGATGTCGGCATTCGAGAGATCGATCGAGATGGTCGATACGGGGAAGGATCCGCTTCAGTCAGTGTCTAAACTGAATTTGGCTGTCAGGGCGGAAAACAATGAGTTTTTGGTTCGCATGATGGAACTTCGCCGCGAACGCCGGTTTGGATCGATCGAGGACGCGATATTTAGCCTGCCGTCTATACCGGCGGTCGAGGACGACCTCAAGTCGGACGTTGCGATTGAGATCGACGACGTAGAGTTATTAGAGATCCCGGCTGAAAATGCGGCTCTTGTCCAGCAGGCCCTGCTCAGGACCGATCCGGATCCGATACCCGTTATGCCGGCCTTTAACGATCGTTTTGGACGCGGTGATATCGCCTCAGACTCAGCGGTCGCAGAAACATTGATCGTCATGCAAGCGGAGCCAGAGATCCCATCAATACTTGCCCAGGCCAAACGTGCTACGGAGCCGCAACCGGAATCGCGAGATCGTGAGGTCTTTTCCGGTCAAATGTTTGAGGGCTCAGAGCGATCCGTGGACTCCGATCAGGATGGAGGCGGTAAGGGGAAATTGATGGCAATTGCGGCGGTGGCGGTGGTTCTCTTGGGTGGAGCGGTATTTGGCATTCGGAGCTTGGTTTCGACAAACAGCGCGGTACAATCTGAGCATCCAACGGCTTCATTCGTCGAAGCACCAAAACCGCAAACGAACGCGATGCCTGCATCATTGGACATTTTGGAGCAGGAGCAGATAGCTGATTCGGATCCAAACTCTGCAGGAAACTCATCGGTCAATGTTCCTCAAGCGGAGCCGTCTGAGGAGCCTAAACCCATATCGCGACCTCAGATAGCCCAAAGCTCAACGCGTAAACAGTACGAGAAAAGAGCTGTTGCCACACCAGAGGCGAAGCCGAAGAAAAAGCTTACAGTTGATGATCTGATCAATGACAATTGATCAAGATAATCTCTCATTCCAGGCAAACTGGATGGAGACGGATATGAAAAGGAAATTTTTGCATCGTGTTGCTATTCGACTAGTTGGCCTTCTGGCTGTGCTAATGATGATCGCTTTATCTGGCCTTTCGTTTCAGGCCTTGGCCCAGGATCGCGAACTTAGCCTTGCGGATATTCTCATTGCCCTTAGATCGAAAAAGGCCGTGATCGAGGAGAAAAACCGGATACTTGCGGACGCGGTCAAGGAGCGTGGCATCACCTTTTCTCTTACGTCTGAGATCGAAAAAGAACTCGACAGCACGGGAGCACAACCGACCCTTATTGCGGCGATCCGCCAAAAGACCCCGCAGGCAAAAGTCGAGGCGAAACCGCAGCCCGTGGTGGAGATGCCGCCCTCCAAAACTGAGGTCCCGGTTCCCGATCCATCGCCAGCACCGCCCGATTTCGCCTTATACCGGCTTCGAGCTACTCAGGCGTTGGCGGTCGATGACCTGGACGCGGCGATGCTGAATTTAGACAGAGCAAGTGAGCTAAAGCCAACGGACGCAACCACCTTTGCAGATCGAGGCGTGATTTACCTTCGCCGCAAAAATAACACGGAGGCGATCGAACAGTTGACGAAAGCGGTCGAGATCGATCCGAAAGATTCCGCCAGTTATTTCAACCGGGGAATGGCTCAGGAAAGGCTTGGCAAACCGGATGATGCTCTGGCCGATTTCGAAAGGGCTCTCTCGCTTGATCCAACTGATGAGCCCGCAAAAACCTCAGTGGCCAGGATAAGGAAGTTTAAATCCGATGCAGAAGAAGCTGCCAGATTGGCCGCCTTGGCAAAGGCAGAGGCAATGAAGCCGCCCGTTCCTGAGACGGTCGTACCCTCCAATACGGTTCTAAATGTCGGGACCCTCAATGATCATGCAACCCGTCTAGCAATGCCGATCTATCCTCATTTCGAAAAACGTGCCCGAATTCAGGGCACTGTAATAGTTTTGATCAATCTGGATATCGAAGGGAAAGTTACGCATTTGGAATGCGTCGTCGGCCCCAAGGCGTTTTGGGCATCTGCCGAGAATGCGATAAAGCAGTCGCAGTTTAAGCCAGTTATCCGTGATGGCCGTGCGATAGCGGCATCCGGAACGATCTCGTTCAACTTCAAACTGTAATAGGGTAGATCAGTAGCTTGCGGTTGAGGCTTCGGTCTTGATACCGCTTGCTTCCTGTGCGATCTTGACGCCGACTGAGGCACCGATGCGTGTGGCTCCGGCCTCGAACATTGCGCGAGCATCGTCGATGCCTTTGACCCCGCCCGAAGCTTTTACTCCAAGGGCTTTGCCGACAGTTCGCCGCATTAGGGAAACGTCGTTTGCGGTTGCTCCGCCCTTTGCGAAACCGGTTGAGGTCTTTACAAAATCAGCTCCGGCATTTTTTGCAGCTACGCACGCCCGCACCTTTTCGTCGTCAGTCAGCAGAGCGGTTTCGATTATCACTTTACAGAGGATGCGGTTTTCGTGCGCGGCCTCGACCACTGCTCGGATATCGTCCTCGACCAAACAGTCATCGCCTGATTTCAAAGCGCCGATATTTATCACCATATCGACCTCACGTGCCCCGTTGAAGATCGAGCGTCGGGCCTCGTATGCCTTTACGTCCGGCAAGGTGGCCCCGAGCGGAAATCCGATAACAGTACACACCGGAACATTCGTGCCTTTGAGAAACTCAGAAGCTCGTTTTACCCATCCCGGATTGACACAGACTGACGCAAATCCAAACTGAGCGGCCTCATCACATAGCTTTCGAATATCGGATTCCGACGCCTCGGGCTTGAGCAATGTGTGGTCAATCAGGCTTGCCCAGTCGTGGGCTGTGGCCGTCTCACCGAGGACGATCCCGATACGTTCCGCACCCGCATCGACGATCCGCTGAACATCGGCATGGCAAAATGTCGGACAATATTCCTCGCCCGAAAGTTTTGCGAGCACCATATCGGTGATCTGGTCGATCAGCTGGTCGTAATTTCCGTTCGTCTGCATAAACAAAAAGGTATTTCTATTTTAGCACCGTAAAGTGCTCGTCAGCTTCTGTATTGCCTCTCAATATTGTCGATCTTTGCGACCCGTTTTTTGTGGCGTTCCTCGGTAATGTCTGTTGAGATAAACGCATCTACGATCGCCTTCACTTCCTCAAATGTATTCTGGCCAGAGCCAAGCGTCAAAACATTTGCTCCGTTGTGCTCGCGTGAGTTCTTGGCAAGGGCTATCGAATAACATTGAGCGGCACGAACGTTTGGAACCTTATTAGCGGTCATCGCGCTGCCGATACCTGCACCGTCAATGATGATCCCGATCTCGACCTGGCGACCGCTCACGGATTTCGCCACTGCATGAGCGAGGTCCGGATAATCGACAGCATCTTCACTGTCTGTACCGAAATCACGGACATTCAGACCGAGATCCGAGAGATACGTTTTCAACTGCTCCTTCATTTTGAATCCGCCATGATCCGCCCCAATAGCGACGGATCGTATCTTGGCGGTGTTCTGCCGCTGTTCCTTGCGAATAAGCTGAATGCCTCTTTCCTTTACCAGATCTTCTGCGAGAGACGTGAATTTGACGGCCTCACTAACGCGAAGCCTGGACCCGGCCTCAAGCCCGCGAAGGTCGTCCTCGGTGATCAGAGATTTGGCTGATTCATCGCGCTCCCATTCGCGTCCGAGCTTTTCTTTGAGCGAGTTGACGACAACATGATCGGGACTGGATCCATCGGCCGCCGGGGCTGACTCGGGCTCAGTCGGGACCGTTGCAAGCACCTGCCGAACCAGATCTCGGACGCGGTCGCGAGTTTCTTTATTGTTGTCGATCATAAGGCGGAATCGATTTTCAGGTCTGAGCCTTGAAACTTTCGCTATGTTTGAATAGTATTTCTAAATATCAATTCTATCAAACAGTGAGGAAAATATGGCGGCTGAATCTACACAAATGTCGGGGACGGAGTTTACCAATTCTAATCTTGAAGTACTTTTTTCCGCCGACCAGATCTCAGGACGCATAGCCGAACTGGGAGCGCAGATCACGAGCGAATTTGCCGGCAAAGAGCTTGTCCTGGTCGCCGTGTTGAAAGGCTCATGCGTCTTTTTAGCGGATCTCATGCGATCGATCGACCTGCCGCTGACCATCGATTTCATGTCGGTTTCGAGCTATAAGGACGGTATGAAATCAACAGGTGACGTTGAAATTCTCAAAGATTTGAGCAATTCCATCCGGGGCAAACACGTATTGGTCGTAGAGGACATAGTCGATACCGGGCTCACTCTGTCAAGACTTCTCGACATCCTCGGTTCTCGCGGAGCGGCATCGATCAAACTCGCGAGTTTTCTCGACAAACCCGAACCGCGAATTAAAAAGGAACTAAATATCGACTACACTGGGTTTGTTGTGCCAAATAAGTTCGTCGTCGGCTACGGTCTGGACGCCGCGGGCCGCTACCGCAACCTGCCCTTCATAGCGGTAGTAAAAGATCCGTCAGATGCCTAGCCGCCATTGGACGAAATAGAACTTGCCATCTATCGTGGCAGTATGTAAAATCTTCAATTCGGCTTTGACGAGCCTTCACGCAAGGCGTGAGTCTCATCTAAGCCATGTGGTCCGATAGCTCAGTCGGTAGAGCAAATGGCTTTTAACCATTGGGTCGAAGGTTCGAGTCCTTCTCGGATCACCATTTTAGTAGGGAAAAGGTACTCATTTGAGTGCCTTTTTTGTTTTCCGGGAGAAAAGAGATTAAGGTAAAAGAAAGAAACCGGAGGTGCTATGAGAACGATAATTGTTGCTGTCGCAGTGGTATTGGGGCTTTCGTCGGTCGCGTTGGGCCAGTACAAAGAAGGTAGTCTCGAAGATAAACTGATTAAGCTCGACCGTGCGTGGACTCATGCTGAGCTGAAAGGGGACAAGAAGGGGGCGGGGGCGATGGTTGCGGATGATTACGTTGGGACGACGCAGGCCGGCGAGATCGAGGATAAGGCAAAGTATCTTTCGGCTCTCGCTCCGAACTCAGATATGGTCAGAGCGGACGACTACAAGGTTCGCATCTTTGGCAACACCGCGATCATGACGCACCGGGCGACTGTCGAGGGGGTCAGGAATATCCAGATCCGCAGCACGCACGTCTGGATGAAACGCGGCGGCAAATGGCTGATCGTTGCTCATCACGGGAGCAGAATAATTCCCCCCGCAGAGTCAGGGGAACCGGAGGAGCCAAAGGAATAGTATCCGGGCCTATGGCCGCATCGGACCTTCGCCGTCTAACAAATACAAGGACATTGGTTTTCGATTCGTGGTGCGAACCCGATGATCCTGGTTTCATCGTGCTCAGTTATCGCCTCGTCGGATTCACTTTGGCTTGACTTGAACCTCTTTCCGTAGCAATCTTTTCCTACAATTTTTAGTAGTACGTTTTCGTAGCACACAGACATCTGTCAGTCCGTAGGAGGATCATTTCGTATGCCAGTAGGAAGACTATTTTCCGTCATCGTTCTCTTGGCCGCGGCCCTTTCGCTTAGTGCTCAATCACCGCGTAGGCCGCTCAGCCTAGACGATATTTTCAAGATCAAGAATGTCAGCGATCCTCAGATCTCGCCGGACGGGATGTGGGTCGCGTACGTTGTTTCGACGACAGATGTAAAGGCGGACAAGTCGAGCACGGACATCTGGATGGTTAGTTACGATGGCACCGTAGACCGGCAACTGACGTTTACAACCGACAGCGAATCTTCGCCGCGCTGGAGCCCGGACGGCAAATACTTGTCATTTACGTCTTCGAGGCCGGGCCCGACAAAGGGGAGCCAGCTTTGGGTCCTCGACCGTCGGGGCGGTGGTGAGGCGAGGCAGTTGACCGAGGTTAAAGGGCGCTTTCAGGGATATGAGTGGTCGCTGGACTCAAAACGGCTGGCTCTGACCATCGGCGACCCCGATCCCGACGAGGAAGCAACCCCCGCAGGCGGAGCGAATGCAAAGCCGCAAAAGCCCATCGTAATCGACCGGTATAAGTACAAGCAGGACGGGCAGGGATATCTGCTGTCGAACCGCCACAGCTACATTTATCTCTACGATATCGACGGAAAGAAACTCGACCGTTTGACCAAAGGGAAAGAGGACGAATCGTCGCCTGCATGGTCGCCGGATGGCAGCAAGCTGGCATTTACGAGCAATCGGAATAGCGATCCAGACCGCGAGCCGTCTTTCCAGCTCTACGTTGCAGAGGCAAAACCCGGAGCAGTCGAAAAGGCCGTTACACCAGTCGCCAACCGCGCCGGACGCGGTTCGCCCGAATGGAGTCCGGACGGGAAATGGCTGGCGTTTCTCGAAACTGACGAAAAGAACATTGACGCATATTCGATGCAGCATTTGACGCTGGTGCCGGCAGACGGCAGGTCCGCACCGGCTCGGCTAAAAGCGACCGAAGATATCGATCGCGGCGTCTCAAGCCAAAGATTCAGCCCGGATGGCAAGTGGCTTTATTATTTGGTGACAGACGACCGCTCGGTCTATCCGGCGAGAGCGATGGTCGCGGGCGGCCCGTCTGAAAAACTGATGCCGTCGCCGGTCGTGGTCGGGCAGTGGCGATGGGAAAAAGACAAGTCTGTTGTGATGTCGGGCGGCGATTCGAGGGCGAACGAGGTATTTGCGTTTGAGGGCGGAAAGCTGCGCCAATTGACGCATCAGAATGATGCGCTTTTTGCCGAGCTTGAGATCCCTCCGACTGAAGAAATAGGATTTCCAAGCCGTGACGGAACTGACGTACATGCTCTCTTAACCTATCCGGCGGGATACAAGCGGGGCACCAAAGTCCCACTGCTTCTGAGGATCCACGGTGGGCCAAATGGACAGGACCAGCATTCATGGTCATCGGAGCGGCAGTTCTTTGCGGCAAATGGCTATGCCGTTCTTGCGGTGAACTATCGGGGAAGTTCGGGCCGAGGGAAAATGTTTTCGCGCGCGATCGCGGCCGATTGGGGAAATTATGAGGTCCAGGACCTGCTTGCAGGTGTCGATCATGTGATCAAGATCGGAGTTGCCGATCCGGATAAATTGGGGGTCGGCGGCTGGAGCTATGGCGGAATTCTCACGGATTACGTGATCGCGAGCGACACACGGTTCAAGGCCGGAACGAGCGGCGCCGGGACGGCATTTACCGTTGCGTTTTACGGTACGGACCAGTACATCACGCAATACGATTTTGAGATCGGCCCGCCGTGGGAGCCAAAGGCGTGGGAAACGTATCAGAAGATCTCATACCCATTTCTACACGCTGACCGGATAAAAACGCCGACGCTATTTCTGGGCGGCGAGCGTGACTTTAACGTGCCTATTCAGGGCAGCCAGCAGATGTATCAAGCGCTCAAGAGCCTCGGCGTCGAGACGCAGTTGATCATCTATCCGAATGAGAATCACGGAATTTCCAGGCCGAGCTATCAACGTGATCGCTACGAACGGTATCTGGCGTGGTATGACAAATACGTCCTTAAGAAGCCGGTTGAGCCGAAATTGATGGTTGCCAAGTGGGCAGGTAAATGGAAGGGAACTGTCGCAAATTTTCCGTCCGTTGCCGGGGTGTCGCCTGTCGAGGTAACGATGGAGATCGGGCCGATTCCAACGTCCGACGGAGCTTGCTCGATATGGAAAACCACCTTTTCCGAGGGCGGTTCGGTGACAAGCGTAAAGGACAATAAACTCTGCCGAGGTTCTGGCGTCAATGATCTGTATATTGATCTGTATATTGACGAAGGAAGCGGCGTACGGATCCCTGTCAGGGCGATCGGTGATGCCCTTATCTCAACTGTCAGGTCGGGCGATGGTCTGTCGGTCTCGACAATGAAACTGAGGGGCGAGACACTTGAGCAGGAAATACTCTCAGTTGACGGTGGTGCTCAGTCCAACTTGCCAAAAGGCATTCAGCGGATCGAAATGAAACGGCTCCCATAGTTGGACGCATTGTAGGGTAAAACGCATTCGGAGTCCGTCAAAATCGAGGCTGTCTGAAAAGACAATTTCTTTTCCCTGCAAGGGAAGAATTTAATAGCGACGGGTAAAATGAGGCTTTGCGAATGACACCCGCCGTTTTGCGAAATGATTTCGACCCTGTAAGCGTCGTATTATCAATGATTTAATTCGACTCCTTCAGAGTCGTGTTCGCAATTGCAGAAAACCAGGCGTTTCGCTATTGCTCAACACCTGGCTGTCAAATTTATCGCTTTCAGCGAGTTTAGGGACTTTTCGGACAACCTTCAGAATAATCCCTAAGCCGTGCCTACTGGTCCTTCCAAATAGCACCGATCCCTGCATCCCACAGCATTTTGTTTAGTTTGGGGATGTCGTTGGCCAGCATTCCATCGGCCCGGGCCTTAAGAGCGGCCCATTCCGCGGTCAGAGTTTTCAGCCGATCGAGATTTGGCTGATTGACTCGCGGAATGTCGCTTTCGGTGGCGTTTATCAGGAAAAGATAATTTGCCGTGAACTTGTTTGGAAAATTCTCGACATCGTCATAAGCGGTCGATTTGCGCTGGATCATATCTTCATCCCAAGCTTTCATTTTTTTGACAAGTGCTTCGCCTTCGGTCTTGATCGCGGCGTACTTTGCACCCGCCGGCAGAGAACCAATTAAACCATCTAGCTGTTTCTGCTTTTCGTAAAGACCGTTGACCATGCGATGCATAGTCGTTACTTCGGCCTCCATGGCAGACATGGTTTGGTGATACTCGCGATACGTTGCGGCGTCGGTCGGGTAGAGAGGATTAGGAAGTATCTCTGCGGCGGTCGAGACCGATTGCGAACCTTGCTTAACGGTAATGGTGTATTTTCCGGGGATCGCTTTGTGGCCCGCATAGCTGGCTTCGATATACGCGCCGGGAATGCCGGGCATCGTCGGGTAACGCATATTCCATACGAAACGATTGAGGCCTTTCGATTTTGGCAGCGTTGGTTCGCCGCGCGGCCCTCCGTCCCAACGCCGGTATTTGCTGTCAGCTTTTGATGAGTAGCTGTGAACGAGATTTCCAGCCGAGTCCTTGATATCCATCGTGATATCTTCGGATTTTTTCAGCGCGGGCAAATTGTAATAGATCACAACCCCGCTGGCCGGATTGACGCCGCGAAAACTGCTCGCACCGGTGAAATCCTCGTCCGTACGGTCGAGATCGCTGCTGCTGTTCGTCAGGTACGCTGGCACTGTCTGAAAGGCCGCGAATGCAGGCGTTTCCCGTTTGTACTGGCGGATGAGGCTAAGGTCATCGAGAACCCAAAACGCCCGGCCCGAGGTCGCGGCGATGAGATTTCCTCTGTGAATGCGAAGATCCGTGATCGGTGTGATTGGCAGATTGAGTTGGAATGGCGACCAGTCGCCGCCGCCGTTCCATGAAATATATAACCCGAGTTCGGTCCCTGCAAAGAGCATATCTTTGCGAACGTCATCTTCACGCACGACGCGTGTAAACGCGTTTGCTGGAATGCCGTTGTCGATCTTTGACCAGGTCGCTCCGTAGTCGGTCGTCTTGTACAAGCCGGGCCGATGGTCGTTGAATTTGTATCGCGTCGTCGCGATGTAGGCGGTTGCTTTGTCGAACGGCGATATCTCGATCGCATTTATCAGGCATTCCTGTAGTCCCGGCGGCGTAACATTTTTCCACGTCGCACCGCCGTCTCGCGTTAATTGAACATAACCGTCATCGCTGCCGGTCCAGATAACGCCTTTTTCATGCGTCGACTCAATGACGTAGGCGAGCGTGCCATAGTTCTCGGCTCCAACGGCTTCGTTTGTATAGGGGCCTCCGCCTTTGCCTTGTTTTTCCTTTTCGTTACGGGTCAGATCGGGCGAGACTTCTTTCCAGGTCTTGCCCATGTCCGAGGTCTTGAGCAGATATTGCGAGCCGTGGTAGAAGGTGTTCGGTTCGTGTTTGCTCCATATGATCGGGGCGTTCCAGTTGTATCGATATTTGATGTCCTTGGCGTCCATTCCGAGGTATTGAATGGGCGCCGCCATAACCTGTGTGGTCGCGTTTGCTTTATTGTCGAGCACCTCGATCGTTCCCTGATAGCTGCCGCCCATGACATATCGCGGGTCATCCGGATTAAACGCCAAAAATGCGCTTTCGCCGCCCGCAGACGCGTTCCAGCTATCAAATCCGATACCGCCGCCCGACAGATTGCGGCTTGCTATCGAAACGGTCGAGCTGTCTTGCTGGCCGCCATAAATGCGGTAAGGGAACTGGTTATCGACATTGATGCGGTAAAACTGCGCGGTTGGCATCGTGCTCTGTGGGGTGAATATGCGTCCTCGATTAAACGTGATCGCCGCTCCGCCGTCATTTGAGATAACAAAATTATTTGAGTCGGCGGGATTGATCCAAAGGTCGTGATAATCGCCGTGAGTTCCCGACAAAGTGGACCACGAGCGTCCGCCATCGTCCGAACGCAGTGCGGACGCGCTCAAAACATAAACGGTGTTCTCATTATTTGGGTCGATAAAAAGCTCGATGTAATACCATGCCCGTTGGGTGAGGCGATTGTCTGCGGAGACGCGGCTCCAATTCTTGCCGCCATTATTGGAAACGAATAGGCCGCCGGCGTCCTTCTCCGAATCACCTTCGACCAGGGCATAAACCTTGTCGGGGTTTGAGCGGCTGACGGCGATCGCCATTTTGCCCATTTCCTCAGGCAAGCCTTCCTTCAATTTGTCCCATGTTTCGCCTCGGTCAGTTGATTTGTAAAGACCGCTGCCGGGTCCGCCACTGATGACCTTCCATGGTAGTCGGCCGTGTTCCCACATTGCGGCGTACATTATCCGCGTGTTGGTCATATCCATCGACAGTTCGACCGCGCCCGTTTTGTCGTCGACATAAAGGTTTTTTTTCCAGGTCGTGCCGCCGTCGTTCGATTTGAAGAGGCCGCGTTGCTGTGAACTGCTGTACAGAGATCCCTGGGCCGCGACGAAAACGACGTCTGGGTTCTTCGGGTCAACTATGATGCGCGAAATATGTTGTGTATCGTCGAGGCCTATCTTTTTCCAGGTCTTTCCGGCATCTGTCGATTTGTAAACGCCATCGCCCCCACTGGTCATAACACCACGGACGGCATGTTCGCCCATGCCGACGTAAACCACATTCGGGTCGCTCTCGGCGACGGCTATCGCTCCGACCGAGCCGGTCTTAAAATAGCCGTCCGAGATGTTTCGCCAGCTCGCGCCCGCGTCGTCGGTCTTCCACACGCCGCCGCCGGTCGTACCCATATAGTATGTTTTTGGGTCGCCGACCACGCCGGTCGACGAGACCGAACGTCCGCCGCGAAACGGCCCGATCGAACGCCATTTAACAGGCTTGAAAATGCTATTCAGATCATTCGCCGCCGACTGCGGTGTCTGAGCGGCTGAGACAAATGCGGTTGAACAAACGACGAGAACGACGAAGATGTATTTAAGCATAGTGGTCTGATTTGAGCCTAAAAATATGGAAAGCACGGGCAACGACCGCGATCCACACTAATGTTCGACAATTAGGCAAAGGGAAAATCCTCCCTTGCTAAAGAAATTAACTGATTCGTGAAGATTATAGCCGAAGGCGCGTGAAAACAGAATTAAGCGAGTGGGGAAAACTACAATTTATCGTCGGATGAGTTTGTGGGCTTTTCAGAGCCTACAATGTAGCTATCGCGCGTTCGGAGAACGAGATTCGGGCGATTCACTCTTACGCGGATCTCTTTTCGCTGGCCGGGGTTGCCGACCTTGGTGGGAATGTAGCCGAGGTTGTATTGCCGCCGAAGCTCTTCCGCGATGCCTTCGAAAGCGGACGTCAAGCCACCGGGAGTTGATTCGGGACGGAAGACGCGGCCACCGGTCACGTCTGCGAGATCTTCGAGATAACGGCGACCGAGAGCGTATTCTTCGGCCGTTCCGGGCGTGATGCGTCCACCACCTCCGCCAAAGATAGTGCCAAGGATGCCGCCTCCGCCAATATTCCCGCCATTAATGCCGGTTAAGCGCGCGTCCAGCAATGTGTTGTAGTAGATCGGGAAGATCAACGAATCGGTCTCTTCGGCATAATTGAGCGTGCTGTCGTAGCTATTCCTGCGCGACGTCGTATCCACGCCATCGGTAAACAAAACGACTGCTTTTCGTCCTTCGATCTTTCCAAACTGCTTTCTAATGGTCTCGTCGACGGCGTTGTACAGGGACGTGCCGTTTCCGAAATTTGCTTTGTCGATCGCTTTGAAAATGCGTGATCGATCTCGCGTCGGCTTGGTACGAACGTTTACGTTCTGGTCAAAGTCTATGACCATTACACTGTCCTCAGATTTCAGCTGATCGACAAAAGCCTTTGCCGATTCGCGGATCTCTTCGATCCTATAGGCAGTTGACGGACTAACGTCAATGACCAGGGCCACCGTAAATGGCTTGTCGGTCGTGCCGAAATACTCTATCGCTTGTTCGATGCCATCTTCGAAGATCTTAAAATCCGTCCGTCGAAGATTCGGAATATATAGGCCGTTACGGTCAAAAACCGAGACCGGGATATTGATAAGGTTCGTTTCAATCCTCAAGACCTCATCCTCGCCCGATCCGCTGACGGGTTCCGCAGGTGAACCTGCGTTGGCGGCATCCTTCGTAGCCCTTAGGAGTCGGTCTGGAGTGGGCCGATTTCGACGGGAGCTGGGTTTTGACTCGGAATATTGCGTCGGATCATCACTCGCAACAGCCATCGGCGTCGCGCTCGGAGTAGCCCGCCGGCCCGATTGAGCAAAAGACGCAAAGACAACAAACAGGACGAGCGATGCGATCGAGACCAGTCTTAACATACTGCGAAAGTACCTCAACATAAAAGACGCGCGAAATATCTAATACGATGCAAAAAAGTATTGGTTTGGTTTGAAATAAATTATGTAAAGAACCCGGCGACAGTTGAAATACTGAAACCGAGCATGATCAACACAACCGCCCAGCCGGCAAGCTGCATCCAGAGCGGATGCTTGTAGTCGCCCAGCAGTTTGGACTTTCGTGACGCGACCAGGATAAGTGAGAGGCCGACGGGCAGGATGAAGCCGTTGACGGTTCCGGCGAAGATAAGCAGGCGTACTGGGCTGCCAACGAGAAGGAAAATGGCCGCCGAGACGACGATGAATGCGATCACAATGTAATTATTCTTGCGTTCGAGCGATGAATGAAAGGTTTTCAAAAATGAAACTGAGGTATATGCCGCACCTACGACAGATGTGATCGCGGCGGACCACATTACCACGCCAAAAACGCGAAGTCCGACAGTCCCAGCGGCATTTTGAAACACCGAGGCAGGCGGATTCTTGTCATCAAGCAAGAAACCAGCCGCGATAACTCCAAATGCGGCGAGAAACAGGCAGAAACGAATTATAGCAGTCAGCAAAATGCCCGTATATGCTCCGCGCGTGACCTCACCGAGCTTCTCCTGCCCGGTAATTCCCGCATCGATCAGCCGATGGGCACCGGCAAACGTTATGTAGCCGCCGACGGTGCCACCAACGAGGGTGACGATCGCTCGCGGGTCGATCTTCTCGGGCCAAACGGTCCGATAC
>JBATDM010000066.1:0-19074 GCA_049663465.1 Pyrinomonadaceae bacterium
GTATTCGTTTGGAAAGGAAGTCCGGATGAGATAGTACCGATCATCAGCGACCGGTATTCGAATGGCAGGCCCATTCCTCTGAGTTACGGGATAGTTGTAGATAATTCCGGTTCATTGCGAGAAAAGATAGAAGATGTGGCCAAGGCGGCAAATGGGATCATCACCGCGAATAGTGAAAAGGATGAGGTGTTTTTGATTCGCTTCACGAGCTCCGAAAAAATCAGATTAATTCAAGATCTCACCTCTGACAAGAATGCCCTGAAGTCGAAAGTCGACGAGTTCTTTATCGAAGGGGGGCAAACGGCGATGCTTGATGCCTTAATGTTTGCAGCAAAGCATTTGGTGGCCAGCGAGCGCCAAGGACCCCGAGTTCTGATCTTGATCACAGACGGTGGCGAAATGAGTAGCCGTACAAAGGAAGAGAGTCTGACCGGGTATTTGAGAAACAATCAAATCAGGGTCTTTGTATTTTCAATTTTTCATAAGCTCACGAAATCTAAGGTAACTGACCGACTAGCGAAGTCTACGGGTGGGCGGGTTTTTATGCCCAAAACTTCAAAAGAATTCGAACGGGCTATGCGGGAATTGTCGGCTGCTATGCGATCAAATTAGTTCAATATTTTCGTCAGACCTTTGAGCCGAATGAAAGAAATCAATAGGACACATTGCAAGTTTGTCGCCGGGCCAGTTGTTGGACTTGTGACGATATTATTCCTGGCGGCCGGTATATTTGCTCAAGCGCGTACATGTGACCTCAAACTGGAGGTCATTGAGAACCCGAAATCTGATGATGTGATCGAAACCCCGATAGGAGATGCCACCGCATCGTTTGTCGACAACGCGACGAAAAAGACGGTCAAGTCGGAATTCAACAGTGGCGATCCGATCTTTAAGGGATTAACCGAGGGGCATTACGAATTAAAGGTCGCAAAGCGAAAATACAAGACCACGCTCAAAGAAATGGACTTGAATTGTGCGTTAGCGGACGAGAAGGGAGTCGTGTCCGAGATCGTATTTATGTGGCGGGGAAATCAACGAGATTCAGAGCAAATGTCCATGATAAATCAGTCTGGTGGACAAATTATCAGACGAGTTAAATCTCCATACACTGACGCAGCTAGGGCAGCACATATTTCCGGTACCGTTCGGGTGCAAATGAAGATCGATGAGCAGGGGAATGTGATCGCCGCGGAGGCTCTTTCGGGGCATCCCCTGTTGCGTCCCTCGGCCATCTGGGCGGCAATGCAATTTAAGTTCAGCCCGCTTTACAAGAACGGAAAACCGGCGCCGCACATTAAGGTATTGGAATTCGTTTTTGCGATCCGCTAACAAATCACCAATTTAAGGTTCGTAATACTCAGTGCCTTGTCGATCGATGAAGAAACGCTTTCCACCTATTTCCACGACTGCCAGCCCATCGACAAAGTCGAAGACTTTGTCATATTTCAGCGGTATCTCTTTACCAGTCTTGTCCACGAATCCGAATTTGCCCCTCAGACTAACGACTGCTAATCCATCGATGAATGGGCCAGCACCATCGTAGTACGGTGCAATGATTTCCTTGCCAGTGGTGTCGATGTAACCGAAGTTTGTGGTTGTGTCGGTTTGCTGGATCAATGCCAGTCCTTCTGAAAAGCCAGAGATGATCGTGTAATTTAATTCCGGAGTGGCCTGCTTTCCTTCACGATCAATAAAGAACTTTGGGTTCTTTCCATCTTTTTGGAATTGTTGAACAAGGGCGAGCTTTTCTGAAAAGTTGCTCGCCATATCAAATTTCAGCGGGATCACCCGCGTGCCTGTTCGATCGATATAGCCCCATTTGGCCCCCACCCGAACCCTCGCGAGCCCATCCGAGAACATATCTGCGGCGTCGTATTTAGGACGAATCGCCTCAGAACCTGTGATATCCACAAAACCCACCTTATTTCCGATGCGCATAACAGCGAGCCCCTCGAAAAACTGACCGATCTGATCATATTTTATAGCGGCGATCTTTTTCCCGGTTTTGTCGATGAATCCGAATTTACCATTCAAGTTAACAAGTGCGACTCCGTCATTGATCCAAGGAATGTCACTAAAAATAAATTCTGATATTTCTTTTCCGGACAGATCGATCAATCCCCATTTACCGTTACGACGTGCTTTTGCAATTCCACCACTAAAAGGGGTGACTTCGATATATGACGGGTTCACCACCATCTCGCCTTTCTTATCGATAAAGCCGTAGCGTGAATCTGAGCGGACCATCGCGAGGCCGTCTGAAAATGGCCGAGCGTCATCATATACTAAAGGAATTGCTAATCTGCCTTGGTGGTCGACATAACCACTCTTGCCTCCGTTTCGAACAGAAGCCAGGCCTTCGGAATAACCCATAAGAAAGTCATATTCAATGGGGACGATCGTTTCGCCCGCCTTATTGATGTAGCCGCCTTTGTTGCGGAGCTGCACCGTCGCCAGACCGTCAACAAAACGGCTGATCAAATCGAAAGTCGGTGGAATCCGTATGACACCAGATGTGTCGCAATAGCCCCACTTGTCTCCCTTTCGATAGGGAATGAGCCGGATCTTTTCGAGCTCAGCCAGCGACAAGGGAGTTGGAGTAGGAGCGGGCGTAGCTTGCGGCGAGGGCGTAGGGCTGGGCGTCGGTGTCGGTGTCGGTGTCGGTGTTGGGACCAACGGTGTCGACAAGGGCTTCGGTGCCAATTGCCTGATCAGTGCGATCAATTCCTCGCTCGCCCCTTTTTCGCGGAGCGTTTTCTCGTACTCGATCGTCAGGACAAAATCGACGCCTCGGGTTCGAATACCGTCAATAAGTATCTCGTTTCTTGTCGAGAGCGGAACAAGGTCCGACGAAAGAGCGGCCAAGATCTCAGGGAACTTAAGGCGCTCTTGCTGCATCTCAGCGCGTTGCCAATGATCGCCGGCGGCCATCAGAATGGCGACGGTGCAGACAACAAGGATCAGGCCTCGTTTGGCAGAGGGTATTTTGCTCATTTCAGTTCAAGGCACATAGTTATCGGCCGGACGTCTCACGAATTGGCCCGACGAGAGGAGAGATCGTCAATTCTTCTTGCTGCCGTCTTTGATCAGGTCTTCCAGTGTTACTTTCCGTTTTGGTGTTTTGGTCTGCACTGGCTTCGGATAGCTGATCACCTTCTTCGGCCTTGTCACGATCGGGGTACTTGACGAGGGCGTCCGATCGGGCGTCTTGACCGGATCATCAATCCTTTGCTCGTTCACCGCCTCGGTCAACTGCCGATTAATCGTCGCGTCTGGTGTTGACGCGTTCTCCGCCTTATTAGACTGGATCTCAACGGGTTCTACCGCCCGCGGCTGTAGCCACAAAAAGGCGGCACCGATGGCCAGGACCGCCAGGGGTGCTAATCCGACGGCGATCAGGCGTCGCGACGGAATGCCGTTGACGCTGGGCGCTTGTTTTCTGGTTTCGACCGAATCGGTCCTATCGCGGGCCAAGGCGAGCGGTACTGTTTCGGATTCGATCAATGATAAGCTGGATCCGTCCAGCCCCCGATCTGTTGGGCACTCAGATGACAAGGCAACCTCACTCACATGATCAGGCCCATGATCGGGCGAAAATTTCGACAAGATCGCTCTCATCTCCCGAGCGGTCTGAAATCTGACTTTCGGGTCCTTTTCCAAAGACCTCTTTATAAACTCATGCAAAAAATTGGGAGTATCCTCGGGGAGCGGCCGAGGCTCCGACATTCGGATCGCATCCATCAAGGCAAACACATCCTCATCATGAAAAGGAAGGTATCCGGAGACCAATTCATAAAGCACCACACCGGCGGACCAGATATCGGTCTTGGGCGACATGCTTTTTTGAAACGCTTCGGGCGACATATATATCGGCGTGCCGAGCGATTCAGTCCCGTGCGAGCTATGTTCTACGATCCGAGAGACGCCAAAGTCGGTTATTCGGGGGATATTTCGATGCAGCAAAATATTGTTCGGCTTCAAGTCACGATGGGTGATCTTGTGCGAATGCAGATGAACGAGTCCGCCCAAGATGCCATCCATTATTTCCAGTGCTTTTTTGACGGACGGGGCTTTGCCGCCGTTCGCCTTCATCCACCTGTCCAATGAACCACCATCGGCAAATTCGCTGGCGATGACGACCTGCCCGTCATATATATCGGCGTCGATGATAGGCAGAACGTTCGGATGGCCGCTTGCTTTCTCCCAAAGCATCGCCTCGTTTCTGATCGTCTTGAGGTCGACGTTAGGATCCAGCGGTAACTTGACGGCTACTCTCAGAGTAACCAACTCAGTTCGCTTTTCCGCAAGCCAAACTTCGCCAAAACCGCCCCTGCCAAGTTTTCTGACAAGCACGTAAGGACCAATAATTTGACCAATGGCGAACATCGCTAGATGTGGATGGATACTACTTTACAACACCTAATCTTTTTCATTTTGCATAAAAAGTCAAGGAATTCAGCCACCGACGTATGGTCTTCAAATGGACGGTTTCAGCTTCTCTTGTTAAAATCAGGTGTTATTCAAGATAAAAGGCATCTTTTGCATAGGAAACGATCAAATTGCGCGTAGCTGTAATTTCAGCCGAGGCTGTTCCATATTCTAAGACCGGCGGGCTTGGTGATGTCGCCGGGGCTCTGCCGAAGGCGCTGAAGCAGGTAGGCATCGATTCGTTGTTGATCACTCCATGTTACTGGCAGACCAAGGGTGAGTATCTGTGGGAGATGGCGATCGATGACCTCTGGGTCACGTGGCGAGGGCAGCCATATCGGGCAAAGGCGTTCTATAGCGAGGCGAACGGGTCGCCGACATTTCTGATCGATGCTCCATCGCTCTTTCACCGCGATTCCATTTACGGTTACACAGAAGATTACGAGCGTTTTGCGTTCTTTAATCATGCTGCGTTGGCTCTGCTCGAACGTATCGGGACGGCTCCGGACATCGTCCATTTGAACGATTGGCACTGCGGTTTTGCGGCGGTCGAATTGGCGTCGCGGCGGCGTCACGAGCCTTATTGGCGGCGTACACGGACGGTCTTTTCGATCCACAATATGGCCTATCAGGGCGGTTTTGGAATGGGGGAATTGCCGGCTTTAGGTTTTACTTCAACGTTTGCTCGAAATAGCTTTAATTTCAATGGTTACGCGTCGGCAATGAAAGCAGGACTTGAAGTTTCTGACACGCTTTCGACCGTCTCGAAACGCTATTCTCACGAGATACAGACCGGTGAGAACGGCTATGGCCTCGACTGGTTGACTCGGCAGCGCGCGAACCGCCTGATCGGCATCACCAACGGTGTTGATTACGAGGTCTGGAACCCCGAAACCGACCCCGAGCTGCCAGCACATTTCTCGATCGATGACATGTCGGGAAAGCGTGAATGCAAACGTGCCCTGCTCGATCAATTCAGCCTGCCTCAGGAGCTTGACCGGCCGATCTTTGCCAGCGTGACACGGCTGACGTCGCAGAAAGGCGTCGAACTTATTCGCCAGGGAGCGGGCGATATTTTAGCGGCTGGCGGCTTTTTTATCGCACTTGGTTCGGGCGAGAAAGATTCTGAGAAGTTTCTGCAGGCACTTCGCGATTATTCGCCCTCGCGGGTCGGCGTCTATATTGGCTATAATGAGGAGCTGGCCCATTTGATCGAGGCAGGTGCGGATATGTTCCTGATGCCGTCAAAGTTTGAGCCGTGCGGGCTAAATCAAATGTATTCACTGAGATACGGGACGGTGCCGATCGTTCGTGCCGTCGGCGGACTTGATGACACGGTGCAGAATTGGGACACGGTGACTAAGACGGGGAACGGATTCAAATTTGGACCATTTCGGGCCGACAAACTGCTCGAAAAGATCTACGAGGCACGTTTTGCTTACGAAGATAAAAAAGCGTGGGCGCAAATTCAGCGAAACGGCATGGCGATAGATAATTCGTGGGAGAATGCGGCGAGGAATTACGTGGAACTTTATGATTGGACGCTGGGATGAAAAATGGATAATTGACAATGGATAAGGGACAATGGAAAGAGAATCCATTGCGATCAAAGTCGTATTCGTTTGCTTTGAGGATCGTCAAAGCGTACAAATATCTTGCGTCTGAGAAAAAGGAATTTGTACTGTCCAAGCAACTACTTCGTTCGGGTACTTCGATCGGGGCCAATGTGGCTGAGGCGAATCAGGCTCAGTCGCGAGCGGACTTCATTAGCAAACTGTCGATTGCGCTCAAAGAAGCGGTAGAAACCGAATATTGGCTTTGTCTTCTTCGCGATGCGGAATACATCACGGCCGATCAGGCAGAGTCGTTGCTTGCGGAATGTTTGGAGCTCGTCAGGATGTTAACCTCCGCGATCAAAACTGCAAAAGACTCAAGGAATCGAATCTGAAGTATCCATTATCAACTGTCAATTATCAATTATTTGTAGCTAATCATGATCATTGTAATAATCGGAGCTCAGTGGGGCGATGAAGGAAAAGGGAAGGTCGTTGACCTTTTGGCGGATCGGTTTGATGTCGTGTCGCGGTATCAGGGCGGGCATAACGCTGGGCACAGCGTCTATGTGGGCGATAAAGCCTTTGTTTTGAGGCTGTTGCCGTCGTGGATCATCCACGAGGACAAGACCTGTGTACTCGGCAACGGGATGGTCATCGACCCGAAAGCGTTTTTCGAAGAGGTCGATCAAATCGCGGAGAAGGGAATTTCTGTCACGCCCGAACGTCTCAAGGTTTCCTCGCGGGCTCATCTAATAATGCCCTATCACAAGGCTCTCGATCACACCTCTGAAGAGCGGCTTGGGAACGAGAAGATCGGGACAACGCTCCGCGGGATCGGGCCGGCGTATGAGGACAAGGCGGGACGGCGGGGGATCCGCGTGGCTGACGCGATGTCGCCGGAGATATTAAAGCTTCGCGTCGAGCGAAATCTCGAAGAAGCCAACCGCATCATCGCCCTCTTTGGCCAGCAGCCGCTGCGTGCCGACGAAATTCTTGAGGAGATCTCGCCGCTCGTCGAACGACTGCGGCCGTTTGTCTGCGAAACTTCACATTTTCTCGCCGAGGCCCGCAAATCGAACAAGAAAATCCTGCTCGAAGGTGCCCAAGCTACGCTGCTCGATGTCGATCATGGAACGTATCCGTACGTAACGTCGTCAAACCCGACGGCCGGCGGTGCGTCCGTCGGAGCGGGCATTCCGCCGCATCACATCACGGGCGTGCTCGGCATCGTTCGTACATACGCGACACGCGTCGGCGAAGGGCCGTTTCCGACGGAAATGCTTGATGCGGAAGAAGATGTGGCGAACCTCATCCGTCAACGCGGTAATGAATACGGCTCGGTGACAAAGCGGCCGCGCCGCTGCGGATGGTTTGATGCGGTGGCGACACGCTACGCGGCCGAGCTGAACGGATTTGACTCCGTCGCCCTCACAAAGCTCGACGTGCTCGATGCTCTCGAGGAGATCAAGGTCTGTGTCGGTTACGAGATCGACGGCAAACGGATCGACACGTTTCCCGCCGTCTCGTCTGAGTTGCGTGCCATCAAGCCAGTTTACGAAACGCTGCCAGGATGGATGAGCGACACCGTCGGGACGACGGACTTCGACAAACTACCCGAGAAAGCGCAAGCATATGTACGCTTTTTATCCGATCAGATCGGCGTCGAGATCGGCCTCATATCGACCGGTCCAGAACGCGATCAGACGATCCTTTTGGGTGATTCGGTGATGGAAGGATGGTTCAAGTAAAAGGGTAGACCTGAGAGCGCAGAATGGAGAGTGGAGAGGTCGACATCGTTAATTTTAACGACGCATTTGCGGCCGATTTTGCCCGGTTGAATTACGAATGGATCGAGAAATACTTTGCCGTCGAAAAGCACGATAGCCAGATACTCGATGATCCGCACAAGTTTGTGATCGAGCCCGGCGGGCAGATATTTATGGCTGTTGTCGCGGGGGTGGCAGCGGGAACAGTGGCGATGATCCCGGCATCGGAAGGCCTTCTGGAACTCACCAAAATGGCCGTATCGCCTGATTTTCAGGGTATGGGGATCGGCGATAAACTCATGATCCGCTGTATTGAATATGCCCGGGATGAGAGAGCCCGAGTGATATTCCTCGAATCGCACACTAAGCTCATGCCGGCACTCACGCTTTATCGAAAGCATGGTTTTGTCGAGGTGCCCGGAGATCCAAATTCGCTGTACGCGCGGGCAGACATTCGGATGGAATTCACGATCGAGGGCGATTAGGCCGTTCTTGAGTTGACCGCACGGGGGTATTTACGTATAATCTGAGTTTTTCGACTGGTGGAGAAATCCGTGCCGTGTCGACAGGAGCGAACACAATAATGAGTTACGCAATTATCAAAACAGGCGGTAAGCAATTTGCGGTTGAGAGTGGGCAGACTCTTCGTGTGCCTACGATCGCCGCCGAGGCCGGGAAAAAGGTCGATATCGACACTCTTCTGACCGAAGGCGCCGTTGCGGCAGGAACGGTCAAGGCGACCGTAGTCAGCCATGGCAAGAGCGATAAGATCATCGTCTTTAAGAAGAAGCGTCGTAAGCAGTACAAACGCAAGCAGGGTCACAGGCAAGGATTTACAGAGATCAAGATCGACTAGGGAGTGCGGAATGCGGAATGCGGAGTGCGGATCTAAGATCCAAAATCCAAAATCCCAAATCCGAAATCGAAAATGGCACATAAGAAAGGTGTAGGATCATCACGAAACGGCCGCGACTCAAATGCTCAGCGGCTCGGGCTTAAGAAATTTGGCGGCCAGCATGTGCTGGGCGGCAATATCATTGCACGCCAACGCGGCACCAAGTGGAAGCCGGGCAACAACGTCGGTAAGGGCAAGGACGACACGCTGTTCTCGCTGATCGAGGGCATTGTTAAATTTGAAGACAAGGGCCGGCGAGGCAAGTTCATCAGCGTCTATACAGAAGGTGCGGCTGAACTTGCACCAAAGGAACCGGTCGCTGCCTAGATAGGCCGTCAATAAGTTTTGCGAGAGCACACGTCATCGGCGTGTGCTTTTTCTTTGGCTAGTCGGTTAACCTACCAACGATGAAACCGGGTGAAGAAATGATCAATGCGGGCATTGCCGACCTGAAAAGGGGTCTCGAGACGATCCCGGCCCTTCTGGTGTCGATCGGTGCCCCACGCCTTCGCAGCAGCGGCATCACGGTTCCGCCACAAACGATATCTTCGCCCGAACACCGACTTTACGAGGTGCTGCGATCAAAGAACCCCGATGCGGCCCATTCCCGTTACAATGCACTTATCCGGAGACTCGTAAGCTTTGAACGAGCGGCCCAATGCGAGAATCAGCGAACCTGAACAGGATCAACGAATTCATGCGAGCTTTTGGACGAGCAGCTCGCTCGGAGTGCCGCGTTTTCTTCACGGGTGGGACGACCGCCGTTTTGATGGGTTGGCGCGACTCAACAATCGGTATCAATCTAAAGTTCGATCCGGAACTCGACGAATTGTATAGGGCGATCCCTGCGATAAAGGAGAGCCTCGAGATCAACGTGGAGTTGGCTTCTCCGTCCGATTTTATTCCGGCGATCCCGGGATGGCAGGATCGGTGTCGATATATCGGCCGCGAGGGCAGTGTGAGTTTTTTTCACTATGATCCGTACGGTCAAGTTCTTTCAAAGATCGAGCGTGGCCATGACCAGGACATTCTCGACGTGGAGGCAATGATAGCTTCAGGTCTCGTCGAACGCGGGAAATTGACCGATATCTTTGCTCAGATCGAACCGCTCCTCTACAAATATCCCGCGATCGATCCAGCTGATTTTGCCCGCCAGGTCAGCCGAGTTGTCGAATCGGAGTAAGAAACTAGTACAAATATTGATCAGATCAAGGCGCAATTTGACGATTTCGTGGCGAATTTTAACGAATTGTGAGTCTGCGAAAGTTTTTTTTCAAAGGACTTTTTCGCCATCTCGACAACGTCGTTCCAACGGTGAAAATAAGGTGAAGTCTGTTATCCTTGCAGCGATTTGACTTGCCGGATTTTCCACATTTCTGTACACAATTTTCCCACATTGTTTTCCACAGGTTTTGCACAGAGTGCCCGTGTTTATTGGGTAATAGTTAAAGTATTTTCTACTTGACATTGAAAATAACGGGTGTAAGATGGTTACACAGTCGAGATCGCTACGGGGGTTTTGACCGGTACCGAGAGGTGGAACGGACGCGGTGACGTGACCGTTCGAGGGCAGAAGGAGCGGAAAGCCGCTGCCTGGTACGCTCGGAGCCGAAGCCGAAAGGCTTGCTAGGATCGGGACGAGAGAAACGATCTGAGTTGTGCGGATAAAAACGCAGAACGCCCAATGGAAATGATCAGCCATACGGGAGCCACGCCGCTTGAGTCTTCGGACGCAAGCCTCGTTGCCGGGAACGTAACCGGCGGTGGAGGAAAAGCCACCACAACAAAAACCTAACGGCATCGTGCTTTCGAGTACAACAGCTTGGATTCGTTCAAATTGGATGCTGACCGGAGACAGCTCCCCGCAGAGTGTCCTCGGAATACAAAATCGGTGGTTCGAACGTGTACATGCGAGAGCCACCAACCCTTTGACGACCGCCTCGGCGGTGGGAAAAGAAAATAAAAGCGTCGGAACGAGCGATCGGACCGGCGCTTTTGTTTGTTTAGAACGCGATATGTTTGACGCCGAAGATCCTAACGGGATCGCCATATTGCTAATCGACGATCCAAATCCTAGAATCTAAAATTTAGAATGTTTCTTGATCGCGTAAAAATTAGGGTAAAGGCGGGTGACGGCGGTGACGGCGTGACGGCTTTTCGGCGTGAGAAATTCATTCCCCGCGGCGGGCCTTCGGGCGGCGACGGTGGTGTGGGCGGCAGCGTTTGGGTCGAGTCGACCGAGGGGCTGAACACGCTGCTTCATCTTCGCTTTAATCCGGAACACAAGGCCGAACGCGGCCGTCATGGCGAAGGTTCGAACCGCTTTGGCAGGGACGGCGGCGACGTGATCATAAAAGTGCCGGTCGGGACTCAGGTGTTCGATCCCGAATCGAATGAACTGCTTTACGACTTTACCGAGGCTGGGCAGAGGTATCGTGCGGCAAAGGGCGGCAAGGGCGGATGGGGGAACTCGCATTTTGCGACGCCTACGCGACAGGCCCCGAAATATCATTACAACGGACGGCCTGGCCAAGAAAAAGAGCTACAGCTCGAACTAAAACTCATCGCCGATGTTGGCCTCGTTGGTTTTCCAAACGCAGGGAAGTCAACCTTGATCTCGGTGATCTCGGCAGCTAAGCCAAAGATCGCAGATTATCCGTTTACGACGCTGGAACCGAATCTCGGCGTCGTCGATATGGGCGATTTTCGCACATTCGTGGTCGCTGACATCCCGGGCTTGATCGAAGGAGCGAGCGAAGGTGCTGGGCTTGGGCATAGATTTCTCAGGCATGTTGAGCGGACGAAATTCATACTTCATCTTGTCGACGTGTCGTCGCTGTCCGGGCGCGATCCGGTTTCGGACTACGAGATCATCAATCGTGAGCTTGCTAACTACGATCCTGAAATTGCTAAGCGTCCTCAGATAGTTGTCGCAACGAAAATAGACGCTCTTGATGAACCGGAACGTCTGGAATCGATCAAAAAGCGTGCGAAAAAAGACAAGAAGGAGTTTTTTGCGATCTCAGCGGTCACAAATGATGGCGTGAAGGCCTTGGTCGATGCACTGTCGGATCGATTGACGGAAATGGCGTCGGAGGCAGCCGGATAGCTCTCGCACGTCTGCGAATGAAAAAGCGCGTTGCATATTATGGCGGCAGTTTTGATCCGCCGCATCGGGGGCACATCGCGATCGCTCATGCGTTGTTGAAGCAATTCGATTTCGATGAGTTTATTTTCGTGCCCGCGTTTCATGCACCTCATAAGACCCGAAAGCAGCCCACGTCAGCCTACGATCGTTATGCAATGCTCTGCCTCGTCACACAGGACGAGCCGAAGATGACGGTTTCCCGGATCGAGATCGAGGCGCCGGAACGGCCCTATTCGGTCGAGACGCTAGGACAGCTGACCGCCGAGCGTTCGAATGAAGATATTTTCTTCGTAATGGGAGCCGATTCCTGGGAAGAGATCACCACATGGCGTGAATGGGAGACGGTTTTGGGCCTCACGAATCACATCGTCGTGACGCGGCCGGGCTACGAGATCGGTTTCGATCACGTGACGGACGCAATACGTGATCGGATCGTTGATCTCCGTAGCGGACGAGGGTTTGAGAATGATCGTGGTCGCTCGATATTCGTTTCGAACGCGGTGCGGGTTGATGTTTCCGCGACCCAGATCAGGCATAAGATCGTGACTGGTGATGCGTCCTGGCGGGATGATGTGCCGGGCGAGGTTGCAAAATACGTCGAAAAATATCAGATTTATAGCTAGATGGAAGAAACGCAAGAGAGATCGCTCCAACGCGAAGCGGTCAAAATAGAAATAGCCGAGACGCCCACGCCCTTTTCAGAACTAGACCCGGATGTACGGCTGGCCATCCAATGTGCGTCCGACAAGAAGGCCATTGACATGGTCGCTCTCGATCTGCGGAGCATAGCCAGCTTTACCGAGTATTTTGTTATCTGCAGCGGTACCAATCAGCGGCAGGTGCAGGCGATCGCGGACGAGATAAATGAGCAGCTCAAGAAGCAGATGAAAGCGCGGCCGGTGAGGGTCGAGGGATATAGTTCTGCTGAATGGCTGCTGCTCGACTATGGTGATTTTGTCGTGCATATCTTTAACCAGGAATCACGCGAATTCTATGATCTCGCCCGGCTGTGGCGCGACGCGAGGCCGGTTGAGCTGCCGAAAGATATCTGATGAAATTTCGCTTTATTTGGGTCGGAAAGACCAAAGATGACAAGTGGCTGGCGCTGCAGAACGAGTATCTGCAGCGTCTTTCGCATTTTGTAAAGTGCGAGGTCGTCGAGGTCCGTGATGCGCGTGCTCATGAGGGAAAAGAAACAGAGGGCAACCGAATCCTCGAGAAGGTGAATCAAAGCTCCTTTGTCTGTCTGCTCGATGTGAAAGGGCGAGGCATTTCGTCCCACGAATTGGCAAAGGAGATCGAGAAATGGCAGAACACCGGCCGGAAGGAAATAGCCTTCGTTATCGGCGGTGCAGAAGGTGTCTCACACGAGGTTGCCGAACGGGCTGACTTTAGGTTATCCTTATCGTTTCTCACTTTTACCCATGAGATGGCTCGGGTGATAGTGATGGAGCAATTATACAGAGCTTATACAATAATTAAGGGGTTCCCCTATCAGAAATGAATAAAAAGATCTTAAAAGAAACCAAGGAAAAGCTTCTCGCAGAAAGGGACCTCTTGATCCTTAAGTTAAAGGGTAGCGACCTATCGGTCGACGATTCGGAAACCCCCGATCCAGTCGATCTTGCCGTCCGCAACTATTCAAAGAACGTTCAGCTTGCCGTATCTGAGAACGAGAGCCGGCAGTTGACGCTTATCGACGAGGCATTGTTTCGAATAGACGACGAAGAATACGGCACTTGCCTAAACTGTGAGAAAGACATTAATCCGAAACGTCTTGCCGCGATCCCGTGGGCACGCTTCTGCCTTGACTGTCAGGAATTACTCGAAAAAGGTCTTCTCGACGAAGATTGATCAAGCAAATGGTGGCTGGCGTACGAGACTTGGTAATGTCGTTAGTATTTCCGGTCGAATGCAGGGTCTGCGGCCGCGAAGTTGAAAGCACTGATTGCGGTGTTGCCTGCGAAACCTGTTGGGCAAACACAACTATCTTTACCGGATCGGAAATGCTCTGCATAAAATGCGGAGCTTTTTTTGCTTCCAGACCCTCAACGACCGCGGTTTCTCGCCATCAATGTGACGAACAGCACTACGAACGAGCATACGCGGTCGGCGTCTATGAAAAAGCTCTTGCAGCATCGATCGTGCGGCTAAAGACTGCTCCGGTCATACCGCATCGACTGTCTGAAGAATTGGGTGCCTGCGTAAAACGGCTAAACGAAATCAATATCGACTTGGTCGTCCCCGTACCTTTGTCGAAACAGCGTTTTTGGGAACGTGGTTTCAATCAGGCTGAGATCATCGCAAAGGTTGTTTCGCGATTCTGTTCGATCGAGATCGATGCGGTTAGCCTTGCCAGAACGACTCACACTCAAATGCATCGTGCCGGGATGGACAGGCGTCGCCGGGAATTGACTGTTGTGAATGCCTTTGAGCTTCGAAGGCGTCGGTTGATCGAAGGGAAGAATATCCTATTGGTTGACGATGTGTTTACGTCTGGCTCGACAAGTTCGGTATGTGCACAGGTGCTGAAAGCGGGCGGCGCAAAAACGGTAGATGTTTTTACGCTCGCCCGAGCCGTTATGAATTAGTAGCGGATCCCGTTGGCGATGCGAAAGATCTCGACGTTGCCATCCAGATACCGTGTTGAAAGTAGATTCCCATGGACATCTGCGGTTGCCTGACCAGCTACCGCACTCGAAATACGGAGGGGCGTCGGGCCGGATACAACCCGAATGGGCACCTCGAAGTTCACGCTCAGTATCTCATTCGGTTTGATCGATGATGCCAATTGATTCGGTAGATCGATCAGTACCCCGATCCTGCCCTGCTCAGCCTCATTCACATTCACGGTCAAGACTGCACCTTTTGGTAGATCGACGCCCAGAGAAACCACCGGATCGGCCAATCGCATAGGATCGTACTCCAGCGTGAAACTCATCGCAGTCTCGCCGCCGAGCGGCGTCATGTTGACCGACACGGTTACTCGTGAACCACTCTCCCCCTCGACCGAACCAACTTCCATTGTTCGTCCGAAAAGATATGCGTAGAATTCTCCGAAAAGCGACTGACCATTGTCCATCGACGAGACGAATTGTCCGGTCGGGCCGCCCGTCGGTGTAAGCGGGTCAAGTCCCGTTGCAAACCTTCGTGTCTGAATCACATCCGCCGCGTTGATCAGACCGTCGCCATTGGACCCAAGAGGAGCACAATCAGCTCTCTGAGCCTCATTTGTCCCAACGGTCGGTGAGTCGAGCCCGGTCGCAAATCTTCGCGATTGGATCACATCGGTCGAATTCACGGCATTATCGCCCAGCGGACGAGGTGAGAGGTCACCCTCGAAGCCTTCAGGCGTAGGGGTCGCGGTTGGCGTCGCAGTCGGAGTTGCCGTTGGGGTAGCGGTCGGAGTCGCGGTGGGTGTAGCGGTTGGCGTTGCGGTTGGGGTTGCGGTTGGCGTTGCCGTCGGCGTCGTGGTCGGCGTCGCGGTCGGAGTTGATGTCGGGGTGGCCGTTGGTGTTGCAGTGGGCGTAGCGGTCGGTGTGGGTGTAGGAGTTGCAGTTGGCGACGGCGTGCCCACCCGATCTACCGTGCCACCGAGCCCGACTACGTACAGTTCGCCTGATTCGTCCTCGCCAAAAGCCGATATGTTTCGGAACGTGTCGAGCATCAACGTTTGTGCGTTGTTGTTCCACAGGAATATTTCGCCAGTACAATAATCCCCATATATATACGAGCCCAGTGGGAGTGTGCTCATACTTCCACGATAAATATAGCCGCCAGTTATCGAGCACCGACCCGACGTATGGCCGTACTGAAAGATAGGTGGGGTATGTATGATTGGATTGGCACCGCCGGCACATTGTTCAGGGTTCAAACCTGTGCAATTTGTGCCCTCGTAGGCACGCCAACCATAATTGCCGCCGAGAGTGATGATGTCCACTTCCTCAAGCGAACCCTGGCCGACATCGGCACACCAGAGCTCGTTCGTTCCACCCCGGTCAAAAGAAAAGCGGTATGGATTTCGCATGCCGACAACATAAATTTCATCGGCACCAGCCACCCCGACGAACGGATTGGTCGGCGGAATACCGTAGGTTTGACCCATCGGAATGTTGTCAATATCGAGTCGTATGATCTTGCCGAGCAACTGATTGATGTTCTGGGCGTTGTTCGGGGGATCATTGCCGCTGCCTCCATCGCCCGGGCCGGCGTAGAGATAACCATCAGGTCCGAATGCAACGGTCCCGCCGTTGTGATTTGTATTAGACGAATGCGGTATCGTAATAACCACGCGAACCGGGGGCTGAAGAGCGACGTTTGGGTCCCCCGGTGAAGTTTCGTACTCGGCGATCTCGATCGCACCGTCAGCCAGTCGAGTGTAGTAAACAAAAAAACGTCGGTTGGACGCGTATTGTGGATGAAATGCGAGACCGAGCAGTCCGCGTTCGCTGCCGCTCTGGCTTACGACCGACGCAAGATTCAGGAACGTGGTCGGAGTAGTCGATCCCGGCTGCACGACCCGGATCAGCCCGCGTTGCTGTACGACGAACATCCGGTTTGATCCATCATTCGCATTTACAATCAGCACTGGCGAGGACAATCCTGTTAGGTACGGCTGTAGCACGATGGTTTGGGCATAGCCCGTTGCGATAGAAAGCACAAGCAATGCGGCCAGAAATACGGCACAAATAGTTCTTTTCATATTCTCCCCTTGTTAACGGCGTCCAAGCGAATCAGATTCACATAGCAGACTTAAGGCTGTAGCGGTTAGGGCTTATCAGATCGGTCAAGAGTTCAACTTCGTTAAAACTAATTCAAGTATAATGCGTCTTCCGAGCGGCTGCAATTGGCTCAAGTTCGATACCGGGCTTTTCGATCAAGAGCAGAATCGACGTCAATATTTTGTAAACGTAACGACACATCGGCCGTCATCGCTAATTCTCCTTGGGTGCCGGATGTCAAATGAAAATGACCGGCGGCAGCGATCATCGCCGCATTGTCGGTCGAAAGATGTTTTGATGGAAAATAGACAGGAAGGCCAAGGCGTCGAGCCACGGATTGTGCGGCATCTTTCAAGGCTAGATTGCAAGCGACCCCGCCGGCAACGATCAGAGTTTTCGGCTTAGTGATACCGGCCAGTTTTTCAAGCGTGCCTACCAGAGCCGCAATGACAGCTGCCTGGAAACTCGCAGCAACATCTTTGATCTCTTGAGAATGACAATTGCCGTTCGAGTGTGGTTCGACCTCGTTTTCCCGGATATACCGTGCTACGGCAGTTTTCAATCCACTAAAGCTAAGATCTGGTCGGCCGTCGGATATCTTGGCCTGCGGAAACCGGACATGGCTCGCATCGCCCTCGGCCGCAAGTTTCTCAATTATCGGCCCGCCTGGATAACCGAGTTCCAGCATTTTCGCAACCTTATCGAAAGCCTCACCAGCGGCGTCATCCCGAGTTCGGGACAGGACTTTATAAGATCCCGGCTGCTTGATCTCGAAAATATTCGTGTGTCCGCCTGAAACTATCAAGGCGAGAGCAGGGTACTCAACCGCTGGATTCTCGAAGGCGACAGAGTAAACGTGGCCTTCGATATGATTGACGCCGACGAAAGGGATATCGAGCGAGTAGGCGAGGGATTTTGCATAGCACACGCCAACCAGCAGGGAACCTATCAATCCAGGGCCCTGAGTGACAGCGATCGCATCTATGTCGGCGAGGGTGACGCCGGAGACATTGATGGCCTCGGCGACTATTGGTTCGATCTTCTCGAGATGTTCGCGTGAGGCCAGTTCGGGCATTACACCGCCCCAAGGCTTATGCATCTCGATCTGCGAAGCAATGATCGACGACAAGATTTCGCGGCCGTCTCGAACAACGGCTGCGGCGGTTTCATCACACGAGCTTTCAATACCGAGAACCAACATCAGATGGTGGTCATCGCCTCCCATACTTCGCGAGTTAACGTCACGCTATCGTGAAATTGTTCCGCGAAATGTCGGCGTAGCCGGTCAGCATCATTCTTGAGGTATCGATCTAGCGATTCCTGGTC
The DNA here is from genome assembly GCA_049663465.1 of Pyrinomonadaceae bacterium. Classification (GTDB taxonomy): domain Bacteria; phylum Acidobacteriota; class Blastocatellia; order Pyrinomonadales; family Pyrinomonadaceae; genus OLB17. Next base: position 17,841 of record JBATDM010000066.1, read on the forward strand.
CATCGCCTCATAGGTCGTCCGGCGTCTAGCACCATCCCGATAGTATGTCGCACCGGTAAAGCAGCCCGTGGCCATGACATCGGCGATGTGCTGACCGATCATATACTGATCGTATGCATCCAATGTCTCGGCTGGTACTGTCGCTGTAATTTCGTAAGTGATCATATCTATAAAATATAAGGTGTTGAGCGAACAAAATCAGCTAGCGATTGCCGATTTATTCGGCTCACACATAATTAGATCTCCCATGTATGAAATCTTGCAATTCGGGCGTAAGATAATATTTATACGAAAGACGCACCATGAACCCCAAAACCAGTTTACAATATCGCCTGTCGAAAACGTCCTATATGCAGTTTCTAAGCTGCCCGAACGAGTTTTGGCTTAGTGTTCATAACCCTCTGTTGATGGTTGAACCCGAAACGCTTGAGTATTCGCATCGGCGGCAGGAAGGATACGAGGTCGAGAGATATGCGAAGCAATTAGCCCGATTTGCGGACGATGAAAGTCGTACGGTCGATTTTCAGCGGACCTTTCAGACGGCCGATCTAGCGGCCAGAAGTGATGTCGTAGTGACGGACAAAGCGACAGGTGAGATCGATATTTACGAGATCAAGGGCTCGTCGAAGGTAAAGGACGAGCATTATGACGATGTGGCATTTCAAAAGGTCACAGCCGAGAATTCGGGATCGCGAGTTCGTCGAACCTTTGTAGTGACGCTCCATAACGAATATGTCCGAGAAGGCGAGATCAATGTCGAGGCACTGTTTGACGTAACTGACGTTTCGGAAACGGTTGATGCAAAGGTGGCAGCAACCGAAGCCGCAATTGCCGCAGCGTTTGCCTACCTGGCGACCGAACCTATTCCGTCGCTTGCGGACTATTGCACCGACAATAAGTTTGATTGCAGGTTCATCCAACTGAATTTTCCAGACCTTCCCGAACGCGATCTCTTTGAGCTCTGGACATTAAAGCACGAGAAGCGGCGTGAACTGCTGCGTGCGGGGATCGTTGACCTTCGGGATATCCCGGATGATTTTCGCTTGTCTGACAAGCAGCGGAGGCAGGTTGACCTTGCTAGAACAAACGCTCCGGTCATAGATCGTGATGCGATAGCGGAAAAGATGGACGCTTGGGAATATCCGCTGCACTTTCTCGACTATGAGACGTTTGCGTACGCTATTCCGCAGTTTGAGGGTGTGCGGCCGTTTCAGCAGATGGTCTTTCAGTATTC
>JBATDM010000067.1:0-17313 GCA_049663465.1 Pyrinomonadaceae bacterium
CGTCCGGCCCTTGTGATGGCGATGCGTTTTTGAGAATTTGGGCCGTCGGCTACGGAAACTTTGATCTGCCGGAAGGTTCCGTCGCGGCGGTCATTTGACGGGATATAGCCAATCGAGTATTGAGTTCGCAGTTCGTTTGAGATCTCTCTCGCAAGATCTGGAAGTTCGGCAGCACTTTTAGGGAAATAGGCCTTGCCGCCGCTTTCCGATGCTATTCGCTCGAGAAACGCCTTTGCCTTGGCTTGCGGGCTCTTGCTGATAAAGCCGCCATCCTTGCTCAGGTCGTCCACAAATCCTATCGCGTAGATCTGAACATCTGATTCTCGTAGCTGGTCAAAAAGCTGCTTTTCGTTGTAATAGCTGTTTCGATCTTCACCATCCGAAACCAATATGAGAGCACGCCGCTTTTTATCCTCATTGGTCTTCTGGCCCTGATGCTCCTGAATATTTTCGACCGCAAGATATACCGCATCGATAATCGCCGTCTGGCCGCCCTCGATATAGAGATTGTCGAGAGCGTCAATGAGGTCAGTTTTGTTTGAAGTAAACGGCTGTTCGATCTCTATTTTGTCCCGGCCGACAAACCTGATGACCATCGTCTCGTCCGCCGGCTTATTTGTGCCGACGAGGATCTTGCCGGCCTCGACTACCTTGTCGAGCTGCTGCCGCATCGAGCCGGAATTATCGACTACGATGCCGTAGTTTGTTGGCACCTCTGACTTTGAAAAGAAATCGATCTGCTGCGGCTTTCCGTCTTCGTAAACTTTGAATTCCTGCTCGGTTAGGTTGTTGATAGGCCGGCTGTTTCGGTCAATGACGCGGACGTTTAGATTGACGAGTTCCGTGTCGATCTTAATGATCTCGTCGTCCGGCGTCGGCACAATTGTCGGCGCAGCGGCGGGTGTGGCCTTTGGTGAAGCAGTCGGTGACGGTGTCGCGGTTTGAGCCAAAACGCTTGAGTTTTCATTGCTGAGCAGCAGTGAAATCCCCAAAAAACCTGCGATCGAGAGAACGAGTGCGAATCTTTTCATTTTTTACCTGGCGTTGATCTAGCGAAAATCGGTATTCGGCGTTGCGTAATATCCCTCACGCGACCGAACGGTTAGACGCGGCAAACCCCTCGGGGGTTTTATCTTAACTTTTACTTTACGCCACTTGCCGTCCGGTTGGAAGTCTTTTGGAACGTAGCCGATGGAATACTGGTTGCGTAGTTCGAGGGCGATGCGCTCGAATATCTCATCCATTTCAATATCGGTTCGCGGGTAAAAGGATTTGCCGCCGGTGACGGAACTTAGTTCATCAAGGAACGCCTGGCCCTGCATTCCCAGCGAACTTGACGAGTCGCTCCGATCCATAATACCGATCGAATAGGTCACGACATCTGATTCTTTGATCAATCTGCGAACTTCGCCAAAATTGTACCGCGATGCATTATCCTGGCCGTCACTGATGATCAGCATTGCGCGCTTTTGATGTGTGCCCCGCGTGACACGTTCGACGCCCAGATAAACAGCGTCGTAGAGGGCAGTATTTTCCTTCGGCTTAACCAATGTAAGCTTTCTGAGTAGGGCCTCACCATCGCGTGTTCGGTCCATCAATAATTGAGCCCGGCTATTGAAAGCTATAAGGAAATATTCGTCTGACGGGTGGCTTGTGCCAATAAACCGTTCAAGTGCCTTTCGGGCTTTTGCGATCTTTTCGCCGCTCATCGACCCGGATACATCAAACAATATCCCAACAGATATCGGTGCATCCTTATCACTAAAGAATGTGATCTCCTGTTCTTCGTTGTTGTCAAAGATGGTGAATGCGTTCTTTCCGAGGCCGGATACATACCGGCCATACGGGTCGGTGACGGTAAGAGTCAAGGTGACTAGGTCAGTTTTGACCTTGATAGGATCATTGGGATCTTCGACCGGTGTGGGCGTCGGATCCTGAGCGATCACGCCCGCTGAAAGGAAAACGGCCCACAGAGTCGCCATCAACAACCTATTGAGCCACGGAGAGTTACTGAAACGCATAATTGTACCGGTACCAAATTTTAGCAAGACGTGTGGACTCCAGTCTAGACAAAGAATACAGCTTCCACAAGATACATTTTTGATGAGTGAGGTCGGGATTTGGTTGTTTTTGTTAGTGCGATCCGCGGATATTATCTTGTCGCAACTATTTGTGGGCAAGTGCGTGTTATAATCGAGCAGTTTTCTGCCTCAAATGCCGGTTTCGTGTGTCTCCGGCGCAAATATATTTAATTATGACCGAGTTTATTTGCCGCCTGGGCACCCCATCCGGTGAGATCGTCACAAGAATCGTCGAAGCAGCGGGAGCTAATGAGGCCCGAGAGCGCCTTGAGAGCGAAGGCTTTCGCGTATTTGCAGTGTCGAATCCCGATGAAGGGCTTTCCGCCGTTCTTTCATTGGGTGGAGGCAAGAAAGGGAAGGTCAAGCAGTCTGATTTCCTCCTGTTCAATCAGCAGTTATCGGCTCTGCTGCGAGCTGGGATCCCTGTTTTGCAGGCGATCGAGTTGCTGAAGACCCGATCAGCATCTGCGAATTTGCGCACCGTGCTTGCCGATGTCGAGGAAAAGATCAAAAGCGGCATCCCGCTCTCGGAGGCTTTTGAAGCTCAAGGGCTATTCCCCAAAATATATACCGCGTCCATCCTAGCCGGTGAAAAGAGCGGTGCTCTTGACGATGTTTTGGCGAGGTTCGTCACCTATCTTCGTCGAAGTGTCGGGGTTTCGCGCAAATTGCGTGGTGCATTAGCGTATCCGGCATTCTTGTTGGTTGCTGCGACGATGATGGTCGGATTCCTGACACTTTACATCATCCCGCGAATGTCTGATCTTTTTAAGAGCCTGAGTGCCAACCGCGGCCTGCCTACAGTTACGCTATTTGTTCTTGCGATATCCAATGGCATCGTCGGTAATTTTCTTTGGCTTGGCCCGCTTGTATTGGTCGTCGGACTCGGACTGTATATTTGGCTGCGGACTGCGAGCGGCCGTTTGATGCTGCATAAGCTGTTGTTGAAGATCCCAGTTGGTGGCCAGTTGATACGAAACATGGCGACGGCTCAATTGTCGCGTTCAATGTCAACCCTTTTGTCCGGCGGTATTACGGTGCCCGACGCGTGGGAAATATCGTCCGAGGCGATAAATAATCTGGAATTGCGGCGACGAAGCCAGGGCGTATTGCCGATGATCCGCGAAGGGCGTGGCCTGACCGAAGCACTTGAGAAATGTAATTGGATACCGCCGCTCGGCCTCGATATGATCGGCATCGGCGAGCGTTCGGGTAGTTTGAGAGAGATGCTCGACGAGGTTGCGACGTTCTATGACGCTGAGGCCGAGGTCCGGCTTGAACAATTTACGACCTTGCTCGAACCGATGATATTGTTGGTGATGGCCGGTGTTGTCGTGACAATTCTTCTGGCGATCTATCTACCGATCATTCAGATGATCTCGTCCGGCCCCGGAGGCCGAAATAGGTAAATTACGATGAGCGAACAAACACAGACAGAGATAGCTATGCCAACGGCGCCAACAATAGGCGTCGCTGAGTTCCTGGATAATGAACCGCCCGAAGTCGTTGACGCGAAAGCGATGGCGCGGCGCTATCGAATGCCGTTCATAGATCTGCTGCCGCCGGAAGGTGACTCGCCGATCGATCACGAAGAGCTAGCCCGCATACCTATCGATCTGATGCTGCGCAACCAATTTGTCCCGCTTCGGCGTGATGGGCATGACCTTCATGCCGCAATGTCGGACCCCACAAATCTCGAACGATTGGACGAACTCGAGAATGTTCTCAATGTTCGGATCGTCCCGTATGTCGCGACCGCCGGTGCCATTGATGTTGTGTTGCGAAAGGGAGATTCCACGCAGCGCGTTCTGGCCGAGGCGGCTTCGACATTCAAGATCTCGCTTCTGAAAGAAACCGATCAGGGCGAAGAGGTTTTGGATCTCGACAGGCTTGCGAACGATTCCGAAATGTCGCCGATCATTAAACTCGTCGACACTATTCTTTACAACGCGATGGAGTCGCGTTCGTCCGATATTCATATCGAAACTCGCGAACGCGATGTTCAGGTGAAGTTTCGAATTGACGGTGCGCTGTATGCCAAGGTAGATCCTATAGATATTTCCTTTCATCAGACCCTGATCTCACGTATCAAGGTCATGTCTGAGCTCGACATTGCCGAACGTCGTATTCCGCAGGACGGCCGCTTCCGTGTGCGCTACAAAGGTCGCACGGTCGATTTCCGTGTTTCGATCATGCCGACGATATACGGCGAGGATGCCGTTATTCGTATTCTGGATAAGGAGCAGATCAACGAAAGTTTTAAGAATCTCGATCTCGATGTTGTCGGGTTTGACCCCGACGATGTCTCGCGGTTCCGACTGTACATCAAAGAGCCTTACGGCATGGTCCTCGTGACCGGCCCCACCGGCTCGGGTAAAACGACGACACTCTATGCGGCTCTAAATGAGATCAAGAACGACGAAGACAAGATCATTACCATCGAAGACCCGGTCGAGTATCAGCTTCACAACATTGTCCAGATCCCGGTGAACGAGAAAAAAGGACTAACCTTTGCCCGTGGGCTCCGCTCGATCCTGCGTCATGACCCAGACAAGATCATGGTCGGTGAGATCCGTGACGAAGAAACAGCTCAGATCGCCATTCAGTCGGCGTTGACGGGCCACCTCGTGTTTACGACCGTTCACGCGAATAACGTTATCGACGTGATTGGCCGGTTCCTGAATATGGGCGTCGAGCCATATAATTTCGTATCTTCGCTAAACTGCGTGCTGGCCCAGCGCTTGGTTCGAATGCTTTGCCCAACCTGCAAACGTGCTTATGATCCCTCGGACGAAGAATTGAATGAATCTGGAATGCGGCGAGAAGAGATCTCGTCAGACATCGTGTTCTTCCGAAGCGTCGGGTGTGATGCGTGTAATCATACGGGCTACCGTGGGCGAACTGCGATCCACGAACTCCTTGATATGTCGGACAATATCCGTGAAATGATCATCGAACGGCGTCCGGGTTCGGAAATCCGACGTCAGGCTGAGAAAGAGGGACTTTCATCTCTCCGCGAATCAGCCGTTAAGAAGGTGTTTCTGGGGCTATCGACACTTCATGAGATCAATCGAGTGACGTTTGTTGAAGAGATCGGCAAGGTCTGACTTAAAATTGCAGTTCTAAGTCAAAACTACTCAACGGCAAACCCCAGGAGCACGAACACGATTGCTTATTGCTCCGGTGGCATCTTGCAGATAAACTTCATAATCCCATTTATAGGTGAAACCGCCCGGTCCAGCACACCAGACGGCTTGCGTGGCCATAAACGGGTTGGTTGGCGCGTTGAATGTGCGCGTTTCCGTTATACCATTCACGCCAGCGGGACACGTCCTTGGGGCAAATATGACCCGTAGAGGAAACTGAGGATCGCCCTTCCAATAGACGGTCATATTCCCTCGCGGGCCATTCCAGCGAATGTTCTGAGGGTAGCGGAGACGGGTGATCTGGAGCGGAGCCTTAGCACCGCCGGTGATCGCTACATTTGCCCAGATACCGTAGCCACCCCGAGGCGGTTCGGTCCATGAATAATCGTCGTTATTCATCCCGTGTGTGTGCGTCCCGCATGCGAGAGTCCCTTCGGAATTCGAAGCCGAGGGATTCGGCATTTCGGTGCGGATCGAATCCGCCGTCAGCCGATTTGACAACAAGCGGTTATCATCGACCAATTCGACGATCCCGTAGGTGCCGACCGGGCAGATGCTCGGGATATTCGAGCTAACGACCCGAACACCGAGCCGTAGAGTCGTTACGCCACCTGAACTCTGAAGGTTTAGGAGTCGAACAACTTGCCAGTTTGTCCTGTGGCTGCGATACCGCCCGCCCAAAAGATCGTCGCTGTGTCCGATTCGCCCGCCGCTGATCACGGCTCCCGTTCGTCGGTTGATCTCGCCGCTGCCCTGTATTCTGGAAGGACCTAGTTGAAACGGGCCAACATATCCGGGAAAAGGCCGCTGCGGATTACCGTAGCCGTCAAAACTAAACTTAATTCGTTGTGAGGCCGACTGGCCGGATGAGATAGCGGAAAGGGAAAGAAGCAGTAGACCAATTGCAAGGGAACGGGAGAGCGTAGAATTGAATACAAACATCACCAACACCTCCAAAACAACGTCGAAGTATCAGCGAACTGAGTTTGGCTGATACAGCGACCGAAATCGGCAAAATCAACCCCTTGAAAACAAAACTTATATTAAGAAATCGCTATAAACGGCAGCGTCCACATTTGCACCAGTAACTAAAACACAGACCCGTTTACTTGTAAAGTTGCCGGGCTTCTCGAGAACTGCTCCCAGCGACAACGCTCCCGTTGGTTCACATTTTAGATTGGCAAGGTCGAAAAAAAGACGCGTCGCCGAGATGATATTCTCTTCGGTGACCTCAATAATATCGTTAATGCCGCGACGAATGATAGGCCAGTTCAATTTACCGAGCGATAGCGTTCGCGTACCGTCGGCTATCGTCTGCGGTTCAGAGTCGTTCACGATCAATTCTCCAGAGCGCAGTGAACGGGCTGCGTCATTTGCAATGAGCGGTTCGGCTCCGACGATCGTGGTGTGGCAGCCTTTCCTCGCAAAACTTTGGATCATGCCGGAAATGAGGCCGCCGCCGCCGATGGGAACGAGCACGATGTCAAAATTCCGCACCGCAAGTTCGTCGCCGAGCGTTGAATTCCCATCAATCACAAGCTGATCGTCGTAGGCACTCGCGAGATATGCGTTGGGTTTTTGGCGGGCCAACTGCCGCAAACGCTCAGCTCTACTCACCACCGTTACATCGATCAGGTCAACGACTGCTCCGTATGAACGCACTGCTTCGACCTTCACGCTTGCCGAGTTGTGCGGCATGATCACCGTGCATTTTTTACCGAGGAGTTTGCACGCATAGGCCAATGCCTGTCCAAAATTTCCGGACGAAACGCCGATCAGCTCGTCATTGGGAACGCTCGAAGCGACATTATACGCCGCCCGGAACTTAAAGCTGCCGGTATGTTGGAATGTCTCTGTCGCGATAGTAACGTCTAGATCAAGGTGATCACAGAGTTTTGTCGATCGGATTATGGTCGTCGGATTGATGGCCTCAAGTAGCGTTAGCATTTGATAAGAATCAGTCAGGAGGGCTAGACACGTCAAGCTTATGGAAACGGATTCTATGCTGTTTGTCGATATCCGGAACTTTACAACCGTAGGGTGGCAAAACCGAAGAACGTGGACGTATAATTGTTGCCATGCCAGACAAAGAGATCAAGGAAACGTTGGAGATGATGTTTGCACAGGCCCAGATGCGGTTTGGGAGGGCGGTCAAGGGGCACTGGTTTCATGACGGCGACGGTTGTCCGGGCTGCGGGCGTGAGATCAAGGCGATGAAATATAAGGGAAAGGACGCTTTATCTCTAAATGCGTTCATTTACCGGGAACACGGCGTGCTGATCGGTTATCTCCTGTGTGGTAAATGCGGCAACAAGGTTATCAGGGCTACCAGCCAGACGCCGCTCCATGTCGAGATCGAAAAGAACTTGAAAAGCGCGTTTGTGAAGCATTTGGGACACTAAAACGATGTCAAAAGCACATTTTGGAATGATCGGCCTGGGTACGATGGGGCGAAACTTTTTGCTCAATATTGCTGAGCACGGGATAAATTGCGTTGGTTACGATCTCGATGCGGGCAAAAGGGAATTACTGCTAGAAGAAGGGGCAGGCATGCCGGTCGATGTCGGCGACGATCTCGCAGATTTTCTTTCAAAGCTTGAATCTCCGCGGAATATTATGATGCTCGTCCCCGCCGGGCCGATCGTTGATAAGGTGATCGCCGATCTTCTACCGCATCTCGAGCAGGACGATCTGATCATTGATGGTGGAAATTCTCATTTCTCTGACACCGACCGCCGTGAGTCTGATCTTGCTGCAAAAGATCTAGGATTCATGGGCGTTGGCGTCAGCGGCGGCGAAGAAGGTGCTCGGCACGGTGCGTCGATCATGCCTGGCGGACGGCGTGATCTCTATGACCGTGTTGAAGCGACATTGCAGGCGGTGTCGGCAAAGGTCAACGGCGAACCGTGCGTTGCCTATATGGGTGCAGGTTCGGCAGGCCATTTCGTCAAGATGGTGCATAACGGCATCGAATATGGCCTGATGCAGGTAATTTCGGAGACGTACGATTATCTCCATCGTGTTTTAGGCCTGTCGGCCGGAGAGATCGGGGACCTTTTTGCCGAATGGAATATGACCGACCTAAATTCTTTTCTTATCGAGATCACCGCCACGGTTCTAAGAAAGAAAGATGCTGACTCCGGTGGTTTTCTCGTCGACAAGATCCTCGACACTGCAGGACAAAAGGGAACTGGCAAATGGACGTCGCAAGCAGCGATGGATCTGGGCGTTCCGGTGCCGACGATAGATTCGGCGGTTACGATGCGGCAAATATCGTCGTTTAAGGCTCTTCGGGGGAAGGTCGCGGGGACGTTTTACGCCGATCTGACAACGCCGAACTTGTCGCTCGACATTGCCGAGCTACAAAGCGCCTTGCGAAGCGCGTTTATCATTACCTACGCACAGGGATTGGCAATGTTGCAGGCCGCATCTGAGGAGCGCTCGTTCGGCCTTAACCTCGCCGAAATAGCAAAGATCTGGCGCGGCGGCTGCATCATCCGGTCCGCGATGCTCGAGGAAATGGGTGCCGCATACGCAGCCGAACCGCAATTGCCCAACTTGTTGCTGGATGGCCATTTCGCTGGCGTTTTAAGTACTAGTACCAGCAGTCTGAGAAAGATGGTTTCAGCTTTATCCACCCATGGAATACCGGCAATGTGCCTAGCCTCGGCATTAAATTACTTCGACGCTTTCCGCTCGCAACGCCTGCCTGCAAACCTTCTCCAGGCTCAACGCGATTACTTCGGCGCTCACACCTACCAACGGCTCGACAAAGATGGTACATTTCACACTTCGGATTGGGGTGAGTAATTTTCTCACCGCCGTCGATGTTTTAACTGTATGAATCCATTTTTAAGGATCTTAAGCATCCGCCACGAGAAGGAAGACTTCGAGACGGTCATCGCGAGCGTGGTCAGAAATGTTGAGTTCTCGGGAACTAACCTGTGGATCCTCGTGTTTGCGATCTTCATCGCATCGCTTGGCTTGAACGTCAATTCGACCGCAGTTGTTATCGGAGCGATGCTCATCTCGCCGCTGATGGGCCCGATCATGGGTCTAGGGCTCGGGATGGCGATCAACGATCTTGATCTGCTGAAAAAGGCTCTGCTCAACTACTCATTTGCTTTTGTGGCTGGCCTGACCACGTCAACCTTTTTCTTTCTGATCTCTCCGCTCGACGACGCCTCGTCCGAGATCCTGGCGCGAACATCTCCGAGTATCTACGACGTTCTGATCGCTCTATTTGGTGGGTTCGCCGGAATACTTGCCGTTTCGAGCCGGCAAAAGGGAAATGTGATCCCCGGCGTTGCGATCGCGACGGCGCTGATGCCTCCCCTTTGCACGGCGGGATATGGATTGGCAAACGGCAACTTTACCTATCTCTCCGGTGCAATCTATTTATTCATCATAAACACCGTATTCATCGCTCTTGCGACGCTGCTGACGGCTCGTGTTTTAAAGTTCCCGCGAAAGCGTCTCGAAGACCCTGGCGACGAAGGGGCCGCGACGCGTCTGGTGTGGTTCGTGGTACTGGTCACGCTCTTGCCGAGTATCTATTTTGGCTACGATATCGTTAAGCAAAATGAATTTCGGCAAAAGGCGAATCAATTTGTTGATGCGGAAGCAGTTTTCCCAAACGATTATTTGCTAAAAAAGGTCATAGACGCCAAGGCCGAGTCGATCAGTCTTACCTATGGCGGCGAGTTTATCCCCGAGAGCGAAGTTGAGAGATTGCGGGCAAAGCTCGACAAATATGGACTCGATGGATCCAAGCTTGAGATCAAGCAAGGTTTTGCATACCTGAAGAACGGCGAAGACAATCCTGAGACAAAGCAGCTGACCAGCGTGCTCAATGAAAAAGAAAAAGAGATCCAGCAGTTAAAGGCCAAGGTCGAAAAGGACGAGGCCGAAATGGCTCTCGGCATGCAGATATTTAGGGAAGTACACGTGCAGTATCCCGAGATAACATCGCTCGTCGTGCAGCAAGTACTAAACAACACGCCGTCCGTCCAGATGCCGGTCTGGGTCGCAGTGATCCGCTTTACAGCCCCGATCGTGCCCGAAGACCGTTCGCGGCTAGAGGCATATCTAAAGGCCCGCGTCGGTGCAGATCAGATGAACGTTTACTTCGAGGCCGCACCGCCAACCCCGACTCCGACCCCGACACCGAGTCCGGAAGCAACGTCTTCGCCCTAGCGACGCCCGGGATATCGGAACGCGGACGCCATCGTCCGCAATGAGGATTTTTGGAACGCGGACCCCCTCGTCCGCGTTCCCAGCAGTAGCTTTATGCCCTTCAACGAACAACTTGCCGACCAGACCCGCGAGATCATCGCCCGCACTGAGAGCGGTGTCGAGGAAAAGCGTATGTTCGGCGGGCTTTGCTTTATGGTCAACGGCAAAATGTGCGTCGGCGTCGAAAGAGAACGCCTCATGCTCCGCTTCGACCCGGAGCGCACCGACGAAATAATGCAACTCCCCGGCGTCGCCCCGATGGATTTCACCAAACGAGTAATGAAAGGCTTCGCCTTCATCGAACTCGAAGCTCTACAAACTCAGAAACAACTGGAACACTGGATAACCTTCGCCCTCGATTTCAACAAACACGCCAAACCGTCGAAGAAGAAAATGATCGCGAAAGATTGAAAGTTCTTGTCGCCAACGGCGACCAAGATCACACGCCGGACAAGATAAAATTTGATCGAGAATGGGTGATCTTGTGTCGCGTAGCGACGGGATTTGGATCGAGTGTACGTCGGAAGCGTGAATAACGTTGGTCAATGTCTAGTTCTCAACGATTTCCCAGGCATGTTCGGCTTTCAGGAGCTTTGACATCAAAGACGCGTGGACGCTGTGGCCGGATTTTTGGGCGGTTATTTTGCCTTGGATGGGCATGCCGATGAGAGCGAGGTCGCCGATGATGTCGAGGATCTTGTGGCGGACGAATTCGTCGTCGAAACGGAGCGGCGTTTCGTTGAGCATGCCGTCGGGCGTCAGGACGATGGCGTTGTCGAGCGAACCGCCGAGTGCAAGATTTGCCTTTCGCAGCATCTCGATTTCGTGCGTAAACCCAAACGTGCGCGCCGACGCGATCTCGCGGCCGTAGGGCAAGGGGTGAGTGGTGGGTGGTGAGTGGTGAGATTTCGGAGCCGCTTGCCCACGACCAGTTTTGTCGCTGTTTTCTATATACTTAAAGGACTGCCGGCCAATGAACGGATGCGGAAAGTCGATGATGCAGTCGATCTCGTAATGTTCGGCGGGCTCGATCGACATTCGGCGGTCACCTTGCTCGAATACGACCTTTTCGAGCACGCGAAACACACGCTGCGGCGAATCTTGCTCGGTAATGCCGGCGGTCTCGATCAGCTCGATAAAATTTTCGCTCGAACCGTCCATGATAGGTATCTCGATGCTGTCGAGATCGATAAAACAATTGTCCACACCGCTGCCGCGAAGCGCCGAGAGAAGGTGTTCGCACGTCGATAGCACAACGCCTCGCCGCATCAGCGTCGTCGCATACGCACAATGCGAGATGTATTCGACCGAAGCCGGTATCTCAAAATTATCGAGGTCCGTCCGCACAAAGATATACCCCGTATTCTCGGGCGCCGGCCGCAGCGTCATGTTCACGTCCACGCCCGTATGCAGCCCCACGCCGGACACGCTGATAGGTTTTGAAAGGGTAGTTTGGTTCATTTTGTCGTGAATCGTAAATCGTTAATAGTAGATACAACTTGCGTGCCGCGGCGTTCGACGCGTAAAAGTGGGGTGAAATTGAAGTTGACGATCTATCTGGCCGTGATTCTGTTGCGTATGGGCGACACATCTGTGGCGGAATTTACTATTAGCCATTAACCAATTACAATTTACCAAAGTATGGCAATTGAGACCGCCGGCCAAAAGGCCGCGAAAGACACTAAGATCCGCATTGAAAACAAAGCTTCGTTTACGTTGCCAAAGGATTGCGAAGCGCATATCAGCAAAGTGCTTGGCTTTCTACCGCTCGAACAGACTCGCGGCGTTGAGAAGATAAAGCTAGTCGATTACATAAACGACCCTCGGCTAAAGAACATGGACGTCCCGCTAAAGGGCGACCTGCCGGGCCTCTATCATCCGCGTGTGCAAAATCAGGCACCGTGGTTCGAAATGTCGATGGGCGCGTTGCTGCAGCCGACTGAGGGATTTGTGAAGAAGTTCATGGCGAAAAGCTCATTTAAGGGCAATCTTGCGGGGCTTTTGTTCTCTTTAGTCGGACAACATTATTACCTTACGCTGCGTCACTCGGTAAAAAAGTCAGGCCTCGAACCGCAGATTCGACAGTACGCTGAAAAGAACCTAAAAGCATGGAGCGAAAAACAAGCCGAAGGAAGCTGGCGGGCCAAGCTCTTCAAACCATTCCGCCCGTACCTCGAACGCTGGGCGAAATGGCTGAACAAGAAAGCGGCAGCCGCGAAGAAATAGAGATTTGCCACAAAAGGCACAGAAATCACAAGGTTTGGTTTCTAATTTGTGTCCTTTGTGCTTTTTGTGGCCATAAAAATTATGAACTACTGGATGGTGAAGCAGGAGCCTAAAGCATATTCTTGGGACGATTTTGTTAAGGAAGGGAAGACCGACTGGACTGGAGTGCGCAACTTTAAGGCGCGGCTTTTCCTTAAGGAGATGAAAAAGGGCGACAAGGTTTTTTTCTATCACTCGGTTGTCGGGAAAGAGATCGTTGGGATCGCTGAGGTGACGAAGGAGGCCTTTCCCGATCCGACCGATACCGCGTGGCACGCTGTGGAATTGACGCCGTCAAAACCTTTGAAGAAGCCGGTCACTCTTGCCGATATTAAGGCAAACGCGGCGCTTGCGAATATTTATCTCGTTCGCCAGCCGCGATTCTCCGTGATGCCGCTGACCAAGGACGAATATCAAGAGATATTAAGTATGTCGAAGTAAAAGGTAAGAGTGACGGCGTTAGCCGTTTCTCTGTGAGACATGTCGACCCGAAAGAAACGCCTAAGGGCGTCACTCTTGCTTACCAGGATTATGCTAAAAGACGCTGTTGCGTATTATCACGAACTGTTGAAGGACCCCGAGCTCGCATCTGCCTCGCAGAAGATGCTTGATGAGGAACTTGAGAGCTCGAAACTTATCTTTGGCGGCCGCCGCTTGTCGCCATATTTGCGTCCACATTTTGTGATGGAGAGCGATTGGTCGCGGATCACTGCGATCTGCGAGACGATATTTGGCTGTCTGCAGACGGTAAAGGACGCGGCCGTTGAGGACGACGCGTTGCTCGACGAACTAGGCGTCACCGAGATCGAACGAGATCTCGTCAAGATCGATCCGGGATATTCTCACGTCACGCCGACCTCGCGGCTTGATTCATTTCTGACGGACGAGGCTTACAGCTATGTTGAGCTAAATGGTGAAAGCCCGGCCGGCGTTGCATTTGCTGATTCCGCGAGCGAGATCTTTAAGACGTTGCCTGTGATGAAGAAATTTGCAGAGAAATATTCCTTCCGTACGCTCGAGGGCAGGTCGAAAATGCTCGATGTTCTGCTCAGTTGCTATGCAGAGTTTTCCGGCGGGACGGCGACAACTAAACCTACGATCGCCATCGTCGATCTGAAAGATCTACCGACTATTAAGGAATTTGAGCTTTTCCGCGATTATTTTGAGTCACACGGATACAAGTCGATAATTTGCTCGCCGGATGAATTGGAGTTCAGCGGCTCACGGCTTTCGTGCAACGGCGTCGAGATCGATGTCGTTTACAAACGTCTGCTGGTCAACGAATATCTTCCGATAATGGAAGCCCAACCCGCATTGCTCGACGCCTATCGGGCCGGTGCGGTTTGTATGGTCAATAGTTTTCGCGGCAAATTGGTCCATAAGAAAGCGATATTTGCCGTATTGACCAATGAAAAATTTAGCCATCTTTTCACAAACGAAGAGATCGACGCGATAAATGCCCACATCCCGTGGACGCGTATGTTTCGGGATAAAACAACAGAGAATCACGGCGAAACCATCGATCTGGTCGAATGGACGCGTACAAATTCGCACAAATTAGTTCTCAAGCCGAACGACGATTACGGCGGTCACGGCATCTATATTGGTTGGAACTCGAGCGAAGATGAATGGAACGCGGCGATCACTCTCGCTCTTGGTAACGGTGACTATCTCATCCAGGAACGCGTCAAAACGGCCCGCGAAACTTTCCCGATGATCACGGACGACGCCGGAAACTGGGAGATGGTCGAGCAGCTTGTCGATCTCGATCCGCTGTTGTTTTTGGGCAAGGTTGGTTCGGCATTTACGCGGCTTTCATCTACGGAGCTTGCGAATGTTTCCAGTGGTGGCGGGATGGTGCCGACGTTTATTATCTCAGACAAATAACACTGACTGGATCGAAATACACAACTTTTTGAGATTGATCGAATGAAGCTAGCGAATAAGGGCTCACGCTTAAAAACACTCACAGACGAATACCTGCGTCTCGAAGGCAAACTCAAACTCGGCGGTGGTCCAGCGAAGATCGAAAAGATACATTCGCAAGGTAAATTGACCGCGCGTGAGCGTATCGACCTCCTTCTCGACAAAGCTGCTTTCTCTCAAGAGATCGGGCTGCTCATGGCGTATGACCAATATGATGGTCAGGCTCCGGCGGCGGCGGTTGTGACTGTTGTGGGAAAAGTTAAGGGCCGCGAGTGTGTTGTTGTCGCGAATGACGCGACGATAAAGGCCGGTGCGTGGTATCCAGAGACTATAAAGAAAATCCTGCGGGCACAAGAGATCGCTATGCGAAACCGCGTGCCGATCATTTATCTTGTCGATAGTGCCGGCGTAAATCTGCCATATCAGGGCGGAGTTTTCCCCGGGCAATACGGTGCAGCACGCATCTTTTATTACAACTCGATAATGCGGCACTATCTGAAAGTTCCGCAGATCTCAGCCGTAATGGGAATGTGCGTCGCGGGCGGAGCTTATTTGCCAGCGTTGAGCGATGTAATTCTCATGGTCGAGGGAACTTCGTTCATGGGACTCGGCGGTGCAAACCTCGTAAAAGGTGCGACAGGGCAGACGATCGACAATGAAACCCTCGGCGGAGCAATGACCCACAACAGCATCTCTGGCGTTGCCCATTTCCGTACAAAAGATGAGCAGGAATGCATCGCAAAGATCCGGGAATTAGTTTCAGCGTTACCGAGTCCAGAGAGTTCCAGAGTTTCCATCACGGAATGCAGAAGCCCGCGCGTCAGCAAGGGCGTAACGTCCAACGCGAGTCATCCGCTTTACGATCTATTGCCGGAAGATCACCGGGCTCCCTACGACATGCACGCCGTTCTCGATACGATCCTGGACGAAGGCGGGATCGACGAATTTCAGGCTGATTTTGCAAAGGAAATGATCTGCGGAACCGCGCGGATCGGCGGGATACTTGTCGGCGTCATCGCAAACAGCCGCGGGATGTCCAAAGGCAAGCCCGGAACTCCGCCGCGTTTTGGCGGGATCGTTTATACAGAATCCGCAGAGAAAACGGCCTATTTTATAGAGAATTGCAATCGGCACTCGACACCGCTGCTGTTTGTCCAGGACGTGTCGGGTTTTATGGTCGGTGCCGAGGCCGAGCACAGCGGCATTATCCGTGCTGGTGCACGTTTTGTCGAAGCGATGGCGACTGCCGCAGTTCCAAAGCTAGTTTTGACGATCAATCACGCCTCGGGTGCGGGATATTATGCGATGGCGGGCCAAGGGTTTGACCCCGACTTTATTTTTTCGCTCCCGACCGGCCGAATGGGCGTAATGGAGGGCGACAGCGCCGCCGTTGCGATCTATGGCACACAGATCGAAAGGCTAAAAGCTCAGGGCAAAGAGCCCGACGCCGAAATGCTCGCCGAAATGGACAAGGTCCGCGAAACCTACGACAAAGAACTAGACGCCAAACACGCCGCCGCCCGAGGCCTCGTAGATGCGATCGTCACCGCTGAGGATGTTCGTGACACTTTGATACTTGCTCTCCAAACCTGTTTGAATACGAATACGCCGCACATCGGAGCGTTTGTTCTCCCAAATTCCTAAAAAAAACACTTTCCGGATTTCGCACGCGATTCGTCGTTTTCACAAGCCAAGCAGGGCTGTTTTCTACTTCGCGTAGGTCAAGGCTGGAGTTAATTCATGTTTCCTCGGCTTTGTTCGCAGCCCTGCTCTTCCGATTCTTCCCAAAGATCCTGCGATAACGTCGTTCCGATCTCGTTTCTAGTGGCCAACTTCTGCATGGCATTGTTCAACCTGTCGTTCGATAGCCACAGCGTTGGAATATTTTCGGCAACGGTGATAGATTGTCCTACCAAAGTGGTCTAATTGGCGGTAAAGGAGCTTCGCATGATAAAGAACAAGGTCAATTTACTTCTCATCATTCTGATATTGCTGATACCGGTTCTCGCGTGTCAGCAGATCGCCAATGTTGGCAAAGAGGTCTCGAACGCCGGCAGCGACGAACCAACGACCAACTCGGACAAGCCGAAAGAATGGAAAATCTATGGTCTTGACGGCACCGACATCTCGCTAGAACTCCCTGGTGAGCCTTCGGACAAAAGCCCGCAGCCAGAGCAACTTCCGGCTAGTTACAAAGCGATCTTTTCCTCGATGCGGATATATGCTCTCGACAAGCCGACCTTTAGTGTGAGCGCAACGGAACTCGCGCCTACCGATAAGAGAAAATGGCAGATCAAGGATCTCGCCGATACAAGCATGGCGGCGATGAAGCGGCAATTGCCCGGTCTCAATTACACTCTCGACATCTCATCCGAAACGAAAGCGATCTATAGCGGATCGTTTTCTAAGAATGGGAAAGATTATGAACTCCGCGGCTGCTGTATTTACAAGAAAAATGACACTGCTCGCGTCTGGGCGATAATTTCTTTTTATCAAAAAGGCAGTGAAGAGGCTAAGTCATCAGTTGAGAGGGCGATCGACTCGGTTGCTTTTAATGGAACGTCGGAAGTATGTAAATGACGGCTACAGTTGCCGAAGCCATCTCGGATTGGCGTCGTCGTAGAGAGTGTTCATAGTCAGAACCACCTGCGGTAGCGGGT
>JBATDM010000068.1:0-5218 GCA_049663465.1 Pyrinomonadaceae bacterium
ACGATGCGCATCGCAGTCTTGTCGGGGCGTGACTCGAAGGCTTCAACCAGACGTTCGCAAAATGATCGAGGCATAGATTTATCCGTCCGCCAAGAATATCACGTTATTGCGACAAATGGGGAACGTCTAACCGTCCTCCGGATGGCTCAGAGCTTGATCTTCCACGACGTTCCGATCACGTTGAGATCGCCCGGATGGGAAAAGCCGTCATTCTGTCTTACATAGTAAATATCTAAGGAAAGCTTTGGGGTAAGCACCTTGTTGATGCCTATGGTGAAGCGATTGCGCGAGAATTTGCGCGTCGTTGACATGTAGAATGGCTCTTCGGTGATGAATATCTTAACCTTTGGAATAACTTTCTCGGGCAAACCTTTTTCAAAGGTCAATGCTGCCCGGTATCTCCAACTATTGCCAGACGAGCGCCCCCGGTATTCATAAGTGCTCCTATGCACCAGGCCGAAACTCTTCGTTGGGAACTTATACGTCCCGCGCAGGCTATACCGGTGTTCTATACGGAATGCACCTGACGAATTGCGTGACTCGATATAGGTGTAGGCGTTTGAGACCGAGACGGCTTTTGTCAGCTTGACCGACAGTCCAGCACCAACGCGAGCCTCGTTAAATCGGCTAACATTCTGCGTAAATCGTGCGGTAGTCTGCAGCGAGAGATCTACTCGTTTACTGACCGGGATGGTTATCGAAATGTCATTCCACGACTGAAAGTCCTCGTCGTCCTGAGGTTGTGTCGTTTGAGAAATTACTGCAAGGGAACACGCGGATCCCATCACGAGAAGGCCGAGAAGGTTTAGTAAATGTTTCATTCAATATCTAGAGGGCATTCGAATCCACCGGGTGCTTCTATCGAATATAGGAAGGTTTATCAGAAATCGACATCAACTTCTAGTATTTGCGATAACGATACAAACAACGCGTAACATCACCGATCAGCCGGCAGCATCTATTGTGATCTAGGAACTCGAATACGCAGAGCGGCGGGCACCACTTCGTAAACGGCGGGAAGTTTGCCGGGCAATTCGCCGTCGGTTTCGAGGAAGATATTTTGTGCAGGGTCGGCGGCAGCGATCTCGATGCGCGAGGCAAGCGTAGCGTTAACCTCAGCAAGGCCGTGATGGGTTCCGCGATATATCGAATGAGCGTTCAGCAATATCTTTGCGGTACCGATGTCGCCGATATTGACGACATCGAGCAGACCGTCATTGATCGCCGCATCGGGGGCGATCATCATTCCGCCGCCGAAATATCGCGAGTTGGCGATGCAGAAGGCGATCGTTTGGACAGTATGCTCGTCGCCATCATCAAAGCGAATCCGAACGAGGACGGGTTCGAGGTCGAGAACTTCCTGAAGTGCAGACACCGCAAAATTCGCACGGCCGCGAACAGACTCTACGGGCAGCCAATCAAATATCTTTGCCGACTTGACCCGTTTTATCACGTCGGCAGCGAGGCCTACCGACGAAACGTTTAGAAAATAGCGGCTGATCTCGTTGCCATCGTGGTCATGAAAGGTCACTTTTCCAACGTCGATCGATCTCGTCGCACCGTTCTTTAGGGCGGCTGCTGCTTCGCGAGTCTCGTGCGGCAGGCCTAGGGTGCGGCGGAGGTCACCACCCGTGCCTGACGGCACAATGCCAAGCTCAACGTCTTTTCCTGAGAGCAAAATACCGTTAGCGACCTCGTTTATTGTTCCGTCCCCGCCGCAGGCGATGATAAATTTGCGTCCCGATCGTGCGGCCCGCTCAGCGAGCGTAATGCCGTCGCCCTGCGATTTAGTAAACGCCAGAGAGAACGGTCCGAAGTGGGCACGCAGATCGCTGGCGGTCGCCGCCCATTTCTCTCGCGTCGCTCCTGACGCAGATTTCGGATTGACGATCACCAGCGGCAGCGTGTTATCGGCCGAGTTGTTTTGCTCTTTTGCCAAATCGATACCTGAGCTAGATTTTGAAGCCATCGCGTCGGAATAGTCAAAGGCAAAAAGACAGCGGCCACGAATGGCCGCTATCAGATGGGCGAATTTAGATCTGTGAGACGGATCAGCGAACTGCCAGCGCGAGTGGGAAGAGTGCACGGGCCGGATCGGATTGTATTCTCTGGCTCAGGGTCACCTGTTTTGGTGCCGACGCCATGAAGGACTCGATGTCGGTGATGGAGCGGGGAAGTTTGCGGCTCATCCAGACGACGCCGGTTTCGGTTACGAGCATATCGTCCTCGATGCGGACGCCGATGTTTTTGTACTTTTCAAACGCCGGCCGCACCTTTTCCTTGAATGCCTTGTTCTCAGGCGTGTCGGGGAGATTGTCGAGAGCGTCTTCGCGAATATAGATCCCGGGCTCGTTGGTATAAACACTCCCGGCCTTGAGCGGGATCGAGTACGACCCAACATCGTGGACGTTCATTCCGATCCAGTGGCCGAGGCCGTGAATGAACCAGTACGAGACCTGTCGCGAATTTTTATCAGTCACGAGGCCAAGATTGAACAGCCCTTCGCTGATGGTGTTTCGCGCTATCGTACTCAACTGATTGAACGAAACACCCGCTTTTGTCGCTTTCGCCACCGCCTCTTGAGCGTCATAGACGATCTGATAGATCTCGGCTTGTTCTTTGGTGAATTTGCCGTTTACAGGATAGGTCCGCGTGATGTCCGCTGTGTAGTGGTCATATTCCGCAGCCGCGTCAATGAGCATCAGGTCGCCTTTCTTGACGGGACTTTGCGACTCTACGTAATGAAGCGTCGTAGCGTTCGGTCCGCAACCGACGATCGACGGATAGCCCCAGAAATCGGCATTACGGCGGCGGAATGTATATTCAAGCTCGGCGTGGACCTCATATTCCCACGACGCACGTCCGACAGTCGCCATCGCCCGCATATGAGCTTCGTTCGAAATATCGACGGCATGCTGGAGTATTTTCAGTTCGTACGGCGATTTGACGAGGCGAAGATCGGCGAAGATGGGCTGAGCGTTCTCAACCTTGTAACCTCCGAGGCCTTTCGAAAAGTCGTTCTCGACACCAAATTCCCGCATGCCGTTATGGTCACGTTCGCCTTGGGGAAGCAACAGATAAACATTCTCTGCCGAACCGATCGAGATCGCACCGTCCTTCGAGGCAAAGGCTTTCTTCTCCTTGACTGCCTGAAGAAAGGCCGCTTGCTCCGACGAATCGACAAGATTCTTGAGTCCGGAAACATTCATTGCCTGCTCGCGCGAATACATCTTGCCTTCCCATGCCTCGCGAAACGGAACACGTTTGGGCAGGAACAAGGTTTCGGTCACGGTTGCCCCATCCTTTGTCATGACAAAGGTCGCGCCGTTCTGTTTCAATGCGGTCAGATAGAAGAGATTATTTTCCTGCCGGTAAACGTAGTCGACATCGTTCGTATAGAGCCGCGGTTCAGCCGAAAACAAGATGAGCATGCTCTTGTCCGCCATCTTTGCGGCAACAGCGGCACGGCGCCTGGCAAGCTCAGCGTGACGCTCGGCATCGGTAAATGTCGGAGCCTTCGGAGCAATGATGATCGATGTCGGCCCTTCGGCTCGGCCGAACGGGAACGCGGTTATGGCAAGTGCGAACAGCACGACCAGGGAAGTCAGTATTTTCATTTTATAACCTCAATTTCAATATCTTTTGATGACATATTGCCAAAATAGTCTGCCGCAAATATGCGAACTGTATGGTTCCCAGCCGCGAGATCCGCCGGATCTAAGAACGCCTCGCGGAATTCATCACCCTCGAGAAAATTTGAAACAATGTACCTAAATATCGTTTCGCCGGTCGCACCTGAATGGCTGCCGTCGGCATAGATAAACGGTACGGCCTCGTTCGGCGGCATCCGGTCAAAGCGGATCGTCCATGACTGATCGGGTATGGCACCTTTGTCGCTCAGCAAAACCTGAAAGCCTAATTTGTATAGGCCGAGGCGGCGGCGTTCGGAATTGCCGTCCATCTGGTCGTAGGCGCGAATAACTATCCGAGTCTTGCCCGTGATCCTAATACGCGAATTTGGCGGAACTGTTTCGATTGGGTTCCAATTTTGTGCGTAAAATTCCACTTTCTCGATCGCCGGCGAACGAGAATCGGAAATTCCAGGAAACGCGAGAGCGTCGAGAGCATTCATTTCTGAGCCGCTGCGGCCGGCGATGAGATGGATGTGATTCATCGCGTTGAGCGTACCGATCGGATCGCCTGCCTTGAATTTCGAACCTCGCGGAACGCGAATTCCGGTGAGCTTGCCGAGAGCGTCCCTTTGAAATTGAAACCGGTCGTCGACGAAGGGAACTGATGCCTGATTTCGGCCGAGGCGAATATGTATGTAGCCGAGCGTCGGCATTCGGATCAGCTCGCGCAGTGTTCCGAAATTTTCGGCAGCGATAGGCCGCAGCACCTTTTCGTCGCGGATGAATCTTGCGGTCTCTCCGTAAGCACCGGCGATGTCGAGGCCATTGTGAAACCAGATGTTGTCCGCGCTAGCGGTCATCAAACCGCGTATCTCTCCGAGCGTACCGGCAATATCGCGCTTTGCCGACGGCGGATCATATGGCCATCGTGGCGGCTGAAGATCTCGAAATTCATCGGGTTTATCACGAAGTTCGGCGATCTGTTCGGCTGATATAGGCGAACCTTTGTCCGTAACGGAAAATCGGCGGACGAGGCGATTTTCACTATCTGCGACGATGAGGTCTCCGTTTTGGGCGATTGCCAAACCTGAAGGTCGGTTGAATCGGGACCGTGAAGCAAAGCCGTCAGCGACCCCTCGCCATTTGGCCGAGAGCGTTGTTACCGTCGGAATTGTTGTACCTCCGATGCGGCGAATCGCGTTGCCATCTGCAACGAATATCGCGCCATTTGCCCCGACGGATATCGCGGTTGGTTGAACAAATGATGAACTCGACAGCAGCCCGTCTTTCAGGTCTCCGTCGCCGGTGCCCGCCAGTGTCCAGACTCGGCCGTCGGCCTCGATGACGCGAATCCGTCGGTTTCCCGTGTCGGCAACTAAAACTTTGTCCTGCCAGATCGCGATGCCCGATGGAGTGTCAAATTTTGCGTTTTGTCCAGTACCATTGGCAAATCCGGTCGAAGAGCCAGCCATCGTCGTGACCTGTCCCCCTGAGATCACCCGAATGCGGTCGTTATATGTGTCGGCAACGAATACCTTGCCATCTGGGCCAACCGCGACGCCGATCGGGGCGTTGAAAAGCGACGA
>JBATDM010000069.1:0-36448 GCA_049663465.1 Pyrinomonadaceae bacterium
GGTCAAGACGAGTGCGGCGAGGCTACCATTTTGTTGGAGACAAAGTTACGGAAGAACCGCTGGAAAGCCTATGATCTGCAACGCGGGCTACAATCAGGACACCGCCGGTCTCTGCTACAAACCATGCGGCACGGACGAAAAGGGTATCGCCACATTTTGCTACAAAAACTGTCCCACCGGCTTTCGTGATGACGGGCTATATTGCGGTAAACCCGCAGCGTATGGACGAGGCGCGGGTTATGTGATCTGGGACGAAGCTAAATGCAAGAGGGAAAACCCGATCGGCTGCGAAAAATGGGGAGCTATTTGGTATCCGAAGTGTAAACCGAATTTTCACAATGTCGGAGGAAACATCTGCAGCCCTGACTGTCCGCAGGGATGGGAAGACATCGGCGTTTCGTGCAAGAAGCCTAATTACGCTCGGGAAGTGAAGCCACTACAAACGTGTGCTCCCGGTCTTGAGCAGAGCGGGGCTTTGTGCTACCCAAAATGTCAAAATGCTTACACCGGTGTTGGCCCCGTCTGCTGGCAGAATTGCCCGAGCCAACAGGATGTTGATTGCGGAGCGGGATGTGCGACAACCAAAGGACAGTGTGCGAAGGGAGTATTTACAATGGCGTCAGCTCCGATCATTGCCGCTGTAAAAATCGCCGCCCTGATAGTGACCTTTGGCGGATCTTCTGCCGCAACTGGTGGGGCCGCTGCCGCCACGGCTGGTGGTAAACTCGCTTTGCAATCACCTAAGTTGGTCAAGCTGGCAAAAATCGCCGCGGATCTTCAAAGGATCTACAACGCGAACGCCGCGGCGATCAAAGGAGCTTCAGTCGCGAAAACTGTGCTGGGTTCAATAAAATCCCAATCTGATCTTTTTGCAACAGAATTCGCAAAGAATTTTGGGGATATGACATCTCCTGAGATCGAAAAGGAGATCGATCGGCGATTTAGCCCTGAAGCTGCTTTTGAAGTAAAACGGCAGTGGGGCATTCACCATCTGGGTCTAATGATGGAGGCAAATAGCATTAACACCGCAAAGAATGTCATCGACATCGCAGGTATCGCTGACCCGACCGGCTTGGTCGGTGTGGTAAGTGCATTTACTAATCCGCTTTGTAAGGATGACACGCCATTTCCGACAGTACACCCTAAGTACTAATTCAAAGGTGATGCCGTTTCTTCGAAGCGAATCGGCAACGCCATAATTGTGATCGCTTCATTAAAAAAAGAAAGGGTCGATTCCGGCCCTTTCTTTTTAGGTTTGTAAGTAATTAAACGGCTGCGAAGTGCTGTCTTCAAAGACGGCCTCTATATTGTAAGACGCATTAGCTATATTCGTTTTGGCGCAGCCTTCGCCTTCGGGGCCTTAGCAGGTGCCTTTTTGGCCGCAACCTTCTTGGCAGCTCCGGTCTGCTTTGTGGTGACCGATGCTTTTGTCTTTGCGGGAGGGTTGAGCATAGCTGACCAACGGTAGTCCGTCGACTCCCAACCGTCTTTTAGTTTCTTTAGGATAAAATCGGTCATATTGTCGACGATCCATCGATGATTGTATTCACCAACCGAAGCAAGCTCAGCATCTGGGGCAGGATTCATAAAGTCGATCGCATATGGAATACCATCTTTAATAGCGAATTCGACCGTATTTAGATCGTAACCCAGAGCCTCACAGATAGTGATCACGTCCTTTTCGACCCGTGCGTGCAATTCAGGCGTTAGATAGTCATCAACATTGACGTACTGCATTCCCGAGAGGTACGGTTTCGACGGGTCATAGGGCATGATCAGAACCTTTTCCTTTCCGACGCAGTAGCAGCGTACGAACTGATCGTACTCGATGCCTTCCTGCAGCGTCATGCAGAGTGTTCCCGAAGCGTTATACTCCGTCCAAAGCTCCTCAAGCGAATTGACCTTCGACACGTTTTTCCAGCCGCCGCCGTCAAATGGTTTGAGAAACGACGGAAAGCCGACATGCTCTACGACACTCTCCCAGTCGATAGGGAATTCGAGGTTTCGCAGGCTTTCCGGCGTGATGTCCTTGATATAAGAATGCTGCGGAAGAAGGACCGTTTTCGGGATAGCAACACCGAGTTTGGTCGCGAGAGCGAAATTAAAAAACTTGTCATCCGCCGACCACCAAAACGGATTGTTGATAACGTAAGTTCCCTCGAGAGCGAACCGCTTGAGGGCCGCACGAAAATACGGGACCTCATGCGAAATGCGATCGATGATCACGTCGTAACGTTTCGTCTCATCAAGCGTAATACCGCCTATAGTGACCATCTCGGCAACGACTTCACCATTGCCATTCTCATTAATGCTGTTGATTATTGCTTCCGGAAACGTGACCTCACGTCCGACTAATATTCCTACTCTTTTCATATTTGTTTCGATGCATAGCAAATTACCGATAGTTCAGTTTGCGACTGAAACCGTTAATTTTAAGCTATCTAGAAGACGACGGCAAGAATTGGAGCGAGGAATCTGGGGAATTATTTTGCACCAGGGAGCAATTCGAGATTGCCCATTTCGCGGTTATACATATCGAGAGCACCGACCTCATCGGCGGTGGCGTCGAGCATTTGCTTCGTCATCGCGATCGAGTCGGACAATTGTTCAAAATCGAGCAGCGAGAATTTCTCCGGCGTCGAGATCGTAACGATCTCATCATTTAGGTAGCTGAAAAAATTCTCAATAGACTGTAACTGGCCTTCGACAAGCTTGACGCTTCGTTCTATCTCATCGAACGATGAAACGCGTCGTTTCAGGATCTCGACATTGGTTTGCTGGATTCGTTTGGTCTTCTCGTCCGTCGACGATTCCATCGCACGAAATGCCTGCGAAAGTTGATTATGCACGGCCGTCCGGTTTATGGATTTAAGATGCTGTTTACGGCGACGGTAAACATCGAGCAGATCAACAAAATCCTCCCACCGTTGGTCAAGAGCTTTGAGATTCGACGGCAACTGACCGGCTCCGGTGAACTTGTGATAGTTGTCCTGTATCTTGGTTTTCAGCCACTTAAGGTATTCGACCGCCTCTCGTTCGCGAGGCGTGAATGACTTGATAAGTTGATCGCGATTGGCGTTGTGGGCCTCAAGAAGCCGCTGGTGCTCGCGCCTTTGAACAATCTGCCGGTATGCAGGTAGATTCGGCACGACCATGATGTATATGGCCTCTGCGATAAGCGCGATCAGCAGCGGAATGACACTTCCAGTAAACGCAGCGGCAGCGAGAAACCCTGCTAGGCCCCAAAAGTTTACAGGCTCTTTAGCAGCGGCTTTCGCGTAGCTCGTTTGGAACTTCTCTAAATCCTGCCGGTATTTCGCCAGATCAGCCATATCAAACTAGATGCACACAAGGGTAAAGACGTTCGAAACGATCACTTAGTTCGAGTGGCTGTTTTCCTTTAATTCGTCAACGATCTCCGTTTCGAGTAAGTCGGCTTCGGCGACCGAGGAATTGGCCTCGATCTGCTTGCTTTCAGGCGGAGTGCCCGCACCGAGCATTCCCATGCCCTGCTTGTATTCGAGCAACTTGTCCTGCAGTTGAATGTCCATAGCCTCGCGTTCGATGTCCTGCATCTGCGAGTCAACCGTACTTGAACCAAGCTGTAGTTTGGCCTCGGCGGCGGCGACGCGGCGGTCGATCTTTTCACGCATCTCGTTGAATGTCGATGCATCGTCGCCGATGTTAAAGGTGTCCATCGTCTGCGCGAGCTGTTCCTGAAGCTTGGCCTGCTTCGCCGCACTGATGAGCTGCATCGCCTCGGCGGTGCGCTTTTTCATATTGAGCACGTAATTATCGCGTGCCTTGAGTGCCTGTTTTGAGGCAAGCTCGGCGTGCTCACGCTGTGCACCGGTCCGCTGAAGGTCCATTTGGGCTTGCTGGAGTTGGCCGATGTAAGCGGTTGCAATATCATCGCGGCCCATTTTGACCGACGCCTTGATCTTTGAGTCGAGCTCAACGACCTGACCTTCGAGATTCTCGTGATTCTTGGCAAGCAGCCTTTCGGTCGCCATCACCTGCGCGACGGAATTGTTCAATTCTGGCACGCGATCGCGCATATCGCGAATAGTCTGCTGAAGCACCAATTCAGGATTCTCGATCCTATCGAGTGCCGCTCCCGTGCCCGCCCTAAAAACTCGTGTTATTCTCTGCCACAATCCCATCGTTCCAATCAGCTCCTCAAAAAAATATCGTACAACACCAACCGCCAAATTCCTTACGACAGGCCATTCGGCAAAGTTGCAAATTCACGATTCAGTATAACAGGAATCTCTAATAAATAAACTCATTGCCTTTTGCCAAAGTCCGCAAACTTTGGGTTGATCGCGAATGTGGTTTACAGTAACTGATAGCCCTTTGACCGCGAGATATACATATGGACAATGAACTTTCGGAACTGGTTGGCCAACTTGACGAAACGCTGATCGCGAGTCACCGCGACGACCGAGAACTCTTCGCCGAACTCGACAGGAGCCAGGTCGAACTCGGGATCGTCTCGGGTGACAGGCCGTTTTCTCAATTCCTGCGACCGCAATTTTTTACTCGCAGACGCTATGCCGAGATCGTCCGAGCATCGGAGGTGCTCGCCGCAGCCTTTGACACGATGGCCATGGCGGCGCTCGAGAACGATGAAATAATGGCCGACCTCGGCCTGACTGAGACCGAAGAGAAATATGCGCGGATCGATCCTGGTTATTCGGGCGTGTGCAATTCAAGCCGTCTGGATGCGTTTTTTGCCGGTGATGATTTTAAGTTCCTCGAATATAACGGCGAGACGCCAGCCGGGATCTCGGACCAGCTTCAGATCGAAAAGGTGCTGGCTAAAATACCTGAGGTGGGCGAATTTCTTAGGAAGCATCGCCATTGGCTACCGCAGCCGCACGTCAAACTGCTCGAAGGATTGGTCAATGACTACCGGAACTTTGGAGGTGGCAAGGAAAAACCCAATATCGCGATTGTAGATTGGAAAGGTGTCTCAACGTCTACGGAGTTTGATGTCCTGCAAGAATATTTCGAGTCACAAGGCCATCGAACCATGATCGCGGACCCGGCAGCTTTGGAGTATGACGGTGAAATGCTTCGGATCGGTGACTTTGACGTGGACATCTTCTATAAGAGGGTCCTGATCCACGAATTTTTTGAACGCTCACCCGACGATCATCCGCTGCTTTGTGCCTACCGTGACGGAAATGTCTTTATGGCGAATTCGTTCCGGACCAAAATTCCGCACAAGAAAGCGAGTTTCGCGGTTGTTTCGAACGACAAATATGCCGATCTCTTCACCGCTGAACAGCATGAAATGATCCGCAAGCATATCCCGTGGACCCGGCGTGTAAGCGATCGCCAAACGGGATATCAGGGCGAAACGGTTGATCTGCTTGAGTTTATTAGCCGCGAACGTGACCGGTTTATTCTCAAGCCGAACGACGACTATGGCGGTGCGGGCATCATAGTTGGGTGGGAGAGCAGCGAGGCAGAGTGGGACGCCGCGATCGATCTCGCGCTGGCCGAGCCCTATGTCGTACAGGAACGAGTTCCGGTCGAGAAGGTGAGATTTCCGGCGTACGGCGAGACAGCAAGCCTAGTTGAACTTCTCATCGACATCGATCCTTTCATCTTCAAGGGAAAGGTTGAGGGAGGGTTGGTACGTTTGGCGGCGAGTTCTCTGGTCAACGTCGCGGCGGGCGGCGGCGAGACGGCCCTTGTGGTGCTAGAGGACGTCGGTTAGTGACTCTGAAAGGGTTTTTTGCCACGAATTACACGAATAGGGAGCTTTCCATTTGTTTGGCACCTATTCGTGAAATGGGAGATGATCGCTGGCGATTCTCAATTCCTAATTCGTGCCATTCGTGAAATTCGTGGCAAAACCTTCTTGGTGTCTTCTGCAAGTTTCTGGATTGGTCTGCGTTCATCTAGCGTGGACGGCCTATATTGGCCGAATACCAGATTTTGGCCTTATTGGCCTTGAAAGGATCGGATTTAGTTTATGAAACGGATTACTGCTTGGATGCTATTGGTCGCAGTTTATTTGAGCTGGCTCGCACCGGCCGCAACTGTGGTACAGGCTCAGGTCATTGGAAAGGCGATGGAGCAAAGGATGAAAGATGTTCCCGGTGGACTGACATTTCGGCTTAGCGAGGGTGTCGAGGGGGCGGAAACGCGCGAAAAACAGCCGCCCGCGGCGACCGACCCGCTGTCTGAGGGCGAAACTGGAAATCTGCTAAAGCGGATTCCGGAGATCAAACCTAATACTGACGATCAGACCGACTTTGCCAAGCGTGTTGGCACCTTGCCTGCGCCCAAGACGGGCAATAAGATACCCGTAAAATTCCCGTCCGATGAGATGAGATCACCTCCCAATGTTGATCAGAGCGGGCGAATGCTTCAGGTAGTACGCTTTTCGCCCGAGGGCGAAGTTCCTCTGGCTCCCGATCTCAGCGTGACGTTTTCTCAGCCGATGGTTTCCGTCACCTCGCAGGACGAGGCTGCAAAATACGCACCGGTCGAATTAGCTCCACAGGTCGAGGGCCGCTGGCGATGGCTGGGGACAAAGACGCTGATGTTCGACACAACAAAGCGTTTCCCGATGGCGACAAAATTTACGGCACGAGTGCCGGCGGGAACGAAGTCAGCGACGGGTCAGTCGCTTGAAAAGGATGTGGTCTGGACATTCACGACACCGCCGCCAAAAGTCGAGCAAATGATCCCGAATGGCGGCATAACGCGTCGAAACGCGTTGATGTATATGTCGTTCGATCAGGCAATTAGCCCTGAGGCGGTTCTGCGCTCGATCACTGTCACCGGAGCGGGAAAGCGACTGCAAACACGACTCGCAACACAAGAAGAGATCAATGCGGATGGCAGCATTTCCTACTATGCAAAGCAGGCCCAACCAGGGCGTTGGCTCGTCTTTCGCGCGGTCACCAACGAAGGGTTGACCGAGGACGCTTTGCCGCCTGCAGCGTCGATCGTCGTGACCGCGGAAAAGGGAACTCCATCGGCCGAAGGGCCGCTGACGACCGAAAAAGCTCAGAGTTTTAGCTTTCAAACATACAGCCCGCTCAAGTTTGTCGGCGGTTGGTGCGGCTACCGGCAAAACAAGGAATGCTCACCGTTTGAACAATGGTATCTCGAATTCAATAACCAGATCGAGGCCTCAAAGTTTGCAAAAGAGATGATCAAGGTCGAGCCTGCGATCGAGGGCTTAAATATCTATCCTTCAGGCAATTACGTTTACCTTCAGGGCTACAAAAAAGGACGCACGACGTATAAGATCACGATCGACGGTTCGATCTCGGACATATTCGGACAGGATCTCGGCAAGGACGCTACTGCGACCATCAGGGTAGGTTCCGCACCGGCGAGTTTGTATGCGCAGGGCGGGTTTATGACCGTGCTTGACCCTAATGCCAAGGCGTCATTTTCCATCTACTCGACAAATCACAATTCGGCAAAGGTCCGAATGTATTCCGTTGAGCCAAAGGATTGGCGGCAGTTCCAGGAATATATTCGGCGGATCAACTACGACGACGGACGGCGGCCGGCCATTCCCGGACGGCTCGTTTCGGACCAAACTGTTTCGATCGCCAGCAAACCGGACGAAATGGTCGAGACGCGCATTGACGTGGGCAAGGCTCTCAATGGCGGCTTTGGCAATGTCATTCTCGATATCGAGCCGACCGTAAAACGAGACAAAAATGACCGCACGCGTGTTTTTACATGGCTTCAGGCTACTCAGATCGGGCTGGATGCATTTGTTGATAATACAGAGCTTGTAGGATTTGCGACCGAGTTGAAAACGGGCAAGCCATTGTCTGGTGTCGAACTATCCATCTTTCCAAACGGGAAAGCGGTAAGTCAGACAGAACAAGTAGTAGAGCCCGGAATGCTCGATCGCGTGTGGGGCTGGATGATGAGCTGGGGCAGCTCAGAGGCGGACGAGATCCAAGCTATGGATTCCGACGGATCGGTTGCTGACATCGAGACGATCCCTGAGGCACAGACTGACAGGACCGGAGAGAACGGAATTTTGCGACTGCAACTGCCGGAATCTGCGCCGAAAGAAGGGCAGAATCTATTGATCGCTAAACGCGGCCGTGACACCGCCTTTCTACCCGAAAACACGGAATATTATTGGCAGGACAACGGCAATTGGTATCGAAAGAGCCAGTCCGACGCGCTGCGGTGGTTCGTTTTTGACGATCGCAAGATGTATAAGCCGAAAGAGGAAGTAGCCGTAAAGGGCTATATTCGCAAGATCACTGCCGGAAAACTAGGTGATGTCGAGGGGCTCGGCGATGCGGCAAGCGGTCTGAATTGGTCGGCCAAAGATCCTCAAAATAACGAGATCGCAAAGGGCACCGCTAACTTGAACGTCTTTGGCGCTTTCGATTTCAAATTTAAGCTTCCTGACAACGCAAACCTGGGCTACGGACGGATCGATCTTTCGACCAGCAGCAGTCTGCCGGGCGGTAATTTTCAGCATCAGTTTCAGATACAGGAATTTCGGCGTCCGGAATTTGAGGTTACGTCAAAGGTCGAGACCGAGGCACCGCACTTTGTCGGTGGCAACGCGATGTTGTCGGTCGAGGCAAAATACTACGCCGGTGGCGGCCTCGCTAATGCTGACACCAACTGGACGGTGACGGCTACGCCAACGAACTACACGCCGCCGAATCGCGATGACTATACATTCGGTACGTGGACGCCATGGTGGAGAATTTACGATGGCGGTTACTACGGCGGGCGACCAGGTTATGGCGGCGGTGCGTCACAGTCATTCAAGGGCGTAACCGACGCTAGCGGAAAACATCTGCTCAAGGTCGATTTCGAATCGGTCAAACCCCCGCGTCCATATGCGATCACTGCTGCTTCATCTGTCCAGGACGTGAACCGTCAGACCTGGTCAAGCTCGACCTCGTTACTCGTCCATCCGGCATCGCTTTATGTTGGTATCAGAACCCCGCGCACATTCGTCCAGAAGAACGAAAAGATGACGGTCGAATCGATCGTCAGCGACCTTGACGGCACTCTGGTCGCCGGAAAGAACGTCGAGATCAAGGCGATCCTGAAAGATTGGGTATTTGATAAGGGATCGTGGTCGGAAAAGGTAATTGATGAGCAGAGTTGTGCTGTTACCTCGACCGACAAGGCTCACAAATGTGAGTTCATTGCCAAAAATGGCGGCCGATATACAGTCACGGCAACTGTGATGGATGACCGCGAACGATTTAACGAGAGCGAATTTACGATCTGGGTCCCGGGAGGGAAAACGCCGCCGAAACGCAGCGTCGAGCAGGAAGAAGCTCAGATAATTCCGTCAAAGAAAGATTTCGCCCCCGGCGATGTTGCTGAATTGCTTGTGATCTCGCCGTTCACTCCGGCAGAAGGTGTTCTGACGCTGCGGCGTGACGGTATCGTCAAGACCGAGCGGTTCTCGATGAAGGACTCGTCGATCACGCTCAAGATCCCGCTCGAAGAGAAATATTTGCCGAATATCACAGCCCAAGTCGATCTGGTCGGTGCCGCAACGCGAACAGACGACAAAGGCGAGGTCGATACGAAACTGGCAAAACGCCCAGCGTTTGCGAGCGGGAATATAACACTTTCGATCTCGACGGCGTCACGCAAACTGACGGTTGCGGCAGATCCTGTGGATAAGACCCTAGCCCCGGGCGGCGAGACAAAGGTCAACGTCGTGGTGACTGACAATAACGGCGAACCTGTCGCGAATAGCGAGGTCGCGATCGTTGTGGTTGACGAAAGCGTGCTCGCCCTGTCGCGATATTCGATCGCCGACCCGATGGGCATTTTCTACACGGCCCGTGGCGAAGGTGTGACGGACTATCATTCACGGAAGGATGTTCTTCTTGGGAATCCTGAAGATGTGAAGGCTCCGCCGCCACCGCCAGCCGTCGATTCACTCGAATCTAAGGGGAGGGCGAGTGGTTCATTGGCGATGCCTTCGACGGCTAAAAGAATGGCTGGCGAACGGGATGACGCGAATCAGTTTGTGGTGGACGGACAAGAGGTGACAAATTTTAGAAACGCCGGTTTAAATTCTGCCGATACGCCAATTACTATCCGACAAAATTTCGACGCCTTGGCATTGTTTTCACCGACGGTAAAAACCGATTCCAATGGCCGTGCCGTCGTCGATATAAAGTTGCCGGACAATCTGACCCGGTATCGCATCACCGCGGTCGCGGTCGATCCGGGCAAGCGATTTGGTAAGATAGAGTCGAATATCACGGCAAAACAGCCGCTCATGGTTCGTCCGAGTGCTCCGAGGTTTATGAACTTCGGTGACAAGGCCGAGTTGCCGGTTGTTGTTCAGAATCAAACAGATAAGGACATGGCGGTCGATGTCGCGATCCGAGCAACGAACGCTGAACTCACAGGCGGTGGCAGCAGCGACGGAAAGCGTGTTGTCGTCAAGGCCAACGATAGAGTGGAAGTTCGCTTTCCTGTATCGACTGTGAAGGCTGGCACCGCGAGATTCCAGTTTGCGGTATCGAGCGGTAAATTCAACGACGCAGCCGAGATATCTTTGCCGGTCTGGACGCCTGCGACGACCGAAGCTTTTGCCACTTATGGCACGACCGACCAGAACGGAGCGGTCATCCAACCGGTGACAACGCCCGGCGAGGTATTCCCGCAATTTGGCGGTCTTGAGGTCACCACGTCATCGACGCAGCTCCAGGAACTGACCGATGCGTTCATTTATCTGACAAACTATCCGTACGCCTGCTCAGAGCAGATCTCATCTCGAATGATTTCGATCGCCGCGATGCGTGATGTGCTGAGTGCCTTCAAGGCGAAGGACATGCCGACGAAGGAACAGCTCGATGCGTATTACAAACGCGACATTGAGATCCTGCAATCGCGTCAGCGCAATGACGGTAGCTTTGGCCTTTGGAAAAAGGACAAGGAGCGATATGAATATCCGTTCCTGACGATCCACGTCGCTCATGCCTTAGCTCTTGCCAAGCAGAAAGGCTACAAAGTCCCTGACGAAATGCTTAACAAGACGAAGCCTTATCTTAAGGACGTCGAGAAGCATTTCGATGACTGGTACAAGAATGCCCCTGAGATCCGCTGGACGATCTCTGCATACGCTCTGTACATCCGCGATCTTATGGGCGACAAGGATGTTTCGAAGACGAAGAAACTCCTTGCGGAAGCGACGATCGAGAAGATGCCGTTCGAGGCGTTGGGTTGGGTGCTGTCGGTGCTTGCAAACGAGCCAAAGTCGCAGACTGAGGTTCAGGCGATCCTTCATTTCCTCAATAATCGGACGACGGAAACAGCCGCAACCGCGAATTTCGTCACCGATTACCGTGACGGAGGCTGGCTCATCATGGCGTCGAACCGCCGTGCCGACGGTGTCTTGCTCGAGGCGATGATCAAAGCGGCCCCACAGAATGACCTGATCCCGAAGCTCGTCCGCGGCCTGCTCGCTCACCGGACAAAAGGCGCATGGTCAAACACGCAGGAGAATGTGTTTATCCTGCTCGCGATGGACAAATATTTCAACGCGTTCGAGAAGGTCACGCCTGATTTCGTCACGCGGATCTGGCTTGGCAATACCTACGCGGGTGAGGAAGTTTTCAAGGGACGCTCTGTTGATTCCAAACAGCTTAACATCCCGATGTCGTATCTGGTCAATCAAGGCGGAACGTCGAATCTGATCCTCGACCGCCAAGGTGCAGGTCGGTTGTATTATCGCATCGGCATGAAATACGCGCCGAAGAATTTGAAACTTGATCCTGCGGACTATGGCTTTACGGTTCTGAGAAAATACGAGGCGGTTGACGACAGTGCCGATGTCAAGCAAAACGCTGACGGCAGTTGGACGATCAAGGCAGGTGCTCGAGTTCGGGTCAGGTTGACGATGGTGGCACAGGCACGGCGATATCATGTCGCGCTGGTCGATCCGCTGCCTGCGGGGCTTGAAATTCTTAATCCCGGACTTGCCGTGACCGAGGCAATTCCAGCCGATAGCGGCGGTAATACGGGCGTAATTGAATATGGTTCTCGATCATTTGGCCGTGGCTCGTGGTGGTACAGACAGTATTGGTTTGAGCACCAGAATTTCCGCGACGAGCGGGCCGAGGCGTTTACTGGGTTGCTATGGGAAGGAGTTTACAACTACTCATATGTGGCTCGTGCTACAACGCCGGGGCAATTTGTTGTGCCTCCGACAAAGGCAGAGGAGATGTACCATCCCGAGACGTTTGGTCGAAGCGGAACCGACTTTGTTCGGGTAGAGTAAACTACGTGCAAATTAGCAACAAGGGGCAGTGCTGCGTGCTCTGCCCTTTGTTTTTGGCTGTGGTAATATGTTGCGTTCATGATGGAGACAGCAAAGACGCACCAAACGACAGATCACCTCGAAAATGTCAGAGAAATACTGGCCATCGAGGCGTCCTCCATTAGCTCGGCGGCTGAGCGGCTCGATGCCGCACAGGTTTCTGCCGCTGTCGGGCTACTAGAGAAATGCACCGGCAAAGTGATCGTCACGGGCGTTGGCAAATCAGGCGTGATCGCCCAAAAGATCGCTCAGACATTGACCAGCACGGGAACGATGGCAGTCTTTGTGCATCCCTCGGACGCTCTGCATGGCGGTCTTGGCGTCGTAGCGAAAGAAGACGTGGTAATTGCCCTTAGCAATTCCGGCGAGACCGACGAACTGATCGCCATCCTGCCCACATTAAAGAATCGTGGCGTTTCTCTGATCTCGATTGCCGGCGATGTGAATTCGACTCTTGCCCGCCAGGCGGACGCCGTATTGGACGCATCGGTCGATAAAGAGGCTTGTCCATTGAATCTCGCTCCGACGGCGTCGACGACGGTGGCGCTTGCTATTGGCGACGCGATCGCTATGGCGGTGATGGCGTCAAAGGGTTTGTCGGCCGACGATTTTGCCGCTAATCACCCTGCGGGGCGGCTTGGTAAACGTCTCACGCTTCGCGTCGCCGATCTGATGCACACCAGCCCAAACGTCTCGCCTTCTGACGGGTGGCTTGCCGTGGTCAAGGCCATTTCGCAGCATTCGCTAGGTGCCGTGAATGTCGTTGACGAGGAACGCCGCCTTATCGGTATCGTCACCGATGGTGATCTCAGACGCACGATCGAACGCACATCGCCCGATGAATTTTCGTCGCTTAACGCCGATTCAATGATGACGGCGGCCCCGATCACGACAACTGAGATGACGCTTGCCTTCGATGCTCTGCGGCTAATGGAAGACCGGCCATCACAGATCTCGGTTTTGCCAGTCGTCGATGATTTTGGGCATTGTGTCGGCATCGTACGGCTGCACGATATTGTGCGGAGCGGCCTTTAACATCGGCATCTGCCCATCGAAAAACGGCATCTCATCAGATCGGAACATCTCGAATATCACCAAGGCCTTATGATGAAAAGCATTTCCGCTACCGCTCTTCTAGTTCTCCTTTTCTGCTCAGTCTCTAATGCACAAAAGGCTGAGGTGACTATCAGTCTCAGTGAAGCATTTTTCGACGCCTTGCTTGATTCCGTCTATCAGAATTTCGAACCGCCCGAGTTTTCTTTCGCCCAGGAGTTGAACCGTGCTCGTCGCTCTGAGAAAAATGGACTCGCAATGTTCGCCGCCGGGAATTCCTTTTCGGCCAGAAAGAGCGAGACAAGCACGCCGCCATGTACCGAAACGGTCAAGATCCTTCGCGAAATGAAGGGCGTGCGGACGGCGGTTAGATTTCGCGAGGGCAAGATCTTTGTTCCGCTGGCGTTTTCGGGCGAATACAATCCACCGCTGATCGGCTGTCTGGAGTTTGCTGGTTGGGCCGAGTCTAATCTGGAATTAGAATTTGACCGTGCAAACCAGCGTCTCGTTGGCCGCGTCCGCGTTCTCAATATCAATCTCAACGGCACCGGCGGTGTCGGCGGCACCGTTATCGCAAGATTGTTGCAGGGAACCATCGACCGAAAGCTGAATCCGGTTGAGATCCTAACACTCGACAAGATCTCGTTCGGTTTCCCGATCGAGGGGAAAGGGAGCCTCAAAATGAAGCCGCTCGGCATTCGCCACGACGTATCGAACGCTCTGCTGAATATTCACGTCGAGTATCAATTTCTGAAGGGATAAACCGCCAGTTCGAGGAACGCTCAATTCCTACCAAATAATCTCTGGGATAATGCCTTGTATGACATTGTCATACAGAAAATCAGCCAAAATCCCCCGTAACACATTGACCAGACACGACTTACGGTTTTGCCAAATTTGTCCCGCTGTCCCAACGTTGTCCCAGCCCTTGGTTGGGACAAATAAGTCATTGGTATTCAGTAGGTTACAGAGTTTTCCACAGGCATTTTTCGTACTTTTGCAAAAACATTTCCGTTGTCTGCGCCACAATTTGCCACGGGGTGTCGTCCTGAAATAGGTTGACACTCTGGCTCGTTAGTCCTGATATAGGTTGACACTTGGTGCCGCAGTTCTGAGCATAAGACGGCTCTGCCGCAAACGCACTGCGGTCAGGCTCGCCTGACCGGATGGCGTTCACAAATTATCGTGGGAGGCGGCTGTGCCGCCGACTAGCCTGTCGCCCGCTCTCGTGGGCTCCGAAAAAAGGCAGGTCGATGCAAAACGGTCGGGCAAGCCGCGACCGCACTGCCTTATCGGCGAGCCGCCAGATCAAAACCGAAAGTTACATACAATTTTCAAAGATCGACCCGTCTGAAATCGCATAGACGGCAGTATGTTGCAAAGGTAGCACAATATCACACGATTGTCAAGTTTTTTGGCGGCAAAGTGGAGCATCGACAGGAACTTGTGATGGTCGTCTGGTGAATGAAATATGTTCCGCCCATCGACGCCCCGCGATCAGGTGGTTCGGTTTTCTAGCCATTACTCAGGCGTTATTGTAGTAAGATCAGCAAAGATGGGAGGAATCGTAATAGAGTAGGCCAGACCCTGTTGCGGCTAGAGCCTCCTCATTTACAAGGTGGATGTCTGAAAAGCAAGTTTCCGACCGAGTCGAGATGGTAGCTCATCGCAGCCGGAGAAAGTCCTGAAGATCGGCCTTTTCGACGCGAGTGACCTTGCCTTGCTTGACCTGGCCTCGACTTTTCTTGATCCTGGCGACGAATGCAGGATTGTAAATGTTGTCGGTCGTGGCGACCTCAAACTCGATCTTGAGAGCTTTTACAAAGGCCTTTAACGCGTCGGCTTGGTCGGCGTTCGGGTGTAGTATAAAAATGTCGTCGGTCGGCATATCGCTAAATTTAGACTTTCGAGGGCAATATCGCAAATCTTTCACGTCCAGACAATTGTGAAACTCCGAAGTGTAGTTAGCACATCATATGGGAGCACTCGCGAGTCTTCCGGTCTAAGCACCTCGGCCGTCAGCCGCCGTAAACACGATCCGGAACGGACATCCTTTGGCCGATGAGATCAATCAGATAGTGACAGAATATGAACAAGAATCGCGAATATCGGAGGGCTTCTCCCGTTCGGTTTCGCATGGAGTTCAAGAATCGAAATCTCGTAGGCCGGGCATCGATTTAGCGAGGTACATATGAAACTTTTGGGACTAACCTTTTTTTTAGTGCTACCTTTTATTTGGCCGACCTCCTCTTCGAGAGCTTCGGGACAATCGACACCGGTCTGGAAAAAAACAGATCTTGCGTGTTTCGGTAAGAAATCCGAGCTTCTCCCCGTTTCTGCACATTTTTTCAATTCTGAAAGTGGTTGGATCGTTGGATCCAATGGGGAGTTACTCGGAAATAGCCGAGCCGTTCGGATTCAAATAAAGAGTGGGACGAAAAAATGCCTGAATGTTCGGTCAACTCCATCACAATATTCCAGTGTCCATTTCACCTCGAATCTTAAGGGGTGGATCGTTGGGAGCGAAGCATCCTCCAAGAATGTGCCCAGGGGTATTTTGATCGAGACCACGGATGGTGGAATAACGTGGAAAGACAAAAAGTTGGACATGGAGCTTCGGGCAAATGGTTACGGACTAAGTGATTTCTTTTCGATCTATTTCAGCAACCTGAGTAATGGATATATCCTTGGCGGTACTGAAGACGCTGAGGGAAAAACAAGGGGTATTATTTTGACCACCCGCGACGGTGGAAGTACTTGGAAGCTCAGTTTTTTAGGCGAGGAGGGCGTCCTTTTTGAAGATATTAAATTTTGTGACGATAATCGAACCGGCTGGGTGGTAACAAGCCACGGCTTCATCTTCAAAACTCTTGACGGCGGGGATTCCTGGCAAAAGCAAATTACGAAGTTCGAAGGGCATCTCTCAAGAATTGCAATTTTAAGTCAAACGGAGGCTTGGGTGACGTCACGGAGCTCCTCATTGCTTCACACGAAGGATGGCGGAGAAACTTGGAACATCGTCCCTATTGTCCTGGATCGTCAACTTTACGAAAGCTCGACCATTTGGTTCACTCCCATATTCTTTTCGAGCCGGCGGGACGGGTGGATCGGCGGAAGCAGCGGTTTGATATTGAGGACAAAGAACTCTGGTCAAAACTGGGTCGTGGAGTCTTTTTCCAAATCGGATTATGTGTATGATCTTTCTTTTACTGGAAAAACGGGTATCGCCATCGCCAGATCGGGGATTTTCGTGCGAACGGATATTGAATGATTGTTCAGCCGTTGGCGGAAGGGAGATGCAACGTTTGGTAACGCATCGGCTATTCGTGCGCAGATCGTTCTGGCTACCCGAAGCCGAATCGAGATGATAAAGCTCGAGAAAGTCTTGTTCGGGTTGCCGGTCGAGGAAAGGGCGATCTGAGAATGAAAGCGCCCGTTATTCGCATACGGATTCGAACGGCCCTTTGAATATTCACGTTGATCATCAGTTCCCAAGAGGCTGATCTGCCGCATGGAATAATCCGAAATCGTCTGTTCGGAGACTATTTAGTGTCCTATTGATACCGCACATCCCCCCAAAGGCCCTAACTTCGGTGTGTTTGTCCTGCGGAACGCTAATTGCCACTACTCAAGCGTAGGACGGACAAATTCGCCTGGAAGATATACAAGGGAGAAGCTAAATGAGAATCAAGGTATTAAATAAATTTGCGGTCATGGCGCTGGCATTCGGCGCGATCGTAGGGTTTTTGGTGACCGACGCCAGCGCTCAGCGAAATCGTGGAAAGGATCAGTCGAAAGACAAGAAGGCGGAGAAGAGCGAGAAGCCGCGAACTGAGCGGCCGCAGCCGGTTCAGAAACAGCGGGACGACTCTGCTAGAAATGCACAAAGGCAGGCACAGGAACGCCAGCGTGCCGAACAGCAGCGACAGGCGCGTGATCGCCAACAGAACGAACAGCGTCAGCGTGCGGAACAGCAAAAGCAGGCGCGTGATCGCCAACAGAATGAACAGCGTCAGCGCGCGGAACAGCAAAAACAGGCTCGTGATCGCCAGCTCAACGAACAGCGACAGCGTAGCGATCAGGCACGAAAGGCTGAACAAGATCGTCAAAATCGAGATCGTCAGCTAGCTGAACAGCGAAAGCGTGCTGAGCAGTCGCGGATACAACAGCAGCGGAACAATCTGCCAAAACAAACAGTTTGGCAAGGTACACGCGGCTACACGCGTGCGGACGAATTGGGCCGCGATAATGGCCGAAATCAGAAACTCGACCGTCAACAGCAGGAAGCCCTGAGACGGCAGCGCGTAAACCAGTATAACCAGCAATGGAACAACTGGCAGAACATTCAGCGTGACCGTGACCGTCGATTGCAGCAGCAGCGTCGAAACTCATATCTGCGATACCAGCAGCAATAT
The DNA here is from genome assembly GCA_049663465.1 of Pyrinomonadaceae bacterium. Classification (GTDB taxonomy): domain Bacteria; phylum Acidobacteriota; class Blastocatellia; order Pyrinomonadales; family Pyrinomonadaceae; genus OLB17. The sequence continues at coordinate 17,782 of JBATDM010000069.1, forward strand.
TGGGCACAGCTTCGGCGTGACCAACAACGGCTGCAGCAAGCACGCTATTACAATAATTACTATAATAATTATCAATACAATCGCGGCGGCAGCTACTACTACACTAGCCAGTACGGTGCTCAAATGCTGAGGCGTGCTATGGAGAACGGATACGAGCAGGGCTATTACGCTGGGCGTGCCGACCGTCAGGACGGATGGAGGGCTGACTATTCCAACTCGTACGGTTATCAGGACGCAGCGTATGGGTACGACAGCTATTACGTCAGCTACGGCGACTACAACCACTATTTCCGCGAAGGATTTAGGCGTGGTTATGAGGACGGCTATTACAGCCGGAATCAATACGGCCGATATTCAAATGGCAAATACGCGATCCTAGGTACGGTGATCGGAACGGTCCTGGACTTTGTGATCAACTAACTATTAGATCGGTTCGATCGAACCAACTCCGTTAGGAGTGCCATGTTCATAGCATGGCAATAAATTACCGACCGGAGCTCCGTAGTAGCGGCATTGATTCGTTGAGTTTATGCCGCTCCTACGGAGCTTTAGTTGTGTTTGGACGTTGTTTTCTATAAACATTTGGCTCCGATGGAGCCGAAGCGAGGATGTCTGAAAAGTTTACTTTCTTTTCGCTGAAAGGGAGCAATTTAATAGCGGCGGGTAAAATGAGGCTTTTGCGAGTGACACCCGCCGTTGCGGTTTGAGGCGCTCCCGACTCCCGACGCTCCCGAGCATTCGCTGCAGCGTGTACGGCGTTTGGCGAAGTATCTCGACCGCGTTTTCCAATTGAAAGTTCATAACTTCGCCAATTATACATTCCGTTTGCTAGAATCAACCTCGCATATTATGAAGTCTCCGCTTGTTGCGATCATCGGCCGGCCTAATGTCGGCAAATCAACTCTTTTCAATCGCCTGACAGGTTCGCGCAAAGCGATCGTTGGTGATCAGCCGGGCATTACTCGTGACCGTATGTTTGGCGATGTCGAGTGGAAGGCAAAGACGTTTCGCCTTGTCGATACGGGCGGGATCGTGCCGGATGACGAAGCGATCATCCCGTCAAATATCTTCAAACAGGCGTCGTTTGCTATCAACGAGTCGGTTGCGATCATTTGGGTACTGGATTCGCGCGCCGGGGTGACTCCGCTCGACGAAGAGCTTGGCGTGCTCCTACGAAACACAAATAAGCCGATCATCATTGCGGCAAATAAATGCGAATCGAGAAAGGTCGAGAACGAGGCGGGCGAATTTTATCAGTTCGGATTTGAGATGTCGCCGATCTCCGCCGAGCACGGCACGGGTGTCGGCGATCTGCTCGATCAGGTATTTGAGCATCTTGCATTTGACGAAGAGGAAGAGGCAGAAAAGCCGTCCGAGATAAAGCTGGCCATCATCGGCCGACCAAATGTTGGCAAATCTTCGTTACTCAATAAACTGCTTGGCGAAGAACGCGTAATCGTCTCGCCGATTGCCGGCACGACCCGCGATTCCATAGACACACATCTGACTGTGGACGGGCAGGATTTTGTATTGATCGATACGGCGGGGATAAGGCGAAAAGGCAAGACGGTTGAGGTGGCCGAAAAACTCTCGGTCATCATGGCAAAAAAAGCGTTGGAGCGTGCCGACGTTGCGATCATTTTGATCGACGCGGTCGAAGGCGTGACCAATCTGGATGCGAATATTGCTGGTTATGCTGTTGATTCGGGCTGCTCGGTGATAATCGCCGTCAACAAATGGGACGCTATCGCTGAAAAAGAGACGAACACTATTTACGAATTTGAGCGAACGCTGCGAGAGGCGATGAAGTTCCTCGACTGGGCACCGATCGTCACGATGTCGGCCTTGACCGGCCAGCGTGTGACGAAGATACTACCGCTCGTTGCTCAGGCACACGAGGCCCGCAACAAGCGGATACAAACGTCGCGATTGAACCGGTTTTTCGAGGAAATGATCGCCCAGCCAAAGGGCGGGTCGGCCCAGTCTCCGGTCAAGGGCGGCCATTCGCGGATAAAAGTTCAGTTTCTCACTCAGGCCGGAATTCGGCCGCCACTGTTTATTTTGTTCACGTCTGGCGGCAAGCCGGGACTGCATTTTTCGTACATCCGGTATATTGAGAACCGTTTGCGCGAGGAATTTGATGTTTTTGCGACGCCTATACGCCTGATCGAACGGCACAAGATGAGGCCGCGAAAGTAGATTGGCAATTGTGTCGTGGTTCGCTAGAATCCAGTTTTGATATCGATGGAAATATTTCTGCTCATCATTAGGCTCGGACTCGCTGGCGTTTTTGGCGTTGCGGGGATGGGCAAGCTGTTCGATCCGGAGGGGTCGGAGAAAGCGCTTGTTGCCTTTGGCGTGCCCAAACCACTCGTCGCTCCGTTTGTTCATTTGCTCCCGCTTTTCGAGATCGCGTTGGGTATCTCGCTGCTGTTTGTGTCGAGCTCATGGTATGGGGCGATCGGCTCGGCCGGTCTGCTGGCGATATTTTTCATCGCGATGTTGTATCAAATGGCAAAGGGCAATGCTCCTGACTGCCATTGCTTTGGCCAGATCCACAGCGAACCGGTCGGTATTTCGAGCGTGTTGAGAAATATCGTGCTTCTTGGATTTGCTGTTTTCTTAGCCGCCGGAGGTGCCGCCCGACAGGGACTGAGCCTCGTTAATTCGACCCAGGATATGTTGATAGCTACGTTTGGATTGGCGTTGGTTGTGCTAGTCGGTATCGCGATACTTTCTCTTAAACATATATCCGATCAGCAGCGGCAGATAATGCGGAGGATCGAGATGATGGAGATCGTCGGCCGTGACGGCGGCAGCGTCGAGCGGGAAAACGTCGCCCATCCGCACGACGGGTTGCCCATCGGTGCGGTCGTGCCGGACTTTTCGCTGTCCAATATTGATGGCAAGGCGGTATCGCTGGCTGAGACGCGTCTCGATAATTTGCCGGTCCTATTTCTTTTCGTTGGTCCGAACTGCAATCCGTGCAGATCGCTCGCGCCCGAGTTTGAGCAATGGTCGGAAGATCTTGCCGGCAAGGTAAAAGTGGCCTTTGTCAGCAATGGCAAGGCCGTGGAGAATCGTGACAAATTTGGCGAGAAGATCGCCAGAGCGATGCTGCTTCAGAAGGAACGTGAATTTGCCGACGCCGTAAAGGCAAAGTGGACGCCGACCGCTCTTTTTATAGACGCCAACGGGCGGGTCGCAAGTCATGTTGCTGCTGGCGACACGGCTATTCGCACACTCGTCGAACAGATCAAGGCCGACGATCTGAGCGGGGAACTTACCTACTTTACAAACGGCAGCGGGCATTCGCATACGACGAAGATCGGCGAAACGGTGCCGGAGTTTTCGATTGAAGACGTTACGGGCAATGAGATCACCCCGGAAACGTTCAAGAATAAACAGACGCTGGTTGCGTTCTGGAGCCTTGGCTGTGGTTTTTGCCAGCAGATGATCGGTGATCTTCGCGACTGGGATAATGCACGCGGCGTGGACGAGCCGGGCTTAATAGTTTTCTCCGATGGGAACGCCGACCAAAATGCCGAGCTTGGATTGCAGTCGCCCGTCGTTCTGGACGAAGGGCACAAGACGGCGGCTGGATTCGGCATGTTCGGTACTCCTTCGGCTGTGCTGGTCAATGAGAAAGGGATAATTGTCTCCGAGACCGCGGTCGGGGCTGCTGACATCTGGGCATTGGTTGGTAAGAAGTAGGGTTTTTTAACGCAAAGACGCAAAGAACGCAAAGTCGGAAGAGATAAGATTTCTTCGGCGGCTTTGCGTTAAGTATTTATGAAACCGATCGATTGGAAGATCGCCGCGACGGACGGGAATGCACGGGCCGGGACCATAACGACCCGACGCTCGGTGATCGAGACGCCTGTCTTTATGCCGGTCGGCACGCAGGGAACCGTGAAGGGAATTCGGTTTGAATGGCTTGAGGACGAACTCGATGCACGGATCGTTCTTGGGAATACGTATCACCTGTTTTTAAGGCCCGGTGTCGAGACGATCAAGGCGTTTGGAGGGCTACACAATTTTACCACCTGGAACCGTTCGATCCTGACCGATTCGGGCGGATTTCAGGTTTTCTCGCTGACGGATCTAAGAAAACTGACCGAAGAGGGAGTTGAATTTCGTTCGCATCTTGACGGCAGCAAGCATTTTCTTTCGCCTGAGGTTTCGATGGAGATACAGGCGGCGCTTGATTCTGAGATCGTGATGGTCTTTGACGAGTGTCCGCCGGGTGATGCCGGGTACGACGCGACGAAGGCGAGTATGGAACTTACGGCCCGTTGGGCAGCCAGGTCGAAGACTCGATTTGACGAACTGCAGTCAGTACCACCCGCTACCGCAGGTGGCACTGACTTAAGCGGCAGGCAAGCCCTTTTCGGCATTATTCAGGGTGCGGGGCATCTTGATCTTAGGCGAGAGAGTCTTGAACTGACCGTCGATATTGGTTTTGACGGATATGCGATCGGCGGGTTAAGCGTAGGTGAAGAAAAGAGCGTGATGTATGAGGTGCTCGATTTTCTCGCACCCCAGATGCCAGCGGATGCGCCGAGATATTTGATGGGCGTCGGAACGCCTGAGGATCTGATCGAGGCGGTAAACTGCGGCGTCGATATGTTCGATTGCGTTATTCCGACACGGAATGGGCGGACGGGAAGTGCGTTTACCTCACGAGGGAAGCTCAATATTCGAAACGCCAGATTCGCCCGCGATGACGGCCCGCTCGATCCGAACTGCAGTTGTTCCGTCTGCCGTCGCTATTCGCTCGGATACCTTAGGCACATCTATCAGGCGGGAGAGATGACGGCGTCCACGCTGATCTCACATCACAATGTCGCTTTCTTCCTCGAAACGATGCGACGGGCAAGGGAGGCGATCATCGAAAACCAGTTCCAGACGTTTAGAAAAGAATTTCTCGCTGGACTCGCAGAGAACGCAAGCGCGGTTTGATTAACACCGGCTTAATGTATATTATTTTGCTTTTGTCTTTAGACACGAGCAGGACTATGAATATTTACCTTTTCCTCTTTCAGGAAAGTGCAGGCAGCACCAGTATCATCTGGACGCTTTTGCCCTTTGTTTTTATCTTTGGCATCTTCTATTTTTTGGTGATAATGCCGCAGAAAAAGCAGAAGCAGCAGCTTCAGGAAATGATCGCGCAGTTGAAGATCAATGATGAGGTCGTTACCAACGGCGGCATCATCGGGCGTGTTAAAGAGGTAAAAGAGACGAGTTTCATTATTCAGAGTGCGGAAAAATCGTTTTTAGAGGTAGGAAAGAGCGCCGTTGTTGGCAAGAAAGCGGAATAGTAAATCGTTAATGGTAAATCGTAAATAGTTAAGAGCTATTGGTGATTCACTATTTACGATTCACGAGTAATATGAAGAATACTGGATTGTGGATCAGAACGGCGATCGTTATCGTCATTACGCTGGGCGGCATTTACCTGGTCTTTGGACCGCGTCGAGCCCCGGTTGCGGCAGACTTTACGTACCAGGGTATCAAAGATAACCTTGCTCAGAATATTAGTCTCGGCCTTGATCTTAAGGGCGGCTCGCATCTGGTGATGCGTGTAAAGACGGATGACTATCTTAAGAAGTTAACTGAAAACAGTGCTCAGGCTGCTTTGACAGCTGCACAGGACGCGAAGCTCCCCGTTACTTCGGATACGATCACTGCGGAAGGCGGCAGTTATGTCGTTGGCCTCAATCTTTCAGATCCATCGCAAGCTCAGTCGGTCATTGACGAAGTCAAGAAAAAGGTTGATTTCGTAAATTGGACGGAAAGCAACAACGGCAGTACTATCACGTGGTCGTTGCCGGTTCAGACACAGGCTGTCTTTAAGCGTCAGGCTGTTGACCAGGCACTTAAGATCGTCGAAAGCCGTATCAATGCATTCGGTGTGAAGGAACCGACGCTGCAGAAGCATGGGGCTGAGTCTTCCGGCCAGATCCTTCTTCAGATGCCCGGTGTTGACGACCCGGAGCGGGTCAAAAAACTAATCGGTGCAGAATCAAGTCTTTCATTGATGAAGGTCGTGAGCCCGCCGAATCCGCAGCCCGTTGCAACCTACCCGACGGAAGAAGCGGCAAAACAATCGGTTGGCGGAACCCTTCCTCCCAATCGAAAGATATTGCCCTACAATGATCGCGATGAGCCAGCCAATGCGACGGCTGCGGCAACGCCCGACCCAACCAAGCCAAAGCAGTTTGTGGTTGTAGAGTATCCGGCGATTGTCGATGGCAGTGAACTGCGGGACGCGAGTGCGATCTCTCGCACGGGCAGCGATCGGGACTTTGAGATCAATTTTTCGCTCAAACCCGGCGGTGCGCAGAAATTCGGAGACTGGACCGGCAAGAACATCGGCAACTATATGGCGGTCGTTCTCAACAATGAGGTTAAATCGGCAGCGTTTATCAAATCTCAAATATTTGACTCGGGTCAGATCTCAGGCCGGTTTACGAAAAATTCGGCTGAGGATCTTGCTCTTACGCTCAAGTCTGGAGCTTTGCCGGCAGAGATCGAGTATCAGGAAGAGCGCACGGTTGGCCCCAGCCTCGGGGCCGATTCGATCAAGGCGGGCGTCGAAGCGGCGCTTGGCGGTTTGATATTTGTCGTTGTCTTCATGTTGTTCTATTACCGGGGAGCGGGAGTCAATGCTGTTGTTGCATTGATCCTGAATATGCTCTTGACGGTTGCGGCCTTGATCCTGATCAAATCCACGTTGACGCTGCCGGGAATTGCCGGACTGATTCTGGGTATCGGTATGGCGGTTGACTCAAACGTGCTAATTTTTGAACGGATCCGCGAAGAACTTGGCTCAGGGAAATTGGTCCCGCAGGCGATCGAGGTTGGTTTTGACCGAGCATTTATTACGATCATTGATACGCACATCACGACGATAATTTCGTCCGCCATTCTTTATATGTACGGCTCGGGCCCGATTCGCGGATTTGCGGTCACGCTCGTTCTCGGATTGCTGATCAACTTGTTCTCGGCGGTCTTCGTTTCGCGAACGATCTTTATGTGGTTGCTCGAGCGGAAAACAAAGATGGAGACCTTGAGTATTTAAGCTTCGGATGGTCCGAGCTTGAGAGTTAAACATGCTGGAAATTTTTAAGAATATTAATGTTGATTGGATGGGCTGGCGCAAGCCGCTTATCCTGGTCTCTATCGCGATCCTTCTCGCCGGGCTTGGCTCGGCGATCGGGCGGCAGTTCACGCCTGGCGGAACCGAGGCGTTTAACCTCGGAGTCGATTTTCAGGGCGGAACTGTCATTACGGCGAAGTTTAAAGCAAAGCCCGCAGATGACGAGATCAGATCCGCATTGCAAGCTCAGGGCGTCGCTGAGGCGGTGATCCAGGCATCGCTTGATAAGACTGACGAAGTTTTGATCAAGGTACCGCTTTTCGAGGGCACCTCTGAACCACAGCCCCAATCATCGGCGGTTCCCGGTGATGCAAATTCGGAGCCTCCCCCGGTGACGGATGCGTCTCAGGTGAATGTCGGCCGGGCAAAGGTGAAACTGGCCCTCGACACGTTTGGCAAGGAGGCCGAACCTACTTCTTCGCTTGCCGAAGATGAGGCCGCCGCTTACAAGATCGTTGGGACTGACTCGGTTGGACCGGTTGCCGGTGCACAACTTCGAAATCAGGCTGTGATCGCGACTCTTTTAGGAATGGTAGGCATCCTGCTGTTCATTGCTTTCCGGTATGACTGGACCTATGCAGCCGGTGCCGTCATCGCGGTTTTTCACGATGTTCTTATTACGCTGGCATTTTTCACAGTTTTCCAGTGGGAAGTCAGCCTCACCGTTCTGGCGGCTCTTTTGACGCTCGTTGGATTTTCGGTAAACGACTCGATCGTTATTTTTGACCGTATTAGAGAGAATCTGACGCTGCACCGTGGTGAGTCGCTTTACAAGCTCACAAATCAGTCCATCAATCAGACGATGTCGCGAACGATCGTGACCAACGGATTGGTTTTCCTGGCGGTTCTCGCACTCGTTCTTTTTGGCGGAGAAGTGCTTCGCGGCTTCTCATTGGCCCTATTTGTAGGATCGATAACTGGTACCTATTCGACTATTGCCATTGCGAGTCCAATTGCGATCTGGTGGCAGAGTAAGCTCGGGGATTCGCGGGTAAAGGAAGTGCTTGTTCCGCAAGTCGGCGAAAAACTTGCATCTTCGTCCCGGCGAACGGTTACGAGACGTCCGGTGACTCGCTAGAAGTCTCCTGGCCAATTGGTCAGGTAGATCGACGTATCGCAAATATTGCCGATACTTTTGATGTTTTCGCAAAGAAAATGCCGAATGTTAATTGAAAATTGGATATTATTCTTGACTTTCAATCGGCAACCTTTTAGACTTCATTGCGTTGCTGGTCAATTAAACGATTTACCAAAAAGTGTATTCTTGGGTTGAATTTCAAACGGGAAGCACAGAGTCTTAGTACCATTGCGTTTTTGGGCCTAGAGGCCGAAGACTTAGGGAACGGACAGGCGGGTAGAGATGTTCCAGGTTGCAGTCGTTAGAAGTATTTTGAGCGATTACAACGTGGGGTTTTATTTATAACATCTAAGGGAATAGTTAGTTTTCGTAACCCTTGACCTACGTTGGCACCGGAAAAAGGGAGGAAGTAAGATGCTTGATCAACTAGTTGAATCAAAAAGTAACGCCGTTGAGAATAAGAGACGGAGCCGATTTTTGCTCACGACTCTGGCCTGTGCTGTAACGGTGCTGTTGAGCAGCTGGACGTACAGTCTATTTGCAAAGGATTTTGGAATGGGTGGTGACGACCTCGCTCTGACGACACTCATTGCCCCTGTGCCCGTTGCTGACGAGGAGCCGCCGCCGGAGCCTGAGAAGAAGCCGGAGCAGCAGAAACAGCCGGATGTGGATGTTCGTAAGGAACTTATTCAGAACATCATGCAGAGCCCTGTGAAGCCACCTGACACCGTCAGCGTAGCAAAAAATCCTGTTAAGGAAATGCGCCTCGACCGTCTCACCAAGCTTGGATCGTCTGACGCGGACACCGGTGCTCGTGTTGACCCGGGGGTTTCGCGGGTGGTGAGCAGTGGTGGAGAGGGTGGCCTTTCGACCGGAACGGGAACTGCGAAAACAGGCGGTACGGATGACGATGACGCTCCGCCGCCGCCACCAAAGCCTACGCCAAGGCCTGTGCCCAAGACTGTTTCGGGTGGCGTGCTGAACGGTAAGGCGACTAGCTTGCCCAAACCGGCCTATCCTGCAGCCGCTAAGGCGGTTCGAGCGGGTGGCTCGGTCAGCGTTCAGGTTCTGATCAGCGAAACTGGAAGCGTTATCTCGGCATCGGCCGTGAGCGGACATCCTTTGCTAAGAGCTGCTGCGGAAGGAGCGGCCCGGGGAGCCCGATTTAGCCCGACGTTGCTTTCAGGACAGCCGGTTAAGGTTTCGGGTGTCATTACGTATAATTTTGTCCCGTAAGGGACCGCAAATGTGCGGGGGACGGCCACAGCGAGTCGTTTCCCGCTAAAGTTTGCTAATGCAATCAATAAAATTTTCGATTTCTTTGGAGGAAAAACCATGACCATTTTAGGCAGCCTGATCGCTACGGATTTTTCGGGCTTTTTCATGATGTTTACCGGCGAGGGCGTCTCGTTTGGTATTTACGATATCGCAAAGAGTCTGACCATTCCGGGTTGGGGCGTTATCATCACGCTTTTGATTCAGTCGGTGTACATGATCGCCGTCGGTATCGAACGCTGGTTGACCTACAACAAAGCAAAGACACAATCGCGTCAGTACGCACCGAAAGTGGCTCAGGCTTTGAAGAACAGCAACATTGATGAGGCCATCAATATTAGCGACAAGCACAAAGATTCGCACCTTGCGATGGTTGTCTCGTCGGGTTTGAAAGAATTTGCGGCCCATCAGGGCAACGCCGATATTTCGGCGGACGAAATGGAAGCCTCGAAGCGTGCTCTCGAGCGTGCTATTGCCGTTAAGACCGCTGAACTCAAGCGCGGCCTTGCTGGATTGGCTACTGTCGGATCGACTGCTCCGTTCGTTGGTTTGTTTGGTACCGTTGTGGGTATTATCGGCGCCTTCCAGGCTTTGCGTGCGAATGAATCAGCTGGTATCGGTGCCGTTGGTGGTGCTATCGCTGAGGCTCTCGTCGCTACCGCATTTGGTATCCTCGTCGCTATTCCGGCAGTTTGGCTGTTTAACTACTTCACGAACAAAGTTACTAGTTTCTGTGTGGAAATGGAGAACTCAGCCTCGGAATTGGTTGACTACTTTATTCGCCAGCGTGGCAAACAGATCCGCGGCCAGTAATTGACTGGCCCTCTAGGTTTTTAGATAGGAGAAAACTGCTATGGCTGTCAGTGTTGGCGGTTCAAGTGAGTACAATTCGGATATCAATGTCACACCCATGGTTGATGTGATGTTGGTGTTGCTGATCATCTTTATGATCGTGACACCTCTGCTTCAACAGGGCGTCTCCGTTAATCTTCCGCGTGACGTTATCAGCGCGGACGAAGACGGCGATATTGCCAAGGACACCTCGGTGATCGTGGCGATTCCTGACAATAGTAATTTTTACATTGGAAAGGAACAGTACCCGATCGATGCTCTAGGTGATGTTATCAAACGCCGTATGGAAGGCAAGACGCCGGATAAACGCATCGTTTACATTAAGAGTGGCGTTGACGTTGATTACGGACGTGTAGTTGCGGCCATCGACACCATCCGAAGACAGGATATCGATAAGATCGGCCTTGTTGCGGATCGGAAGAAAGGTGTTGAAAAGGAATAACCTTGCTGGCCAGATCGAAAGGAATGGCTTGATTTAAGAAAGGGATAGAGATATGGGAATGTCAACAGACGGCGGTGACGGCGCCAAACCATCAATCAATGTAACGCCTTTGATCGACGTGCTTCTTGTGTTGCTGATCATCTTTATGGTCATTACGCCTTTGAAGCCGAGCAGGTTCGAGGCAAAGGTTCCGGCTGAGCCGAAAGATGAGCAGCAGGTAAACGTAAAGCCAAACCCGCTGACCTTGGTGATCGCCATTAACAAGGAAACAAAAGGGATCACATTGAACAACAATACGTTTGGTGACGTTTCGGATACCGAAAAACTGAATATCGAATTGAGTCGTATCTTTAAGGATCGCGAGAACAATGGTGTTTTTCGTGACAATTCGAACGAAGTGGAAAAGACGGTATTTATCAAATCGCCGAAATCGGTAAGGTATGGCGACGTTGTTAAGGTGATCGATGCAGCAAAAGCTGCAGGTGCATCGCCGATCGGTCTGCAGATCGATGATCTAACTGAATAATTTTTGTTGTTGGCAATCAGGGGGCGGAAGACGTGCTGCCCGCAGATGTCCGCGACAGTGAATGGAGTCAAATGATGAGATTCTCTCGTATTGGGGTAATAGCGTTGCTATCAATGACAGTTTTGATAGGGGCCAATTGCACATACTATAACCGGATCATGGCCCGAAAAGACCTGGTCGATGGTTCGAATGCCTATAAGGGCCGTAAGTTTAAGGACGCCGAACAGTTGTTTCGCGATGCGGTTGCCCGTGATCCAAATGGCGAGACCATTGAAGGGCGGACTGCACAATTGTTTCTGGCGAGAACCTTGCATTCCGAGTTTATCGGTAATCGTAAGGAAACAAGTGTAGCTGAAGAGGCGATTACCCAGTATCAGAAGGCGTTAGCCCTGGATGCAAATGACCAGAGTTCGTATAAGGCGATCGCCAGCCTTTTCGAGAACTTGCAGCAGAATGATAAGTGGCTCGACTGGGTAACCAAACGTTCTACAAACACCGGTATCGCTCCCGAACAGCGAGCTGAGGCCCTTACTTCTCTGGCGGCGAAGAAAAATAGTTGCGCTAACGATATTTCGGACACTGAGGCTACCAAGAAGACGGTGACCAAAGACGGAAAGCAGGCGTTTCAGTTTGTCAAGCCCGCCAGTCCGGAAGACTACGATACAATGAAAAAGTGTATCGACGAAGGAATGCAGTTGGCGAGTCAGGCCGTGGGGCTTGAGTCTCCAGAGGTTAAAGGAGCTAAGAGTCTTGACCTAAAGGCACTGTCTGATGGCGATCTGGTCAGAAAGATGGATCTCTTCAAGGTATTTGAATCCGCGCGTTCGTATAATGCGAGCTTGCTGATCCAGAATATGCGCCTAGCGGAAATGGATGGCCGGAACGAGGATCGTGATCGTTTGAAAACGGAATCTGAGGCCGCACGGGCTAATTTTCTCGAACTTAGCGACGTTGTGAAAAAGATCCAGGCGGAGATCGACGATAGAAAGGCGAAGAAGGCGGCTGAGGCACCTGGTGCTGCCAAGCCAGCCGCAAATTCTACCAACCTAGAGAATAAATAGACAGGTTTTTCTTTCCAACAAAGGTGATGCTCAATTACAATTGATTGAGCATCATTTTTTGTATTCGGCTTTTGAACCCCGCATGGGAGTTTTTCGAAGGGAATGATAAGGATAGAGGACGTAATCGAAAAGGTTCAGCAGAATCGGCCTGGCGCTGATACTGACCTTATTCGCCGTGCGTACCTATTTTCCGCCCTGCATCATCGGGGCCAGACGCGGGCCTCCGGTGAACCTTACCTCGTTCACCCGCTCGAGGTTGCCGAGATCCTTGCGGACATGCGTCTTGATGAGACAAGTGTTTCAACCGGACTCCTGCACGACGTTGTTGAGGATACACTCGTTGACCTCGATACGATCAAATCCTACTTCGGTGACCAGATCGCACTTCTCGTTGATGGCCTTACCAAGATCGCCAACATTAGTGACCTCTCAAAAGAAAAGCAGCAGGCTGAAAATGTCCGCAAGATGGTTCTTGCGATGATCACCGACGTTCGCGTTGTGCTTATTAAACTGGCAGATCGTCTTCATAACATGCGGACGATGCAATTTCTAAAGCCCGAGAAGCGGGCGCGCATTTCACAGGAAACACTTGATATCTACGCCCCCATAGCCCACCGGCTCGGTATGGGTAAGATGCGAAGTGAGCTTGAGGATCTTGCATTTCAGAATATTTATCCTGAGGAGTACAAAAGACTTTCCAATGAAGTAGATGCACGGCGCCCGGAACTTGAGGCAACGCTCGAGAAGATCAAGTCCGTGATAGCCGAACGGCTTGAAGAGAATGAGGTGCCGTTTGTCGAGATCCAGGGCCGAGTAAAACGGCTGTATTCGCTTTGGAAGAAGCTTAAGAAGCAGAAGATCATGATCGAGCAGGTATATGATCTGATCGCAGCTCGGATCATAACCAAGAATGACCGCAAATTTTGCTATCTCACGCTCAGCGTTATCCACGACATGTGGACGCCCGTTCCTGAGCGATTTAAGGACTGGATAGCGATTCCGAGGGATAATCTGTACCAGTCGCTCCACACGTCAGTGATCGGCGATACAGGCCAGCCGTTCGAGGTTCAGATCCGAACTGAGGAAATGCATCACATTGCCGAGGAAGGAGTTGCTGCACATTGGAAATATAAGGAGAGCAACCTTGGAAAGCAAGAAGAGGATGATGCCCTTGATGCACTTCGCAAGACGGTTGAGAAGCTGCTTTTGCCGCTTGTCGAGGACTCGGACGAAAGTTCGGACTCCGAGGACTTTATCGAGACCCTAAAGCTCGATCTTTACCCAAAAGATGTCTATACCTTCACGCCGATGGGCAAGGTAATTCAATTGCCACGCGGTTCAACACCGATAGATTTCGCGTATGCGATCCATTCCGCGGTCGGTGATACTTGCACCGGGGCAAAGATCAATGGCCGGATCGTTCCGCTCCGCAGCGAACTCCAAAATGGTGACGTCATTGAGATCCTGACCACACAGAACTCAAACCCGTCAGGCGATTGGCTCAATCACGCAATTACCTCTCGTGCCCGAAACCGGATCAGGCACTACATTACGCTGCAGCAGCGAACGGAATCTATCGAGATCGGACGCAAACTGATTGAGAAAGAGGCGGAAAAGTTCCGGATCCCGGTCAAGAAATTTCTCAGCAATGAGACTGAGTTGAAACGGATCGCAAACGACTATGGATTGAGCCGGACAGAAGACCTTTTTGCGTCGGTAGGTTATGGCAAGACGCTCCCGCGAAATGTCGTCGCTAAGTTTCTCGGCGCTGAGAAGTTCAGTGAACTCGATCCCGATAACAAGAAGGAAACGAGGTTAAAGACAGGGATGAAGGCCGTCCGCAAGTTCATTGGAATGGCCGAAGATGCCATTGTTGTGCGGGGCGTCGACAATCTGCTGCTAAATCGAGCGAAATGCTGCAATCCGCTTCGAGGAGAGCAGATCATCGGATATATTTCTCTGGACAAAGGCATCGTTGTTCACAATAAGCGGTGTAAGAACGTATCTCAGCTCATGGTCAACAAAGAACGGATCGTCGAGGTTGAATGGGCCAAGAGCGATCATGATCAGATACAGTCCGTTCAGCTGCTTGCAACGACCGAGAATCGAACTGGAATGTTGGCTGGGATCACGAACGCGATCGCCGACATAAAAACGGGCATTCGTGATGCCCGGGCAAATGTTTCAAAGGACGATATAGGTCTGATCGAGGTTACGGTTGAGGTTTTTGATAAAAAGCACCTAGACAGGGTCATCGGCGCGATCGAGCATGTGCCCGGTGTTATCGCCGTCGAGCGTGTAAACCCATAGTTCTTACGTCATTTCCTCACCCCAGCTTTCTTTTTCCCTAATATTTTGCTAGAATTCGCCTTTTGCTTAAGGTAATAGGCAGAGGGATTTCTAATGAAAGAGACAGTTTCAACGACAAATGCTCCCGGTGCGATCGGTCCGTATTCGCAGGCGATCAAGGCTGGCGGGATGGTTTTTTGTTCGGGACAGATCCCGATCGATCCGGCGACCGGTGAGTTTGTCTCGGATGTGGTCAGTGAACAGACGGAACAGGTCCTTAAGAATCTTGCGGAAGTATTAAAGGCAGCGGGTTCTAGCCTGGACGGCGTTGTAAAAACAACCGTGTTCCTCGCGGATATGAATGATTTTGCCGAGATGAATGAGGTTTACGGCGAGTATTTTAGCGATAACAAACCGGCCAGAGCAACGGTACAGGCTGCCCGGCTGCCTCGCGACGCGAAAGTCGAGATCGATTGTATCGCGATAGCGTAAGAGTGACGCCTTTAGGCGTGAATTCACGCGTAAACGCGTAACTCTTACGAAAAAAACCAAACGCCCTAAAAAAGAGCGTTTGGCAACCAAAGTAGCTAGCTGTATCTCAAATAGAGACTTAAGCAGCTTTGATAATCTTTCCGGACTTAATGCAGCGGGTACAAACCTTCTTGCGTGCATTACCACCGGCCGGCATTTGAACCCGGACGGGTTGAAGGTTCGGGTTAAATCGCCTTCGCGTTTTGTTGTTAGCGTGTGATACGTTATTTCCAAATTGCGGACCTTTTCCGCAGACATCGCAGCGTTTTGCCATATTATTGCCTCCCCTAGCGGGACTGAAAAGTATGAGTGAGTTTTGAAAAACTCAAAACGATATTTATAACAAAGAGTTTTAGTATTAGTCAAGTAAGTGACACAAATGGATAAGTTGAAAGGAGCAAAAGCAATCGTGCAAATTAATTACCGAGGGATCGTAACGGTCCTTACACTCGCCCTGGCCGCAGCGTTTTTCGCGGCATGCGGCACTACGCCTGCGGGCAATTCGAGCATGGGCGGAGTTGACCCGAACGAAACCGCTGCCAAGGTCAACGGCAAGGTCATCACCATGGAAGAGGTCGATCGTGCTGTAAAACAGCAGACCCAGGGCCAAGACAGCAAGCTGTCTGCTCTGGAGGTCGCCGGAGCTCGTCTCCAGGTTTTGCAGAGCCTGGTCGAACAGGAAGTGATGTTCCAGAAGGCTGAAAAGGATAACCTCGTTCCTACAGACGAAGAGATCACTCTTGAGGTCAATAAACGAAAGGTCGATAGCCGTCTCTCTGCGGAGGAGTTTAACAAGCAGATGGAACAGGCTGGCATGAATGAAAAAGCTCTTCGAGAGAATATTAAGAAAGGCCTTGCGATCCAGAAACTGGTTGACAAAATCACCGGCCGCATCGAAACGCCAAAAGACAGTGAGATCGAGGCCTTCTTTAATGGGAATCCGGAAATGTTCGTCAAGAAACGCGGCGTTCGGCTTGCGGCGATCGTCGTAGATCCGACCGATACGGGCCAGGGTGATGTTACAAAGAATGCTGCCGAGGCGGATCAGAAGGTAAAGGAGATCATTGGCAAGGTCTCGCAGCCCGGAAGTGATTTTGCAGCTCTCGCACGTGAGTACAGCGAGGACGGCAGCAAGCTGCAGGGCGGCGATCTTGGCTACATCAGCGAACAGGACCTCAAACAGAATTTTGGAGAGCAGATCGCGGCTGCGTTTATGAATCCTACGTTCGAGGTTGGCCGCATCACTAGTCCGATACCGCTCAATGGAAAGGCATATATCTTTAAATTGCAAGAACGCATTGAGAAGGAAGAGACGCTGACGCTCGAAAGCCCGGATGTACGTCCGCAGATCAATCAGTTGCTCGTTGACAACCGCAAACAGCTTCTTGCCGCGTCGTATCAGGCTATGGCGATGAACGAAGCCAAGATTGAAAACTATCTGGCGAAAAAGGTCGTTGACAATCCGAATGAGCTGAGCGGAGCCCGGCCTGCGGGTGCAACTACACCGGCCAATACAGCGGCTCCGGCAAATGCCAACGCCGCTGCGTCGAATGCGAATGCTTCGAATTCGGCTCCCGCGGCTAATGCAAATGCAAAACCGGCCGCTAACGCCAATGCGGATGCTAAACCGGCGGCCAACGCAAACAAATAAAGCCCAAATAGAGTAAAGGCGAAAAAGTGAAAGGAGGCGTGCTCTGTGCGTCTCCTTCACACTTTGCTCAGGCAGATCCTTCCTCCACCAACTTTTTACTTTTTACTTTTCACCGTTTCACTCTTTTACGTGCTTTTCAGACTTTCAGACGTTACAAAATCCTACGGCGGCAACGAGATCCTTCGCGGCGTCTCGTTTCAGGTCAATCCTGGGGAGAAAGTTGGGCTTGTTGGGCGAAATGGGGCTGGCAAAACAACGATCTTTCGCATGCTTACCGGTGCGGAATCTCCCGACGAGGGCGAACTGGTCTCGATAAACGGCCTCAAGCTAGGCCTTCTCGAACAACACGTCGAACTCGAACCAAACGAGACCGTACATACGGCCGCCCTTTCCGCATTCAAGCACATTCACGACATCGAGGCCGAGATGCGTCGACTCGAAAAGGTAATGGAGACGGATCACTCCGATGTGGTGCTCGACAAATATGCAGATCTGCAGATCGCATTCGAGCAAGCCGATGGCTTCTCGTACGCTGCAAAGGCAGAGGCGGTGCTCCTCGGCGTCGGTTTTCCTCGTGAGCAATGGACGATGGAGACGCAGACGCTATCGGGCGGCCAGCGAAACCGACTCGGAATGGCGAGGCTCTTGTTGTCGAATTCGGACGTGCTGCTGCTCGACGAGCCCACGAACCATCTCGATGTGAATGCCGTCGAATGGCTCGAAGAGCATCTACAGGCATATGAACGCGCATATGTGATCATTAGCCACGATCGCTATTTTCTGGATCGGACTGCCGAGCGGATCATTGAGATCGAGAATGGCAGAGCGGTGAGCTATAAGGGGAATTATTCAAGATTCCTCGTCGAACGCGAACTTCGCCGCGAACAGCAGCAGCGTGAATACGAAAATCAACAGTCGATGATCGCGAAGACGGAAGAGTTCATCCGGCGCAATCTCGAGGGGCAAAAGACTAAACAAGCAAAATCGCGCCGCACCATGCTCGCGCGAATGGAACGGCTCGACGCTGTATCGAGCGAGAAAAGCGGCGGTAATTTTCGGCTAAGGAATGTCGAGCGTGCGGGCAATAACGTTCTCACGACCGAGGAGCTTGCCGTGGGCTATGGCAGCAAAGAGCTTGGGTCGAACATCGCGATCTCACTCCATCGCGGTGGCGTCCTCGGCGTTATCGGCGGAAATGGAACAGGGAAGACGACACTGCTAAAGACCTTGCTCGGCGAGATCCGAGAGCTTTCCGGCCGCGTTGTTTGGGGAACGAAGACGAATATTGGCTATTATTCGCAAAGTCTTGACGATCTGCACGAGGGCAACGAGGTTCATGCTGAGATGCGCCGCGTCGCACCGAACGTTGAGAATGTTGAGATCCGTTCGTTTCTGGCGCGGTTTCTGTTTTTCGGTGAGGATATCTTTAAGAAAGTTCGGGATCTGTCGGGGGGGGAAAAGGGAAGGCTCGTCCTGGCAAAACTCATCTATTCGCAGAAGAATGTCCTTATCCTTGACGAGCCGACCAACCACCTCGATATCCCCGCACGCGAAGCCCTCGAGTCGGCCCTCGACGAATATCCGGGAACGATCATCACAGTCAGCCACGATCGTTTCTTCCTAGATCGAATCGCCACCCAGATGCTTTCATTCGAACCGGATGGCCGTGTTCTCGATTTCAACGGCAACTACACCGAATTTCACGATTGGAAAGTGGCATCGCAGTCCAACTCTGCCGGAACGCAGGCTGCCAGCCTGCGAGTCTCCACGGAAGGCCCCGATTCGACCAATACCCAAAGC
>JBATDM010000070.1:0-1920 GCA_049663465.1 Pyrinomonadaceae bacterium
TCAACTGGTCGAGATCCAAGATAGCGCTGTAGGCGCGGCACCAGCTTAGCCAGTTGCAAGCCGTTTCGGCGCAGCATCTGGTTAGGTTGAAAACAGGGTGCTAGCCCTGAAGGGGCGCGATAGAAACAACGTATTGACAATACGTACAGGTGCCGCCCTGCCAGGGCTTTTTGTTCTTCGCGCGACCTGTCCCGGGGTTTCGCTTTGCTGAACCCCGCGCTAATTTATTTCGCGACTCCGCCGCTACAATCTAAGACCATTACCAAGAGCCGGTATCTAAGTCGGAAATTCAGCAAATCGGACTTTTTAGAGTTGACTCACGTCTCATCGAGCTGAAAAATGACGCTTTTTCAAACATCACTGACGTGATGTGAATTCCTGCAGAACACGGTTACGTGGGTTCAAACCCACGCCTCCGATCAGTTCATCGCTACGCGACTTTGTTTCGGATTATCGGCCTGCGGAAAACGCGACACATTTCAACGGGTCGAGATCCAAGATAGCGCTGTAGGCGTGGCACCAGCTTAGCCAGTTGCAAGCCGTTTCGGCGCAGCATCTGGTTAGGTTGAAAACAGGGTTCTAGCCCTGAAGGGGCGCGATAGAAACCAACAATCCCTGATCCGTCGCCGTAGGTGACACATATAATAGACATCATGTTTAACAAAAACGTTGTGACCCCATCGGGGTCGAATGGAAATGTGGAACGAATCCTAAGACGCGGCGGTCATGCTCGATTTCTCTTAATCGCGTGACGTTCGTTCTCCGGCTCGTTTGTTTGCCACGTTGGGCAATCTGCTTCACCGACCGAGATAATTGTTGTCCATCGGTATGCGAAACGCTCTCCGCTTGTGAGAAGATAGACACTCATCGACGGCGTAATTGATAATTAGAAAATTGATCGCAAAGATTACTTGAATTTGGAGGGACGAATGAGCGAAGAAACAAAAGTTTGGTTTGTTACGGGAAGTTCAACGGGGTTTGGAAGAGAGATCGCTCTACAGGCACTCGAACGCGGGTACAGGGTTGCGGCAACTGCCCGCAACACCGATACGCTAGCTGAATTGGTGGAAAAGTATCCTGACACCGCAAAGGCATTCAAGCTGGATGTCACGGATTCTTCGGATATTACGAACGCGGTTAAGGACGCGGTCGAGGCGTTTGGTAAGATTGATATATTGGTCAACAATGCCGGTTACGGTCTTGGCGGCGGAATCGAAGAACCAACGCTCGAACAGATCAGACATCAGTACGAGACAAATGTTTTTGGTGTGATGAACATGATGCGGGAAGTCTTGCCGCATATGCGTGCGCAAAAGAGCGGACATATTTTGAACATTTCTTCGGTCGTTGGATTCCGCGCACTTCCATCGGCTGGTTATTATTCATCTACAAAATTTGCGATGGAGGCTCTTTCGGAAGCACTCGCGATGGAAACGGATCATCTCGGGATCAAGGTGACGATCGTCGAACCCGGCGGTTTTCGTACCGATTTCGCCGGGCGTTCGTTTGTCCAACCGGCGAAGAGAATTGATGATTACATCACTTCCGAAAGAATCGACAACATCAGTGACTTTGACGGTGCACAGCCCGGCGATCCGGTGAAGGGTGTAAAAGCGATCATCGATATGGTCGAAACCGGCAATCCGCCGCTTCGTCTTCCGCTCGGTGAAGATTGTGTAACAGCGATGGAAGAAAAACTCGAGGCCGTCAAACTGAATGTTGCCGAATGGCGTGAAATTGCCGTCGATACAGCGGTAGATGAAGAACAGGCCGGCGCAACGGGAAGCTAGCGGCCTGTCGGACTTAGGAGATTTTTCAGGAGAAGTGTCCGGTTTGATTCAGATTTGCTTCTATTTTTTGGTTAATAGCTGGTTATTCACCGGAAAATAGGCGTGAATATGGCCAAATCCGGTGATTCTC
>JBATDM010000071.1:0-114879 GCA_049663465.1 Pyrinomonadaceae bacterium
AGGACGGTTCATCGCTTGTGGACATCACATTCGATGTACTCGCAACCGCCCCTTCGGGCGACACAGAGATCGAGATCACAGACCTGGTCACCTCAGACGCAGCTGCACACGAGCTGAAGACGAGATCGACCCCAGGCCGCATCTCGATCGCCGGACCGAACCCGTTTGATCCAAAGGGCGGCAAACTCACACGCCGCCCGGCACCGCCCGAGGAGTTTGACATCGTAAACGAGATCACAGGCCGGAGGCCATTCATCATCCTCCGCCCCCGCTCGGAACGCCCATAACCAATACGCACCGCAGCCGGCATAGAGCCGACTGCGGTCATTCAACTCAAATTAAAGAGGCAGACTCGGTAGTCTGCCTCTTTGCTTGGAATATTAGTTGTATTTAACGGAGAGTTTTATGGTACACCCGGCAAGATTCGAACTTGCGACCCTCTGATTCGAAGTCAGATACTCTATCCAGCTGAGCTACGGGTGCACGCTGAATAGAAGTTTAGGGGCTGGAACGAGCAAATGCAACTTTTGCCCGATGTTCTATTCGGATTGAAGCTTTCGAAGGTGGGCGACGAGCATCGTTATCTCTTCCTTCGACAGTTTGTCTTTGAATGCGGGCATCCCGTCATCCTCAGCTCCATCGCTGATATAGCCATAGAGCTTTTCGTCCGTACGTTTTTTCATCTTTGCCGAGGTGAGATCGTCAGGGTCCAGTTCCTTGCCCTCGACAGTAACCTTGCCGCCCTTGCCGCTGTCTTTGTGACACGTC
Organism: Pyrinomonadaceae bacterium; assembly: GCA_049663465.1. Taxonomy (GTDB): domain Bacteria; phylum Acidobacteriota; class Blastocatellia; order Pyrinomonadales; family Pyrinomonadaceae; genus OLB17. The sequence goes on from JBATDM010000071.1 coordinate 769, forward strand.
ATGCAGTTTACCGTGTAAAGATCGGCAGCCATTGCTGTCGGGTCTTTTGCCGTCGGAACTGGAGTGGCTGTCACGGCCGCGTTGATATTTTCCGTGGCACTATTTGCCAGCGGTGAGTCCGCAGGCCGTGAGCACGAGATAAATGTGAAAACTATGAGAGCTAAGACAGAGTATTTGATAAGATTCATTGGTACAACCTTGGTTGATTCGATTAGAAGTTCTGAAGAGTTTAGCCTTTTACGTGCCACCGGGCAATTTCAATAGTGGGTTTCATTATGATCAAACGACCGTTGCTCCTCGTATCTTTCTTCTTTCTCCTCTCGATCGCTATCGAAGGACAAGCCCCAGCGACGAAGGTTGTAGAGTCCGGCCTCAGCAGCAGCGTGACCGTTCGCCGCGATTCGCGTGGAATACCGTACATCGAGGCAATATCGGATGCTGACGTCTATTTTGCCCAAGGATATACCGTCGCAAGTGATCGACTCTGGCAAATGGACCTGATGCGTCGCGTGGCCCGGGGCGAAACGGCGGAGATATTTGGTAAACAGGCTCTTGAGGAAGACAAACGCTGGCGGCGCTTTAACTTTGCAAGGATCGCAGAGGAGAATCTGAAATATCTCTCCCCGGACCTGCGGACCGCCCTTGATAGTTACGCTCAAGGGGTAAACGCCTACATCAAAACCCTCGACAAGGAAAGTTTGCCGGTCGAATTCAAAATTCTCCAATATTTTCCGAGGGAATGGACGCCTGCCGATACTGTTGTAATTGGGAAAATACTATCTGACGCCCTCAGCACAACGTGGCGGAATGATCTTCTGCGTGCATCGCTGCAATCACTCCCTAAGGATAAGCTCGGTGAACTGACAAACCCGGTAACGCCTTACGATGTGATCCTATTCGGAAACGACGGAAAGTCGGTCGCTTCGACCGGAAAAGCATCCTGGTCGTTGAGCGTATCGTCCACATTATTGACGAAAGCGGATCAGGCCGAGGCTGTCCGCAGGAGTTCGCTGGAAAAGCTTGGACTTTATGCCGAAGAACTTGCCGCAAGTAACAATTGGGTGATCTCCGGCAAACATACCGCCGACGGGAAGCCGATCCTTGCCAATGATCCACATCTGGCACCGACTGCCCCCGGCATCTGGTATCTTGCTCACCTTTCAACACCATCCTTGCGCGTTTCGGGCGTCACGTTTCCCGGCGTTCCAGGGATCATTCTTGGCCATAATGCCGATATCGCCTGGGGAGCAACAAATGTCGGCCCCGACGTTCAAGACCTATATTACGAGACGTTTAACGAGAAGGGCGAGTATAAAACGGCAAATGGCTGGAAAGAGCCAAAGGTCAGAAAGGAAACGATTAAGGTTCGCGGAAACTTGCTAAAGCCTGCTACCGATGATTTTGTGCTGGATGTGATTGAAACTCAAAACGGCCCTATCATTCTGGAGGACGGCGGGAAGAAGTATGCTCTTAAGTGGACGGCGTTTGACCCGAAAAATAATGAATTTGAGGCGTTTTATCGCTGGAATCGAGCCCGGAACTGGAGCGAATTTAAGGCCGGCTTGAGAACGTACGGCGGTGCTGCTCAAAATTTTGTTTACGCCGACGTAAAAGGGAATATTGGCTGGTACGCTGCTAGCCGAATTCCCATCCGCAGGGTCGGGGATGGCGGAATGCCTTATGATGGCTCGACCACCGACGGTGATTGGGTAGGAACCATCCCGTTCGAGGAGTTGCCAAATCTCTACAATCCGCCTTCGGGTTTGATCGTTACCGCAAACCAGCGGATCGTCGGCACGTCGTATAAATATTCGCAAATGTCACGCGATTCTGCGGCCCCGTGGCGGGCACGTAGAATAACGGATCTATTGAATGGCAGATCAAAGGTCACGATGGACGACGTTCGGGATGTACAGCACGACGTTTACAATATTCCGCTTGCAAATCTTGCAAGTGAGATCATCAAGGCATCGGCAGCTTCTACTGAGACCCTCAACACTCTAAGATCGTGGGACGGCAGAATGACGCCGGATTCCCGAGGGGCACTGCTGGCTAATGATATTCGTGCGTGTCTTGGCAATAAGATCGCCGACGCAAACAGACCCGTGCCAGGTTATTTGATTCGAGAAAAACTTTTGGATCGGGTGATAAAGGAAGGTTCACCGAGCTGGCTTCCGTCGGAATTCAAGAGTTACCCGGAAATGATCAGATCATGTGATTCGGCGGTCAGAGTGTCCCTTTCGGACGCCAAACGATATGGGTCAGATGATTCAAAATGGGTTTGGGGCAAGATATCGGAATCGCGGTTTCCACATCCGCTCGCGGCCGCACCGTTCGTCGGAGGGCAGTTTTCGACACCGAGAATACCGATCAGTGGAAGCGGGCAGACGCCAAATGTCGGATCAAATGTTTCGATGCGCCATATCGTGAGCCCGGGAAATTGGGACACGACGCGACACGTTATCCCGCTCGGCGAAAGCGGCGACCCCAAATCAGCCCATTTTAAGGACCAGTTTGACGCATGGGCATCAGGTACGCCGATGATATTTCCGTTTTCGAAGAAGGCGGTTGAGGCCGCAGCCGAGATCTCAATGGTAATGTTACCGCGATAGCGACGCCATGCGATCAAGAAAATCGGAAAGAATAATTGCTGCTGCCTCGCTGTCGACAAGCTTGCGCGATGCTGAAGGAGTGATGCCGCGTTCCCATAGGCGCCCTTTGGCCTCGTAAGACGTCACTCGTTCGTCTTGCAGAAACACGGGAATTTCGAGCGAAATAGTGAAGTTGCGGTCTAGTCGTCGGGCATACTCAGACATTTGACTTTCCGATCCGTCTGATTCGAGCGGCAAACCAACAACGAGTGCTTTCGCATCATACTCTGAGATCAGGTTTTTGATGTTTGAGAGTAATTTTTTCCAGCTTGATCGCTCAATGAATGCGAGCGGACGTGTAGTAGCTTGCAGCTCATCGCATACGGCGATACCGCAGCGTTTTGTTCCCGGGTCGATCGCTAATATTCGCCCGGTGGGGAGATCAGCAAAAACATCTGCAACCTCGAGGGGATTAGTTATTTCTTTTTGTTGCACCTGTATTAGTGTTTAGGGATAATTGTTTGTTGCCAGGCCGTGAACAATCTGTTCTTTCCCTGCGTATCATTTAGGCTTTTAGGATTATCACAAAGAGGTATCATATGTCATTTCGCGGAAAACTCTGGATACTTGTCATTTCCGGGGTTATTGCGGCTTATGCAGTTGTAGGCGGCCTTCCTGCTGTTGGAGGCCTGCTCACGACTTCAGCTCAGCAGCCGGTCAACGACGCTACGGCGCAACTTCGCATCGTCGAATCCGTACTCCAGCATATTCAGAATGATTATGTGGATGAACCGAACATGGAAAAGGTTCGGCTCGGTGCTTTGCGTGGTCTTGCGGGCGGCCTCGACCCGTATTCGGCCTATCTCACCCCTGAACAGGTGAAAGCGTTCGAGGCGAACAAATCATCAGGCAGAGTTGGCATCGGCGCTGAGTTTTCGCAGATCTCCGGATATCTATATGTGATATCGCCTATAAAGGCAGGGCCAGCGGAAAAGGCCGGTATTAAGTCAGGAGATGTCATCGAGTATATCGATGGAAAGGCGACGCGTGATATTTCGCTTTATGAAGCGCGCGAAATGGTCAATGGTGAGTCGGGAACGTCCGTCAGTTTGCGAATTTTGCGAGCCGGCGAAAAGCCGCAGACGATCAAAGTGGTACGCGGCGGCTCAAATATCCCAAGCCCCGAGACACGTATGGAACCGGGCAAGATCGGTGTGATCAAACTCTATGGTCTCGAAGATGGCGAGGCTGGGCGAGTTAAGACGCAGATAGTGAACCTAACTCGCCAGGGAGCTCAGAAGATCATCTTGGATCTGCGTGGAGTTTCTACAGGCACCATAACGGAAGGAGCGGCGGTTGCGAACCTGTTTATTAAGAACGGCGACCTTGCGAAAGTGATTGGTCGTGAGAGTAAGACAATCACTACTTTTACCGCGGATCCTGAAAAGGCGGTCTTTGACGGCGGAATGGCGGTTCTGACCGATATTGGTACGGCCGGGGCAGCTGAGGTTGTTGCGGCAGCAGTTCTCGATAAGAAACGCGGCGAGGTGATCGGTGGGCGTACCTTTGGCACCGGGACGGAACAGAAACTCTTCACAATGTCGAGTGGCGGCGGATATCTGTTGACCGTTGCGAAGTGGGCGTCGCCAAATGGGGATCCGTTTCTTGGAGAGGAGCGTGGTTCGATGGGGGTTAAACCATCTATCGAGGTGAAGCGCCCCGATACACCGGAACCGCTGGATATCGAGGGCCTTGTCGAGCCACAAGACGGTGAAAATCCCAAACCGGCCACGAGCCCGACGCCAAAGACTTCTGCTCCGAAAGTGGTTGAAGATCTGCAGCTTAAGAAGGCACTTGAGGTGCTGCAGGAGAAAGTTGCTGCGGCAAGGGCCGGGTGATCCTCGATCAAGAATAGGACGAAAGCCGGGCTATCACAGTTCGGCTTTTTTGTTCCGGGGGATCGTGTTGTTATGAGTTCGGAACACTGATAATATCTTCTACATGACCGAACCCGAATTCACCATCCGTCCATTGGCGGAGAGCGACCTTCCCGAGTGGCTTCGGCTCAGGAAGTTGTTGTGGGACGAGTCGAGCGAGGACGACCATATGGCGGAGATGGTCGATATTATTGAGAATCCAGAATCGCAGTTTGTTGCCGTGGCCGACATTAGCAGTGGGCAGTTGGTTGGATTTCTCGAGGCCAGTATTCGTTCATTCGTGGAAGGTTGCGAAACTGAAAATGTCGGTTATCTTGAGGGGTGGTTGGTCGAAGAACGATATCGTAGAAGGGGCGTTGGAACCGGTTTGGTAACCCTCGCAGAAAGATGGGCCGGGGAACACGGGTGTACGGAAATGGCTTCGGATGCAGAGATCAATAATTTGGTCAGCCAGACAGCCCACGCAAAACTCGGCTATTCGGAAACATCGCGTCTCGTTCATTTGCGCAAGGAACTCGGTTAGGTGAAACGAACTTTAAGTGGATATTCTTTAAATCTGCTGTTCGCGTTGGCAGTGCTATTCTGGTGTACTCCCGCGTTCGCGCAATCAAGCGAACAGAACTTTCCCACGCCGATCACCACGAATGAGATCAGTGGTTCGATCAGGGCACGGGAACTGGGCGACCCGAGACTTACGCGATTTTTCTACACTTTTAATGGTGGCCAGGGCGATATCTTTATCAATGTTGTGACCAAGGATTTCGATGGTGACATTGACGTGTTCACCTCTGACAATCTTCGTCCACTCACCAAAATGGTTATCTTTGCGGACGGTTCGATCAACGAAACCGGACGCCTGATCTATCTGCGAAAAGACGAACGTTTGATATTACGTATCGAAGGGCGTTCTCGGAATGACGACGCAGCGACATACCGTATTAAGTTTGCGGGAAGCTTTATTGCTTTAGCGGACAAGACCGAGGCCGCGTCGCCTACCATCGAACGGACAAATATAGATCCTGCGTCGGGAGTCAGGGTCAATTCAGTAGGCACCATCGTTGAGATCTCTCCTAAAGAGAAACCGAACCCAATAGTCCCAATCGCCGTTGAAAAGAAAGCGGATCCCGTAGTACCAATTGCCGTCGAATCTCCGCTTCGCAAGAATGAGAGCGGCGAAAGGCAAAAAGAAGAGATCAAACGGCCGGAATTCAAGACGCCTGTTGTGGTAGTTACGCCTTCGCCTAACGTAGCGACGATTTTCGGCGAGAACACCAAGACGGATAAAACGAACGTCGAGCCAAAGCCGGCACGAAAATCAAAAGTCGTACCGGCGAAGAAATCGCCCGCGAAAACAACTCCCTTGGCAAGCGTGCCAGCGGAAACGGCAGACCCGCTGGCAAGTATTCGGTTGGCAATTCAAATGAGAGGGGGCGAAGTGATAGAACGCCCGATGAGCGAGGTCCTCAAGTTTAGTGTGGACAAAGGAATTCTTACCGTTATCACCAAAGACGGCAAGATCAAAAAATATTCAATATTCGACGTAGCGAAAGTCACGATCGAATAATATCAAGCATAGCTATGCAGTCCCGGCAACAGGTAACTCACACCCAGGTAAGTAAAGATCACGAACAGGAATCCAATGATAGCGAAGTAGGCTGAGCTTCGCCCCTTCCACCCGCGGGCAATGCGCGTGTGTAAAAATGCGGCGTATGTTAGCCATGCGATCAAGGCTCCCGTTTCTTTTGAATCAAATCCCCAAGGCCTCCCCCATGATTCATTTGCCCATATCGCCCCCGTTATCAAGAGCATCGCAAGACCCGCGAACGCCAGACATGCCGTCTTATACATTAGGCTGTCAAGCGATTCTAGACTGGGTAGGCGCTCTCGAAGCACCTCGGTCCGAAAACCAAACAGAATCACAAATAGCGTCGCCACCAAGGCTGTGATCAAGGCCGCGACCTCAACCGGATTTGTATTCAGGCTTAGAAACATCTTATCCCCGTTCGCCTGTATATATGCCCGGCCCATTTGCTCATGCTGCCGCGGGGTCATTTGCTGCAATTCCTGTACGCTTAGCTGCTGATTCTCGGCCATTGCCATGCCCGCAGTCACATATTGACTTGAATCCGCACTTAGCTGGGCATTCAGACGAGTGGCCACATCTGCATTGGAGCGGATTCCGGAAATCAAAAGTGCAAGGGAAACCACCTGGGCGATAAGAGCCAGCTTCAGTACATAGTGGCCAATAGACCTTGCCTTTTCATTCTGCTGATAGATGTAGATCAGAAATGCAACGATAGAGCCGGCGAGCAATAGGCCAGCAATTGCCAATGCCGGGCCTGCATATGGAAGTTCCAGGCGGAAAGGTGCAGAAAACGGCTTCTTTCCGACTTCGTTTGGAACGAAGAGACCAGCCCGATAAATAAAATCAGTGAATACGGAGAATTTACTGACCGTAGCAAGGACCCCGATCCCAAATATACTGGACCAGATCGCCATTGCTTCCACTTTGACACCGTCCTTGAGCAGGTACATTACCGCAACGCCAAAACAAACTAGAGCCACACCATAGCTGAGACTTGCGTCGCCGACGTGGATGGGTCGCCAATACGAATCAAGAACCGGAGGCAGCTCAATAAACTCGTTGCCGATAAACCGTGCCAGCGTAAGGATCAGGGCGGCCAGCGGCAGGGTAAATGCGCTCAGAACCCTAAAACTCTTTCGCTGAGCGAATAGAAGCGTAGCGATACCAGCTCCGAATGCAAATGCCAGACTAAGGTCGTAGAGATTGGCGAAGGGAACATAGCGAAAAATCCAGGGGCTTTCCATATTTCCGCTTGCCCGCATCACGGCGATCTCACGTTCATAGGCGGAAACCCATCTAACCAACCAACTCGCAAGGTTAAAGAAAACACCCAGAGCAGCTCCAAAAAAGCCGATCTTTTCGGCCATCGAGCTTGGAGCATACAAATTGGTGAGTTGGAAAAGAGCGGCGAGAATATAGCAGGCGAGAGCCAGCATCATAAGAGCGCCATCTGAAATGAACGCACCACCCATCTGCAGCCTCATGCCAAGCATCGCAAACGCACCAACAATAACCATTATTGCCGGTAGGTATGATTGCCACGTTACACGATTTTCAAGTCTGTCTAATTCTTCCATTTCATCCCTCGCTACTTGCCGCTGATCGAACTGACGATCTTCTTAAACTTATCTTCAAATCCATTCTGGTTTCGATTGGCTTCACCGGCCAGAACTACTTCCGTTTTGCCATCTTCCGTTTCAGTTACTTCTGCCCAAACCCGCTTATGGGAGATAAAAAATACAAACATCAACGCTCCTACGAGACCAAATCCACCAATGTACCAGGCAATAAAGGCGGCATTGTACGGATCATATTTGATCGACAGTACGTGAGCGAGAGGTGACTTTTCATAGTCTGCCAGTCGCCATTTATATCCCGCCTTTGGAGCTCCAACCGGAGCGTTGTCCGGCAACTTTTGAGCAAACGCAAACACGCGAATTCTTTCAGACTGCGGCGGGGTCACATTCAAGACGGCGACAGGGTTATTATAGTCACCGCTGCGAGTGTCTGGCTGTCCATCAGATCCAAACGTGAAATCCGGCATGAATTGATCAAACTCGACCAAGGTCCCATCTGCAAGCTGTGTAGATCCATTTCGACTTAAATCGACCTTGAGGACATCGCCCCCAGTCTGAGGCGTTAGGTCCAGCGTGATATTCCGTGCATTTCCGACCGGTATCGTCTGAGCTTGAAAAAAACGATAACCCCGATAGTTTGCTGGCCGGTTCATGCTGACGTCTGCTACCAAAACTCCGTACTGGGGATCCGATATCTTCATCTGAGTTCGCCAGTCGAGTGTGTTTGTGACGTCGATCGGACCGTTTGCGTCGATAAGCCGCTGCTGGATATCAGTGCACTCGATGGAGAAGGGGAGTTTGACGTTAAACTTTTCCTTCTTGTCGAGTTTGTACTCGATCATCTGTATCTCGTCCGTCGTTGCCCCCGGGATCATTCGAACATCCGCATCAAAACCGGTGGTAAGGGATACAAAGTGGCCGAGAAATAGCGTCAGGAGAAACACATGCACCACATAGGCCCCAAGCCTATTTATTCGGCCACTCTCGCCGAAAATATAGGTCGATCCTTGCTCCTTCGTCACGGTTGTCTTCAGGCCATTCTGCCTAAACGCCTCATCTATTCGCTGAATAGATTCTTCGGGAGTTCTTTCGGCAAGATCTAAGACCTTATTCTCCCTTCGAGCAAGAAGCCAACCCCTCGATCCTTTTACTTTTGGTTTTGCAATGTAACTCCATGCCGATGGGAACCGATCGATCGAAGCCAATATAATATTCAACGACAGGTAAAGTAGAGCGAAGTAAAAGTACCAACTATGGTAGACGTCAAAAAGCCCCAACTTGCCAAAGAAAAGGCGTTCGGCAGGCGTCAAAGAAACATAGTATGCGTCAAATCCTTGCACATTCTGCTGCATGATGAGCATGCCGGCCAGCGACAGAACGACAAGAACGCAGAGTGTTATGACACCAACCCGGACGGAACTGATCGCATCGAGAATTCGATTGAGGATTGGAGCCGAGGGGCGGGCAGTTGGACGGGCTTTAATAGTTTCTTCTTGTGCCGACATCTTAATAGAAGAATAGCCTACGCATAGGCCTTTGTCATCCCGGCGGTGATTAGCCGGGCTTGTTGGAAATAGCAATGCACATTATCCAAAGAAGCTTGGAATTATATTGCTGAAAAGCTATTCTTACCTTACGGGTTCACCAAAGGTTTGGGCTTCTAATGGAAACAATCACAGTTGAAATAGTAGAAACGCGGGGTGCCGGACTCCGTCAAAAGTTTGCGGCCTATGTTGAATTGACCAAACCGCGTATTGCGTTTCTTCTTGTTCTCACATCAGCGGCCGGATTCTATCTTGGCAATACCGGGCATTTCGACCTGGTTCTGTTTGCCAATTCGATGATCGCGATCGCTCTGCTTGCGTTAGGGGTTGCTACGTTGAATCAGGTTTGGGAACGTGACCTCGATCGACTGATGACACGAACCGCGACACGTCCATTGCCGACTCACCGCGTTGGTACGACGGAAGCTCTGGTTTTCGGCGTCGTGCAATGCATCGCGGCCGAAGTATATCTTCTACTGTTTGTTAACGCTCTTACTGCTTTCCTTGGCGCTATCGTGATTGTTGGGTATGTTTTGGTTTACACGCCCCTAAAGACGAGAACTTCGGCGTCCACGGCGGTCGGAGCTCTGCCTGGGGCTTTGCCGCCGCTGATGGGTTGGACTGCCGCTGCAAATGAGATCACACTTGCGGCATGGGCACTATTTGCCATGCAGTTCTTATGGCAGTTTCCTCATTTCCTTGCTATCGCGTGGATGTATCGTAACGAATATGCGAAAGCTGGGATCCTGATGCTTCCCGTCGTTGAACCTTCAGGGAAGATAACTGGCCGCCAGATAGTGATGTTTTCAATTATGCTACTCCCCGTGAGCTTAGCCCCGTTTTTTTTAGGGCTTAGCGGCATGATATTCCTGCTCGGGGCCAGCGTGCTGGGGCTCTGGATGATATGGGCGAGTGTACGGGCCGCGAGAACCAAGACAAACGAAAGAGCGAAAAGCCTGCTATTCGTTTCCATAATTTATCTTCCTCTCCTCTTTATTTTAATGGTTGCCGACAAACGCTAGATCATGACTGTAGGAACAATCGACTTAACCGACGAATCCGAGCATTTGGGCAAGAAACTCACGGGCCTCCGCGGCGGATCAGGTCCGTCTGGAGGTGGGGGCGATCAAGGCGGTGGTGGAGCGAACAAACCGGACGATACGAGTCCGTTGACCGAACCAGAGATATTCAGGCCTGCAATTTCACGGATCTTGACCGGCTTTCTATTACTTGTCGTAATGATGACATTCGGCGGTCTGATCGCCGCGTATATTGTCATTGCTACAAACAATGTAGCGGAATGGCGACCGTTTGATCTGCCTATACAGGTTTGGATCAGTACCGCATTGATTGTTCTGTCAAGTGTCACATATCACCTCGGCTCGTCAGCAGTGGGCCGCAATGCGCACGAATCGGCGAGGAAGTGGTTCATCGTGACAACTGTTCTCGGTGCGGCATTCATTTCATCCCAGATCTTGGCCTGGATGGCTCTATCTGCCCGGGGCCTGTATGTTGGGGGCAACCCTTACGCGGGATTTTTCTATGTCATGACTGCTGTTCATGCAGTTCACGTACTTGGCGGAATCGCGGCCCTTGGGTCGATCTTGCTTAGGGCTTGGTTTCCTACCCAAAAGGCAGCAGAGATCGAAAAACGCAGTACGATCGCCAATGTAGTTGGTTGGTACTGGCATTTCATGGGAGCACTATGGATAGTGCTATTCGTTTTACTTGGTTTTTGGAAGTAGCTCGATAAGGTTTGCCAGTCCGTGAATTGGTCCGATACTGATGGAATTCTTATCATTTGTTCCCCACGTCAACGCATCGCTAAATACAAGTAGCGGGGTTCTTCTTATTGCCGGCTTCATTTTTATCCAAAAAGGGCAGGTAGCGTTCCATCGTCGATGTATGCTTGGTGCGAGCGCGGTTTCCGCCCTGTTTTTGGTCAGTTATCTAACCCATCACGCGGTCAGGACCTATTACTTTGGCCTTGGCCCAACGAAATTCACCGGCGAAGGGATCGTCCGGCCCGTATATTTCACAATTCTTACCTCTCACACGATACTGGCTGCCGTCGTTGGCCCCTTCGTTCTAATGACGCTTTATCGCGGTTTGAAAGGACAGTATGACTCGCACAAGAAGATCGCCCGCCTTGTTTTTCCGGTGTGGCTTTACGTGTCGGCGTCCGGGGTTGTCGTATATTTTTTGCTTTATCAGATGTTTCCAGGACGGTGAGCAACCTTTTTCTCGTTTGCGCACGTCTAATTCCTTGAAATAGAGCGGTAAGACTGCTATTATTTTGACTGTTGAAAAGTTGATCACCGAAGCCGTTCGACGTGGAGCGGCACGGGGGAACCAAATCTCGGCGTTACGCACGCCTGGACGGGGCGAATCGTCAATGTGATGAAGGGATACTCTTTCGTTCCTAGCCCGGCAGCTAACCTCGTAGGTGTCGCAAAGAAGTTGCAGCAAGAGATCAAGCCCTAAAACGGCGCGAACTTCGATGTGCTTCGCGCACTCTGCTCTTTCAACATTTGAAGCAGACGATCCGGTCTTCTCAAAGAGGAAAACTCCGCCAGCGATGGCGGAGTTTTTTTGTTAGAACGATGGATGTGATCGACTCAGTTAAATTTAATTTCTGAGTTGACAGCCCTCGGCAAATAAGCCGACCATACTAACAACCGTCGCTGCTAAAGTGGTTCTAGCTTCTTTGGCCTAAAATTTAGGCAGGTTCCGTGCGAACCAAAGCGATCGACCTTGTTATGGACAAATTGCGCCGCATTTTTGCTATTTTTTCGGTTTCCCTATCAGCCAAAATTATTCTTGGCGCCGGGTTGGCCGTGACGTCGTTCATCGCGATCCCACTTATCGTCGATAAAACCTTCAACCGAACTACCATACCTGCGGCCGCTGACGGACCGAAAGCTGCTGCTTTGGCCGAAAAAGATGACACGAAGACGTTAGGGGCTAGATCACCAGAGGCTTTCAGCGAAACAGCTAAGCTCGCCGCGACTGATGCGGCGGCATTTGACCAGTTCGGTTTTAGCGTTGACGCAAGCGGCGAGTCCGCGATCGTGTCTGCTGCTGGCGATGATAATTATCAAGGCTCGGCCTATGTCTTTACCCGAAACGGAAATCTCTGGACCCAGCAGCAAAAATTGGTTGGGCCCGATAGCGTCCTCGAAGATAATTTTGGCTGGTCGGGTGCGATCGACGGTGATACCGCGGTTGTTGGAGCAAATTTGGACAACGTCGGTGCGACTACGGATCAAGGGTCTGCCTATGTCTTTGTCCGCAGTGGAGCAACCTGGACAATGCAGCAGCAGTTGACGGCGGCGGATGGTGCCGCGAGCGATCAATTTGGAGTTAGCGTCGGCATTAGTGGCGATACGGTAATTGTCGGTTCATACGCTGATGATAGTGCTCGCGGCTCCGCATATGTCTTCAAGCGAAATGGGACAGTTTGGTCTCAAGAACAAAAGCTGACCGCCGCCGACGGAAGCCCCGACGACGAATTTGGCTGGTCTGTTGACATCAACGGCGACTCGCTAGCGGTTGGAGCATATCGAAATAGTGGTGGAACTGGTGCAGCGTATGTCTTTACCCGCGCGGGTACGGTTTGGTCCCAGCAGCAGAAATTGACGGCAAATGATGGCCAATCGCTAGATCAGTTTGGGTACAGTGTTGCGATCAGTGGTGACTCGATCATCTCGGGGGCGACCTTTGACGACGGTGGAGGGTCGATTCGCGGGTCTGCCTATGTTTTTGTGAGAAATGGAGCAATCTGGTCGCAGCAGCAAAAACTCACGGCATCTGACGGTGCGTCCAATGATAACTTTGGAACCAGTGTAACTATTAGTGGCGATTCTGCGGCCGTTGGTTCCCACGGTGCTGACCTTTCTAACGCCGCAGACCAGGGAGCTGCTTATATATTTGGGCGAAATGGAACGGTTTGGACAGAACAACAAAAGATTTCGGCATCGGACGGATCCGCGAGTGATTCATTCGGTGGGGCTGTGGCCTTAGGCGGGAATTTTCTCGTGGCAGGCGGGTATTTGGGAGACGGCCCCGGGGGAGCAGACCAGGGTTCGGCCTATATTTTCACAAATGTGGGCGGACCGACCCCGACCCCAACCTCGACCGCAACTGCAACTCCAACTCCAACGAGTACGCCGACGGCCACTCCAACGAGTACGCCGACAGCCACGCCAACGGCAACCCCCACACCGACCGGAACATCGACACCGACACCTACACCGACGCCAGGGGTAGGCATTGAGGGAGATATTTCACCGCGAACAAACGGTGACGGAACTGTGCTTGTGAATGATGTCACACAGATGCGCCGTTTTGTTGTTGCCCTGGACACTCCGAACCCGAGCACCAACGAGTTTCAGCGTGCGGACATCGCTCCGTATGCCTCGCGTGGAGATGGGCTAATCGGAGCAACCGACGCCGTGCAGGCCCGGCGATACGCGACCGCCTTGGATCCCTCACAGGAAGCCGGCGGACCGACTGGACCGGTTCAAGTCCAAGGAATGCTCGCCGCATTTCTAGAGAGCATCTACTCTTATTTCTATTCACACGAGATCAGGCTCGCGGACGCAACTATTTCGCAGGAAGGGAATGTAGTTGTTCCGATCGAAATGATTTCTTATGATGATTTCGCGGCAGCGAGTTTTACGTTCGAATTCGACCCCGCTGTATTTGGTGAACCTAGCGTGTCGTTATCCGCCGATGTCCCGGCTGACGCAAGCCTCACCGTAAACATCGATCAGGCAAAGAATGGGAAACTGGGCATTTTGGTGGAAATGCCTTCGTCGATGCCAGCCGGACAAACGACAAGAATATTAAATATCCAACTAAGGCCGGCCGTAGCCGGAAATGTCGAACGAATGAAGATCGATCTTACTGATTCACTTGCCCCGAAGACGGCCTCTAACAGTTTGGGAGTAAATATCGATACGCGTTTTGTTGGCGGGACCGTTAATGTCAATCAGTTCAGCCGGTGAACCTATCATCGGATGCTGACAAGCGAACGCATCTTCACCGATTTTAGGATGATCTTTTCCGAAGGGTCAAGATCTACAGCGGACGGCTTGGCCCCGATGGGAATTGTCACTATCTGAACTCGCTTCGTGAGATCAACTTTTTGGATCACCTTCCCCTTTGGCGTCTCCACCTCAATATCAAGTGGCATCCTAAACACAGAAGGTGTTAGCGGTTCAATCTTCTGGGTCTGGGATATTACGAGTCTTAGTGTTTTGGTTCGCGAGCTATATGTTTGGCGTACATCAAGTCTTGGAAAACTTGTTCCATAAACCCATTGGTCAAAGAACCAACCAAGATCCTGACCGGATGCCTCTTCCATTGCCCGCTTCAAGTCAGATGATTCAACATTTTCGAATTTGTGCTTATTGAGATAGGCATTGATCGCCTTCCAGAAAACCTCGTCTCCAACCTGTTCGCGGAGCATATGCACAACGGCCCCACCTTTGTTGTACGTTACCGAGGAATTATCAAAGAGTTCCGAGACTGCCCCGGCTCGTTCGTTAAACAAGCCGTGCCTACGGCGCGTTACAGTATCGTCGATCATGAACTGCGCCGCATCGGATCGGACCTTTGCGATATAGGCGGCTCTGCCAAATGCGTGTTCCCTGTACGCGGCTTCCATAAAGGTGGCGAAACCTTCATTAAGCCACAGCTCAGCCCAATTCTTGCACGTAACCAGATCCCCGAACCATGAGTGGGCCAACTCGTGGGATACAAGGTCAAGCACAATGCTTCGGCCGAAATCGGAGTCGGCGAGGAATATCTCGCTGTCGGCCATCGTGGTTGCCGTAATGTTCTCCATGCCGCCAAACTGAAAGCTAGCGACGATCGTTTGATCATATTTGTTGTAAGGGAATTTGACGCCCGTCAATTTCTCAAAAGCACCGATCATATCCGGAGTCTGGCTGTATGCGTTCTTTGCCGTCTTTTCACGGCCCGGATAGACGTAATACCCTAACGGGAGATCGCCATATTTATCATCCACCCGAACATATTTTCCTACGACAAACGAAACCAGATATGAAGAGTGAGGAACCGGCATCCTGTAGTGCCATGTTTCCTTTCCATTGCCGGCGTCGGTTCTATCGACTAATTCACCGTTTCCGATCACTGTTTCGCCATTTTCAGCGGTAATAAATTGTTCAGTGGTCGCTTTGTCGCTCGGGAAGTCGAATGACGGGAACCAATGCCGGGCCTCGTCCGGCTCGCCCTGCGTCCAGATCTGAGCGGAATGGCGATCGGATGCGTCGACAAAATACACCCCCTTGTTTGGCTTCGCGGTGTATTTGAATCTTATGGAAATGGTGTCCGCCGGTCCGTATAAACGGCCAAGCCCGACAGAGATCAGGCCGCCGTTCCGTTTCGCATAGCTTAGCGGAGTCCCACTCGGCTCCATACCTATTGACGCAAACTTCAGGTCAACGGCATCCAGTTCTACACTACTAAAGCGTTCCCGCAGGGGCTTTAGAATGATCGTCGTATCGCCGATCACTTCCTTTTTGGCCCTGTCGAACGAAACCCGGATCGAATAGTGCTGAACGTCAAAATCATGCGGACGATTGAAATCCGGCCGGGATCTTTGTGAAAACGAGGAAAAGGCCGCGATCAGGATCAACGCGGCCGAGTACAGGATCGAAGAACGGCTTCTGAATATCATAGAAATAGATGTAAGAACTTAGGGCTGTAGGTATTTCTTGAACCAATCAAGTACTTGGCCATGCCAGAATTCAGAATTTTGAGGTTTAAGTATCCAATGGCCCTCGTCGGGAAAGACCACGAGCTTGGATTCCACGCCACGAAGCTGCAGGGTGGTAAAGAGCTGCAAACTCTGATCGACTGGAACTCGAAAGTCAAGTTCGCCGGCAGTAACAAGTGTAGGCGTCGAGAAATTCTTAGCAAATTTGTGTGGAGACCAGCGGTTGTAGCTTATCTGATTTTCCCAAGGCATGCCCTTAAAATCCCAATTTACAAACCACAATTCCTCGGTTGCGGTGGCCATACTCTCAAGGTTGTAAACTCCCGCATGTGAAAGAAATACCTTGAACTTGGCTCCCGGATGGTTGTTGTGACCAAGAAGCCAATCAACCATATAGCCGCCGTAGCTCGCGCCAGCCGCTCCGATCCGCGCGCGGTCAACAAAAGGCTTTCGAGCAACCTCGGCCACCCCATTCATCAGATCGGTGTAAACCTTGCCGCCCCAATCGCCCGATATCTCGTTAACGAACTTCTGGCCATATCCGGTCGAGCCTCGCGGGTTCGGCATGAAAACGATGTAGCCTTGATTTGCGAATATCTGCGGATTCCAACGATAGCTCCAGTTGTCGCTCCAGGCACCTTGCGGCCCTCCGTGGATCAGCACAATAAGCGGGTACTTTTTCGACGGATCAAATCGAGCCGGCTTGAGTAGGAAACCGTGGACATTCTGTCCAAGGGCTCCTTTCCAGTCCATATCTTCGGGAGCTTTCAAACCAAAGGAAGCAAGCGAAGCAGTATTGATCGAGGTCAATGCCAAAACACCTGAGCCGTCGGAATTTGCACGTACTATCTCAACGGGAGACGTCATCGACATAGACGAGAAGACAAGAGTCCGGCCGTCATTCGAAATGTTCAGATTCGAAGCATAGTGGCCGTCGATCAATTTGCGCACGTGCGTGGCGATCCGAAGCCGGAAGTCAGGCTCCACAGGAACTTTGAAGATCGGTCCGCGTCCGCGTTCACCAGCCTTGAAAAATATCGTTTTGCTATCGTTTGAGACGACTATTTCATCGACCTGCTGATCAAATCCCCGGGTCAGCTCGATGATCTCACCGTTCTGCGGGTTATAGCGCATTATCCGCCAGCGGTCTGCCTCAAATGTGGCCGTCGCCTGCGAGCGAAATAGTAGGTACTTGCCATCCGGCGTATAGGTCGGCGATGCGTCATAGCCATTCATGCCGGTGGTGATATTCTTGGGCGTACCGCCGTTGAGCGGCAGAACATAGATGTCGCTGTTGGTCGATGTTGCCTCAACCTTGTCCGGGTTTCTCAGATAGACGATACTCGACCCGTCCGGCGAAAAGGCATAATCGACGCCGCTGCCGGCCGCATAGGGCGGCGAATCAAAATCGCCGGGCGTTACATCGCGAGCAGCTCCGCCGCCGCTTGCTACGACAAAGACGTGGGCACGTTTTCTGTCACGCCATTCGACCCAGTGTCTAAACAATAGACGTTCCGTAACATGGGCTTTTACCTTGCCTGACTCCGCCCTTTCATCCTCTGCCTTGTTGCAGCCATCATCTTTGCATTCGGGATATACCTCGGATGAAAAAGCGATCCATTTCCCATCAGCTGACCACACCGCCCCTGACGCTCCGCTGGAAAGTTTGGTTACCTGTTCACGGCCGCTGCCATCCGGCTTCATTGTCCAGATCTGACCGCCAAAATTAAACGCAATTCGACGCCCATCCGGCGACCAACGCGGACCGCTGCTCGATGTCGTGCCGCTGGTTATCGCGCGTTGGCGGGAGCCGTCTATATTGACCGTGTATATTTGATTTACAACGCGATTGGCCACTTTATCCACCGTGCCCACGGTAAAGGCAACAACTTTCCCGTCAGGTGAAAGCTGCGGGTCTCCGACCCTTTTGACGCCGAGCAGATCATTGACGCCAAAGGTGAGTTGTGCCGAGACGATGCATGCCGCTACGAGAACGAAACTAACTACCGAGAAAATGCGTTTCATATGTGTCCTGTTTTTCACCTACTTTTGATGAGATAATTATCTCACATAATTTCGGCAGACCGAATGCGTTCAATAAAATGAAGATATGAGATCAGCTATTCTACTCCTCGTCGTCCTTTTTGCAGCGGTTTCTGGGTTTGCACAACAAACCACACCCACGCCGCAACTCTATTCCGACAAAACGCTCGCCGAGATGGCTCAGCTCCAGAAGACTGCGATCTCGAGCGACTATGCCTACCACCAAGTGCGTTTTTTGACAAATAACATCGGTCCGCGCCTGACCGGTTCTCCGCAGGCCCAGCGTGCCGTCGAGTACGTGGCTGAAGAGATGCGTAAGGCCGGGCTTGAAGTGCGGTTGCAGAAATTGACGGTTCCGCATTGGGTTCGCGGCATTGAGACTGGCGAGATAGTCGAGTTTCCAGGAATGGCAGCAGGTACTACGCAGAAGATCGTGTTGACTGCTCTTGGGGGAAGTATCGCAACCCCTGAGACGGGGTTGACCGCCGAAATCGTGGTTGTGAACAGTTTTGAAGAACTGGCTGCTCTTGGCCGCGACAAAGTTGCGGGCAAAATAGTGTTATTTAACAATAAATTTGATCGGGAACTGCAGGCGAGCGGTTTTGGCGGAGCGGCGTACGGACAGGCGGTCCAATTCAGATTTGCCGGAGCGATAGCCGCCGCCCCACTCGGAGCCGTTGGCGTGCTGGTTCGTTCCGCTGGCGGTTCCCAAAACCGCCTCGCCCACACGGGGGCAATGGGCTACGCCGAGGGTGTGACAAAGATACCTGCCGCAGCTGTTTCCTTTGAGGACGCGGAAACCCTTGCCTATCTCGCGACAATGGGCAAAACCCGTGTACACGTAACCTTAACACCGCAAACTCTGCCGGATACGACAAGCTACAACGTCATCGGCGACCTAAAGGGAAGTGAAAGGCCGGACGAGATCGTCGTACTTGGCGGCCATCTCGATTCCTGGGATCTCGGAACCGGTGCGATCGATGACGCAAGCGGCGTCGCTGTCTCGATGGCGGTCGGCCAACTGGTTGGTCAATTGAAGCTTAAGCCAAAGCGCACCATTCGAGTCGTAGCATTTATGAATGAAGAAAATGGCGGCGTTGGCGGACGAGGATATTTTGATGAGGTAAAAGGTTCTGTTGAGAAGCAATTTGCGGCCGTTGGAAGCGATCTCGGGGCTTCGCATCCGCTAGGCTTTTATTTCGCCGGTAAACCCGAAGCAATGCCGTACTTTGCTCCGATCTCGAAGATATTACTTTCGCAAGGAGCGTCGCAGGTTCGTTTGCAGCAGGGAGGTGTCGGTTCCGACATCGGGCCATTGACGCAAGCGGGAGTACCGTCGTTCGCACCGTGGTTCAACCAACAGACCTACTTTAACTATCACCATACCGCAGCCGATACTTTTGACAAGATCAACCCTAAGGAACTCGCGCAAGTCGCGTCTGTGATGACAGTTCTTGTGTATGGGCTCGCCAATCTTGAACAGCCTTTGCCGAGGTAGCTATCGCACAAGTAGGCGTTTGCTATCGTTGATTGTCCATCACCAATAGCGGATAATAGCCGTAGCAATACCTGTCGTATTTTCTAAAATTATGCTAAACCGACCGCCGCCATATTTTCCGCAGAATCAATTGTCTCCCCCGGATGAGAATCGGTATCGTAGATTCAAGCTTGTAATTGCAGGAGTGTCGTTATTGGCACTGGGGGTTCTTGTCGGAGCGGGATTTGGTATCTACTATCTTATCCGCTGGCTGTTTTAGTGTTCCCGAGCAAAAAGAGCAGCTACCGCTGCTCTTTTCAACTACCAGATCAACGATAAAACCTAGTTTCCCGGCGATCTTACCCTCGAAGCGGCCGCCCGGGCACGCTCGCCCTGTAGAGCAAGCTGCCTGGCTTGCGGCAGTAGATCGATCGCCTTTAACAATTGGTTATCGTATTCATTGAATACCTGTAAGGAAGTCTGCGATCCGTAGGCCGCGGTCACCAATTCTGATCGGAGCGTCCGTTCGACAAACTCGCGCTCATGGTCAACCTGTGCAGTTGAGAACTTATATTTTGCAGCCGCATATTTTTTGAATGCTGAATAGACCGCATCATTGACAGGAAAATCTGTCGCCTTGATGTCATACTCAAATTTGATCGGGTATTCAACTCTATAGTTAGCAAGTCCCGCTATCCGACCATTTATCAGATCAAGTGCAAAGGCAAAGACCGGATTAGCAAGTTTTTGCTGCTGCTTGCTCCTTTCTATGGTAATGGTATTCGGCTTAACCACGACATCGGGGTTAATGCCGCCGCCGCTATAGACGCTGCGGCCAGTGTCGGTCTTGCTCTCCGGCCCTTTGGGCGTTTCGGGCTCATTCTCATCATTTCTAAAACTACCGCCGTCGGTATAGTAGTTATAGAGTTCGCCGTTTGAGTAGTCACGCTGTATCGCCCGGCCCGCCGGCGTTTCGTATTTTGCAATAGTGAGGAGCAACATTGACCCGTATTGAAGCTGAAACGGATTCTGAACAAGACCCTTGCCGAATGTATTTTCACCTACGATCAAGGCTCGGTCATGATCCTGTAGAGCGCCTGCGAGGATCTCTGAGGCCGAAGCAGTGTTTCGGTTGACCAGGATCACAACTGGTGAACGATCCGGATTCCTATTTAACGATCCAAAGCTGTCATTGACTCCCTCGATCCGTCCCTTCTGCGAGAAGACCGTTTGCCCCTCGGAAAGAAAAGCATTGGCGACGCGATAGGCCTGATTCACGAGCCCGCCCCCATTGTCTCGGAGATCGATCACCAATTGGGACATCCCGGCGGTCTTCAGGCCGTTAACGCCCTGAACGAACTCGCTGAAGGTCGTCTGGTTAAAGCCGCCATTCATTCTGAGATAACCGACGCCGGGGCGAATCATATACACTTCGCTGATCGACGGCTGCGGTACCGCATCTCGAACGATCTCGACAGTCTCCCGCCGACCAGTAGCCGCCCGTTCGACAACTATCTTCGCCTTAGTCCCCTGTGGGCCGCGTAGAAAGTCTCGGACCTCACTAAACGGTTTTCCGAGCATTGCCTTGCCATTGACCTCAACGATCTTATCGCCATATCTGAGACCGGCTCTGTTAGCGGGAGCTCCGTCAAATGTGGCCTTGATATATGTGGCAATGACTTTGCCATTCGCGTCGCTCAGATCGCCGATGGTCGCCCCTATGCCGAAGTAGCGCGAGCTTTGATCCGTCCGAAACTGTTCAAACTCCTTGGCGTCGAAGTAGTTTGAGTGAGGGTCAAGCGTATGGAGCATCGAATCGATCGACGACTTGAATATCTCATTATAATCCAGTGATTTAACACCGCCGTAATTCTCTTGAATAACGGAGAGCGCTTCTTTTAGATCGTCCTGGATGACGCCAGATGTTACCTTTCTTGCCGGAAGCGGTTTTGCCGACACATCTTTTCCTCGATCGGTGCCGATCTTGGCAGTAGTCGTCGGACTCTGGGAAAAGCCAAGCGATGAAATGAAAAGAATAAAGATCAGTGTCAGCAGGCGTGTGTTGTATTGCTTCACAAAAGTTAATGCTCCCTGGGTAAACTCGTGTAGGGCCAAATTCTATTCAAAAAAGAATATCACCCATTTGAGGAAAAAGCGACGGAATTAGTTGCCCCAAAGGGTTGTTTCGGTGTTTTTACTAAGGAATGGATTTACGATAAACTTTGATGCATCAACGGTTTGATTTCCGCATCCTGATCGAATGACTCAACTTCTAGAGGTTACCGGCCTCAAAACTCAATTTCCGACCCGCGCCGGACTTGTACGCGCCGTAGATGGAGTAAGTTTCGACATCGGCGCGGGAGAATTGCTCGGTCTGGTTGGCGAGTCTGGCTGCGGCAAATCAATAACCGCCCTTTCGGTCATGCGATTGATCTCGCCACCGGGAAAGATCGTCGAAGGTTCAATTAGGTTCAAAGGGGAGGAATTAACATCCGCGACCCACGAGCGCCTTCGAGAGATCCGCGGTAACGATATCGCGATGATCTTTCAGGATCCGATGACATCTCTAAACCCGGTCTTCACTGTCGGAGAACAGATCGCCGAGGCGTTAAGATTGCATCGCAATCTTGACAGGCGAAAGGCCTGGGACGCCGCTATCGAAGCGATGCGGGAAGTTGCCATACCGTCGCCGGAGCGCCGGGTAAACGATTATCCACACCAGCTTTCGGGCGGTATGCGGCAGCGAGTGATGATCGCGATGGCCCTTGCATGTGATCCTGAACTTCTCATAGCTGACGAACCGACGACGGCATTGGACGTGACGATCCAGGCGCAGATCCTCGAATTGCTCGACGGCCTCCGAAAGACACGTAAATTGGCGGTTCTGTTGATCACACACGATCTTGGGGTGGTTGCCGAGGTCGCGGATAGCGTATGCGTTATGTACACAGGTCGGGTCGTCGAGGAGTCTGGTGTCGATCAATTATTTTCCGAACCCAAGCATCCCTACACGCGAGGATTGCTCCGTTCGGTGCCTAAGTTGACCAAGGCCGGCACGGCTAAGCCGGAGCGTCTCCAAACCATAGAGGGAACAGTGCCGAGCCCCACCGACCTTCCTCCTGGCTGTCACTTTGCCCCAAGATGCGAGCAAAGAATGGATCGATGTATGACCAGCGAGGTCCCGTTCTATGATTGTCCAGACGGTGCACGTGTTCGGTGTGTGCTATTTGACGGCCAAGCACTGGCCACCTCGTCGATGTAACTAAATGATTTCGATTGATAAAGCGTCGAGTTCAGAACTTCTCAAGGTCAGAAACCTTGTGAAGCATTTTCCTGTTGACGGCAGCGATGACCTTGTACTTGCGGTGGATGACGTATCGTTCGATATTAGGCAGGGTGAGACACTTGGGCTTGTCGGGGAGTCAGGCTGCGGTAAATCGACAGTCGGACGGTGTTTGCTGCGGCTTCATGAGCCGACGAGCGGGGAAGTTTGGTTTGAAGCAAGGAATATCGTCGATCTGCCCCATCGGGAACTGCAATTGCTCCGGCGGCAGATGCAGATCATTTTTCAGGATCCGTACGCGAGCCTTAATCCTCGTCTCAGCATTCGGTCGATCGTTGCCGAGCCCCTAAAGATCCACAAGATCGGGAACAAGGCAGAGCAGAGTGAACGGGTCGCTGACCTATTGCGCCGCGTCGGGCTCGACCCGGATTACGCCGACCGATTTCCGCACGAATTTTCGGGCGGTCAGAGGCAGCGTATTGGTATTGCCCGAGCATTGGCGCTAAATCCAAAGTTGATCATCTGCGACGAACCCGTGTCGGCCCTTGATGTTTCGGTACAAGCTCAGGTCGTTAACCTTTTGCAGGAGTTGCAAGAAGAATTTGGCCTGACATATTTGTTTATTTCGCATGGGCTCGCGGTTGTAGAGCATATTTCGGATCGAGTTGCCGTGATGTACCTGGGCAAAATCGTCGAGATATGCGATGCCGCAGAGTTGTATTCGAATCCACTGCACCCGTATTCACAGGCCCTGTTGTCAGCCATTCCGCTTCCGGATCCTACACGCAAACGGGAACGAATAGTGCTAACAGGTGACGTGCCGACCCCGATCAACCCTCCATCGGGCTGCCGGTTTCGAACCAGGTGCCCCATTGCTATTGACGAATGTAGTACAGTAGAGCCTGAATTACGAGAATTAGAGCCAGGGCATTTTTCGGCGTGTATTAGGGCTGATGGTTACTACGCGGCTCCCGCAATGGTGCCGAAAATTGAAACAATCGCCGAACAGGCGGCGTAAGTTGTTGATGTAGTTAACAATCCGATCTCTTTGAGGACAATATGAATCGTTTAGCTGGAATCATCGTTGCGGCCATAGGTTTGGTCGTTGCAATTTTGAGCGTCACAAAGGTCGTCCCGTATCTTACGCAGACCGGCATTGTGATGATACTTGTTGGCGGTCTGATAATCGGGCTGAGCTTTATCGACAAACCGGACGCCGAAAACACCGAGCGAATGTCGACTGGAGCGACGCTTGGAAATATCTTTTTTGCTCCGACTGATGTTTTTAGAAACCTGAGGCGGCATCCTCGATTTCTTGTCGCTCTTCTCATCGCAAGTGTTTTGTCGACCGTTTTCGCGAACCTATTTGTAAATCGGCTCACGCCGGAACGCGTTACAAATTACGCCATAGACAAAACGCTCGAAATGCCGCTGTTGGCTAATAACGAACAGGCGAAGCAGCAGGTCGAAACTGGACGCGCGGAGGCGATCGCACAGGCAAAGAGTCCGATCGCCAGGGCGGGCCAGGCTGTTTCGGGCGTCGGGATGGCGATCTTTGGCTACTCACTCCTTGCACTGATCTTTTTCCTGTTTTCAATGATCATGGGCGGGAAGATGAATTTCTGGCAAGCGTTTGCAACTGCGGTCTACGCATATTTTCCCGTGAGTGTCATCCGTTCGGTTTTGAATACAATTCTTCTATTTCTGAAGGATCCAAGCGAGATCCATCCGATCATGGGGCAACAGACGCTGATTCAGGACAACCTGAATTTTCTCGTCGTCCCTGCTGAACATCCGGTGATATTTACGATCTTGGGGGCATTTAGTTTGTTGGGGCTTTACTGGGTTTGGTTGAATGCAACCGGCCTTAAGAACGCGGGCGAAAAGGTCTCTGGCACAGCTGCGTGGGGAGCAAGTATTGGGGTTTTCGTGCTCCTTCTGATCTTTGGTGCGGCGATGGCGTTTGTATTCCCGAGCTTTATTAGTTAGGGAATCTCTGACCTCTATTCCAAAAAGCCTTCCCTTTCGCAAGGAAGGCTTTTTACTATTCGTATCTTAGGGATTCGATCGGATCGAGCCGGGCGGCTTTCCATGCCGGCCATATGCCAAAGATCAATCCGATACCGACACTTGCAAAAAAGCCGCCGACCGGAGCCCACCAGGGCACATATGAAGGGAACACGAGGCTGATCAATAAGGTCAGAGCCCACCCGATCGCCAGGCCGACGAGCCCTCCAAAGCCCGTAAGCGTACCGGCCTCGATCAAGAACTGGAGCAAAATATCACTCCGTTTGGCCCCGACGGCTTTTCTGATACCGATCTCGCGGGTCCTTTCCGTAACGGAAACGAGCATGATATTCATTACACCGATTCCGCCGATCATTAGGCCAATCGATGAGATCACCACCATCGCAAGGGCGACACCTGCCGTGATGGACTGGAACTGATCGATTATACTGTCGGCCGTTGCGGTTGAGAAATTGTTCTTTTGGCCAAATTTTACTTGCCGCCGTACTCGCAAGAGATCCTCGATCTGATCTCTCGCTTCCTGAAGTCTTCCTTCCTTTGCGATCGCGAGAATAAAAACATCGTCCGCATTTGGCTTTAGCCTCAAAGCGGCGTGAAATGGCAGAAAGATGGTATTGCTCTCATCGTTATTGCCGCCACCGCCACCGCCCAACAGTTGTTCCTTTTTTTCGAGCAGCCCAATTATGGTGAACTCGCGACCGTTTATTTCCAACTTTTCGCCAAGTGGGGATTGATAGGGAAAAAAGGTGTCCTTCACACTGGCGCCTATGAGACAAACATCCCGTTTCGCATCACTCTCAGATTGCGTAAACCACCGACCTTCAATAATAACCTCGGTGGCGGACAACTCGATCTCGGGTAGCGTACCGCTAAGCTTAATATTCTGCGTTTGCTTGCCCTTTGTGGATACGATGGTGCGGTTGCCAAAGAAACCGCTCGACACGTCAAGAAACGGGACTGACGTTTCAATTTCAGAGAGCTCGCGTAGGGCTAGAGCATCGTCCAGAGTCAAGTCCGGCCGCATCCGCTCTTCGCGAGACGGTCGTCCAAACTGAATGCCGATCTCCCGCTTATAGACGAAGATGGAACGCGTACCAAACGCCTTAACCTGTTCTTCGACCGCCATACCAATACCGCTAATGATCGACGAAATGAGCATTACGGTTATCACGCCGACCACCACGCCAATTATGGTAAGGAACGAGCGCATCTTATTCGAGCGCAAGGTGGCGAATGCCATCTTCAGGTTCTCATAAAATTGGCCGGTAATAAATTTCATATCAGTCCGCCCGCAGTGCCTCAATTGGATCA
This sequence comes from Pyrinomonadaceae bacterium, assembly GCA_049663465.1. GTDB lineage: Bacteria > Acidobacteriota > Blastocatellia > Pyrinomonadales > Pyrinomonadaceae > OLB17. The sequence goes on from JBATDM010000071.1 coordinate 26,890, forward strand.
AGCTGGGCTGCCTTCCAGGCGGGAAACAGTCCGGCAAGGATACCGACGACACCCGAAACACCAATAGCGACCACTGCCGACCACCAAGGGATCCGCGTCGGAAAAACAAACACTGTGATGATCTGACCGATGATCAAAGCGAGAATCAAACCTATTATCCCACCGATAGCCGAGAGCATTCCGGATTCGAGTAGAAACTGCCGCAAAATGTCCGCCTGCCTTGCTCCGAGTGATTTGCGAATTCCGATCTCCTTTGTCCGTTCGGTCACGGCAACAAGCATGATATTCATAATCACGATTGCTCCGACAACGAGTGCGATGGCAGGTACGAAAAGGATCACCAGGGAAATCGTACCAAATAGGCTATCTCGCAGACCGCTGATCGCATCCGGCGTTACGATCCCAAAATTATCCTTTTCGTCCGCAGGGACCTTTCGTTTGATCCTCATCAGCGTTCTAACTTCATCGACAGCGTCACCGGTCTTAACTCCTTCCTTCGGCGTCGCAATAAAGTAGGGGGCCCGATTGCGGCGCAATCCGCCGAAATTGGCGCCGAATGTCTGGATCGGAAGTTGGATGAAATTATCCTGAGGAAAGCCAAACACCGTTCCTTTCGCGGTCTGAATTCCGATTATCCGATATGGAATACCGCGTATAGAGATCTCGCCCCCAATGGCGTCTCCCTGGGGAAATAGATTGGTCGCGATGTCCCGGCCAACATAGGCGACCCGCATAGAATTCTCATTCTCGGCGTCAGTAAAATATCGTCCCTCGGCAATGTCCAGATTTTCGATATCGCGAACAGCGGGTTCGGCTCCCGTGATGGAAACATCACTCAACGTTTCGGTGCCCACCCGCACAGAGCTTGAAGTGTTTCCGGATTTGGCGGCTATCTTTTCGATCAACTGAGCCCGGGCCCTAATGAATTCCAGCTCATCGAAACTTAGTTCCGTATTTCGCCGCTGTGCGGCCGCGATAGTATCCGTGTCCTTAAAGTCGTCAAAATTAAACCGTTGCACATTGAACGTATTCGAACCGATGCCCGCGATCTTTTCATCGACGTATCCGTTAAACCCCTGAAGGAGCGAGAGTACGACCATAAAGGCCGTCATGCCGATGATCATCCCCAACAGCGTCAGAAACGAACGCAGTTTATGTGCGGTGATGGCCGCGAGTGCAAGTTTCAATGTTTCGTTAAAATCCATTCGTCGGTAAGATGCTAATACGTGCTAAAGCAGTTAAGAGTTTATCAAATACCATAGTTACTTGTCGTTTTTGCTCGTAAGAAGCTGTACGAGCGAGGTCAAATGAGCAAAAAGAACTATCGGTACAACGATGGTCGGGAGCCATACGTATGGAAAATAGAGCACCGCGCGGTTCGGTTGGTCAAAGGCTATTTGCTGCATCGGTGTCGGCAATGACATGATCGCGATCGCTACTATATTCCCAAGCAGCACCAGGCCAAAGAGATTAAATGCAATAGCAAGCCATCGCCTGTCTGCTTTTCCGCGAAATGCGGTGAAATATACGATCGGTGCAATGAGTCCGGAGAGAATATCAAAATTCCAACCGGCAAACGTCATTGCCTTTGGCACTGCACCACCGAGAAAGAGCCAGTACAGGACCAACTCAACAGGAACGCGAACAACGTGAAGCAGTGTGAGTAGCCGAACCGGAAGCCTTTCTACGAATGACCGGCGAAAAGCTGCGAGATACAGAACGATCAATGTGATCGCAGGTAGAACGCCAAAGACCATCAATCTCGGCGGCATCGCATCCGTTATCTGATAGAATCCGCCAATCGCGAGAATTGCCTGGAAAAATACCCACAGCGGAAGCGTGAATAATAGGATTCGAGAGGCCAGGGAATGCAGGCCGCTGTGTTTAGCGGCCTGTAGAAGAAAAGCTATCGCGGCAAAGGTCGTTAAGATGAAGACAGATGAAACGTATCCGGGAAGCGATTCCATCTACTTGATGCGTTCGTCCTGCTCGATCCGGCCATCGCGGATCGTAATTATACGATGAGCGCGTTCGGCTATGTCATGTTCGTGGGTAACGAGAATGATCGTGTTGCCGTCCGCGTGAAGCTTTTCAAAGAGAGCCATGATCTCGACGCTGGTTTTCGAGTCGAGAGCTCCCGTAGGTTCATCGGCAAGCAAGATGGAAGGATTATTTACCAAGGCCCGTGCGATCGCGACACGCTGGCGTTGGCCGCCCGATAGTTCGTTCGGTCGGTGCATAACGCGGTCACCAAGCTCCACGGACTCAAGAGTTTGCTGCGCCCGGTCGTGTCGGTCACCGGCACGCATCCCCGCATAGATAAGCGGAAGCTCGACGTTATGCAGTGCGGTTGCACGAGATAAAAGGTTAAATGTCTGAAATACGAATCCGATCTCCTTATTCCGGATCCTTGCGAGATCGTCGTCGGACATATCGGAGACCAGATTGCCATTGATCCAATACTCGCCCTTTGACGGAGAGTCGAGGCAGCCGATCAGGTTCATCAAGGTTGATTTACCAGAACCTGAAGGCCCGATGATCGCGAGGTATTCATTGCGCTTGACCTCAAACGAAACGTCGCGGAGGGCGTGCAATTGTTCCGTGCCCATCTGGTAGGTCTTCCAGATGTTCTTCATGCTGATCAGTGCTTCACCACCATCCGCTATGGGCATTTTGCCCTGGCCGTTACCGTTTTCGTCTTCCATAAATCTATACATACTTCGAAAAGAGCTGAATCCCGGATCCTACGTTTGTCGTGATCGACCTACGATTTGGCGCCGCCTTCGCCCTCTTTCTTTGTTTGTTTCTTGACGATCGTGCCTTCTTTCAGAGTGTTTAGAATTCGGCTTGGACCGGTAATGACCTCGTCCCCGGCATTTAAGCCGCTGATGATCTGGCGGTCGGATTCTCCGATGATGCCCGTCTCAACTTCAACGAATTTCGCCTTATTCCCGTCCAGGATGTAAACGCCGGTAATGAGCTTTGGCTTCTCGCCCGGAACCGGTACATCACCATCTATCGTTGGCACGGGCTTAGCGTCCGGCTTCTTCTCGATAACGGCCTGGAGCGGAACTGCGATCACGTCGTTGACCGTCTTGGTAGTGATCTCGGCCGTCGCACTCATGCCGGGTCGAAGACTGGATCGCATCTCTTCCGAGAGATCTTTCAGTTCGATCACGACGCGGAATTCCTTTGCTTCCTGGACGTTGATATTCGTTGACAGGCCGCCGCTAGTCTGCGATTTACCAACCGCGAGCGGCGTTTTCTGCCTGACCTCACCCTTGATCTCCTGGTCGCCAAACGCATCAACCTTGATCTTTGCGGGTTGACCAACTTCGACCTTATCGATCGAGGTTTCGTCCACTTTGACCTCGACATTGATCGAAGACATATCGGCGATGGTGAGGAGAGCGGTTGTCGACAGGCCGGCAACCGCGAATGTGCCGACCTTAGAAGGTATCTCGGCGATCACGCCATTTATCGGGGCAACTTGCATTGTCTTATCACGCTGACTCTTTTGTCCGCGCAATTGAGCTGCCGACTGGTTGGCACGTGATTGGCTCGACTGAACGCTAATCCCTGCCGTGTCAACCGCACGCTTTGAGTCGCGAACGGCAACGTTTTGCTGTGCAAGCCTGGTCTGAGCATCTTTGATGGCGAGACTTTGCTGCTGCAGGCGTGCCTGGGCGTTTCGGAGGGCGATCTCAGCCGTATCGACGCGATCCTTGGCCGCGTCATAGTTCAAGCGAGATTCGACACCGGATTCATAAAGCTGCCCCGAACGCTGAAATTCACGCTTTGCTACCTCTAGATTCTTCTTTTCACGGTCCACGTCCGTCTGCGAAGCAACAAGTGCCTGGCGTGCGGAATCGACAGCGACTTGGGCAACATTGTACTGCTGCTGTGCCTGGGCGTAATTATTCTGTGCCGCAACTACCTGAGACTGTGAAACACGAACCTCGTCCTGGGCACCTTGATATGCGGCCATCTGTGCATCGGTACTTGACTGAAGCTGATTGGGGTCAAGACGCACGAGCGGTTGGCCTTTTTCGACTTGGTCGCCCTCTTTGACGTAGATCTCCTCGATCCGGCCCTGTACCTCACTCGTCAGGTTCATAAACTGGATCGGCCGAACCTCGCCCGACGATGTCACCGTCGAACGCAATTCTCGTCTCGATTCAACCTTTACAGTGGTTACCTCAGGCGTATCTGTTCGGCTCGCAAGCAGGCTGCCGGCGATAATAGCAACGACAACAACCGCCGCAACGACACCAATAATGATCTTCTTCTTACGGCTCAATGCCATATTTATGTGTTCCTCTCAAGAAATAAAGTCTCTGTTTCCAGAGTATATCGAATTTTGTACTGTCCGTCGTGTCAAGCAGATACTACGACATAGATTTTGGCATTGTTTCAAAAAAGTGGCGCGGGATGGACGATTGAGGTTCGAGTGGTAAAAGTGCCCCGGACGAGAGTTGGTCGTGCAGAGCGAGAATATCTTTCATTTCTCACCACGCATTTGAGATATGAGGAACAATTATCTATTCTTTGGCAGCAGGGTTAGAAAAGTCCCGAAACTTATGGCTGTAATGCTTCTTGTCATCAAACCCGACATACCTAATTCCAAGGCATGGCGACAAATCTCCATTCGCGATATTTGTTCCTCCAAAACTAAAAAAGTCCAATTTGTAGAGTGACTTGAGAAAATCCAAGGACGCAATAGGTCCGGATTTAATGATGAGTAGGCGTTCCAAATTCTCCAGATCTCCCATCACTACATAATTTTCAATCTTCTTGCACTCATCTATTTCGATCATCTTAAATGTTCGTCGACAGTTCCGAAGGCTTTCGACATTGTTAAGCCGATTCGCCTTAAATAGCGTCAGATTCTCCAAGTTAGGAGGTTTCTCAATACCCTCAAGAGACGTTATTTGTGTAACGAATAAACTTAGCTGTTTGAGAGATATAAGGTGGGGCAATGTCGAAAGATTTAAATAGGCGGAATCATAATATGTGAGGGTCAAATCTCGTAGTTGTTCGCATGCCTCCAATGAAAGCAATCGCGGACTATACTCGCACGCCAACTCGGAGAGATTTGGAAAATTGGATAAATCAATATTCGATTTTTTATAACATCAGGGATGGCACTGTTTCTTCTGTGTGACCCGATTCCCGTTCGCAAACTGACAAGTCAAAACGGTTCCTCGTGTAACACCACAATTCCGTCAGCGGGTATTCCTCCTGAAAAATTGTGATACTGCGGTTTATAGCGTCGACCACCAGGTAATGTCCGCCCACCTATTACATTGAGATCAGCTCGAATACCTACGCTGCCGTGAAAAATAAGTAGGGCATAGGAACGAATTGTTCTCAGAATCCGAGATAGGAGTCCAAGATAGACGACTTTTTCCGAAAATACCACCCTGCCGTCGGCATCCGTGTATTGCCTTGAATCCGAATATTTTCCGCAGACGGAGGTGGCGATAAAATACGTGAAGTGATCGCAGGTTTGCTCGATATGCAAACGCGGAATCGGTTGTCGGTGCTCATCGACAAATTGGAGATTCCACTCTGGAACCACTGTTGTGGGATAAGGCACAAATAGAAGGGCTAACAGAACCGTACAAATAACCGCGATCTTCCAATTCATGTTTTGGCCCTCCTAACCTTAGAAACCCAAACCCGGATTGGAACCGCCAGTTCGTCTCTGCGTTTCCGCCCTGTCCTCTTCGGGGGTTACTTCTCTATAAGCTTGTTCGCCATGGCACGAAGTCGGTGTCAGACTTGCAATATTGCGATTCTCACTCATTCGTGCGCAAAGTGTCCATAGAAATGATACCAAGAAATCTCGGCTGGCATTCGATCTTTTCATCCCCGGTCGATGTCCTATCCAGATGACTCGCAAATTTTGGACGCGGCCCTTCCTTCTTTGAGCAGTCTCTGCAACGCCCCGAGACGCATGGCTTGACTTTGTTGCAAAAGCGTGCTATTCCTGCAACATGTGCCTATTTACGCAATTCACTGTAAGTAGTTGATATTTGATAACTTACCGATCTCGCCGCATCATGGCCGGCTTCGGCGGGGGAATTTTTTGCCTTCGCGGCAAACTATCTTTGCAGAAATGTGGGACAGCGGCCCAAAGCACACTAACCGGCGTATTTGCAATAGTTAGCCTGTCCCACAACTGTCCCAAAAGTGTCCCACGCGGGACACAAGTAAGAGTTACGCGTTTACGCGGGATCTCCGCTTGAGTGAGAAGTCCGTCGGGATAACGCGTAAACGCGTCTCTCTTGCCTCTGTGTGCTCTGCGTAACTCTCGGCGTGCTCTGCGTTCAACTGTTTTTTAACGCAGAGCCCGCCGAGGAGGACGCAGAGATCGCTGAGCTTTTTAGAGACATTTTCATGCATCCTCCAGTGCGTTTGCGGCAGAGCCGCTTTGTGCTCAGAACTGCGGAACAAGTGTCAAACTAAATCAGGACCAACGAGCCAAAGTGTAAACCTATTTCAGGACGAAACAGACCACGGAAATGTTTTTACAAAAAATGCAGAAAATGCCTGCTGGAAACCTTATAACGTGTGGAACAGTAATGACTTATGACTTCACGGCGGGGCTGGGACAAGCCTGGGACAAGCTTGGGACAAGTTGCTATCGATTTTAATAGTCGCTTAAAGAGAATTTTCAGAAAGATTTTATATCAGCGTGAATGCACTCATATATCTTGGACGATCTAATAGGGCATTCGCGATTTGACCTGAAAGTATGGTGGAATTAGGATTTACGTAATAATACGGTTAGATGTAAAATAAGAGTTTGGACGGATCGGCTGGAAATGGTCGGTCGGCTGAGATGCTATGACCAGATGCCCAACATGCCAAACGGCGAATCTCGACACATCCCGCTTCTGCGATGAATGCGGTACGCGGCTCGTCGCTGTCGCGCCGCCGCCCTCGGTGCAGCCGCGAACACAGCCCGATCCACCGGCATATGTGCCGCCTCCTTCGTCGGGTTCGCTGGCCCGGCCAGTAAGCGTCACATCGATCGGGATCCCGCCGGTCGAGATGGAGTCTGAGAAGATGGCTTCGAAACCGGCATCGAATGGCTCTTCGTCCGGTGTCGCTCACTCCGGCTTGGTCATCGAACGCGGAGACCTGCCGGGAACTGAATTTAATCTGGTAAACGATGAATCAACAATAGGCCGCTGGGACGCTGATAACGGCATCTTCCCCGACGTAGATCTCGATGCTCACGATTCGGACGCCAAAGTGTCGCGGCGTCATGCTCGCATTGTTCGAAATAGCGGGAAATATTTTATCGAGGATCTGGGTTCGACCAACGGCACGTATGTAAACCGCGGGCGACGGCTCTTGCCGGGAAACCCTCAGCCTCTTAAAGATGGCGATGAGATCATCGTCGGCAAAACTTTTTTACGATTTCAGATCAGTCACTAGCTTGAAAGGTAGCGCTTCGAACAGATAATGGTAGCTTGTCGTGCATGCGGCGTTGACGTCGACGATTCTGCTGAGTTTTGCCCGATGTGCGGGGCGGGACAAGTCGCGCCCGAAGAGACGGGCGATCCAGCGACCGCAGTCGAGGGAACGATTCGCGTTGACGAAAACTCGCCCGGCGACACGACTGACGACGTTGCGATGAAAGATGAGCCCGCTGCGGATGACTCAGATACCGCAACCGCCGCCGAGACTGAGGAGAGTGCCTCGGCGATATTAGAGGAAGATCTGCACACCGACGGATTTGCCAAAACGTCAAACCAAGCGGCATCGCAACGGTCCGATGCTCCCAATGGAGAAACGTCTCAAGCGATCGGCGAAGACACCTTTGGAAAGCGATCAGCGCTGAAACCATTGTCCGAAGGAGTTCTGCTCAATAGTCGTTACCACATTGTCCGAAAGATCGGTGGTGGCGGTATGGGAGCTGTTTACCTCGCATTTGACCAAAATCTCGGCGGCGTCGAGCGGGCGGTCAAGGAAATGGTGCAATCGAGCATCGAGGAAGAACAGCAAACAAAGGCGATCGAAGATTTCCGGCGTGAGTCAACCATCCTTTCGACGCTCGACCATCCATCTATTCCGACCATCTACGACTACTTCTACGATGAGGCCGAAGCTCGCTTCTATCTCGTAATGAAGTACATTTCCGGTGGGGATCTGGCGGCAAGGCTCCGTTCCGCCCCGGGTGGACGGCTTGAAGAAAAATTGGTTGCCGAATGGGCTATCCAGGTGGCGGACGTGCTCGCATATTTGCACGGATTGCCAGCGACAATAGTTTATCGTGACCTGAAGCCGTCAAATATTATGCTGGACGGCAACACAGGCCGGGTGATGCTGATCGATTTTGGGATCGCCCGTTCGATCAACCACGAAGAAAAAGGCGTTACCGCCGTCGGCACGATGGGCTACGCGCCGCCGGAACTATTCTCTGGACAGGTCGAGCCGCGGTCTGACATTTATAGTTTGGGGTCGACGATCTTTCATTTGCTGACTGGTGCGGATCCGCAAAATAACCCGCTTCTGATCTTTGATTTTCAGAAGAACCCCCGCCCGCGTCAGATAAATCCGCAGATGTCGGATCAGATGGAACGGATATTGATGCGGTGCGTAGAATATAATGCTGACAGCCGGTTTCGGTCGGCGGAAGAGCTGCGGGACACGCTCGCTTCGCACCTTGATAACCTTGAATCTGGAAATGTCAGTTTTGGTGTGTCGGAGGCCCCGGAGGCAGTTAGTCTTTCCGCCCAGATCGTCTTTTGCGGTTTTTGCGGACAGAGGATCGTTGCGACCGATCTGTTTTGTGCCTTTTGCGGTGCGAAGCAGCCAATTGCTCAGCACGGTGTCCATGCTGAAATTTATTCTCGTACTGCCGTGACAGCAAAATTGATCATTGACGGCACGAGCGAACTGGACACACCGGTCTTCACCCTGGAAAAGAATGAGAACTTGCTTGGGCGCCGCGATCCGCAGTCAAATATCTTTCCGGAGGTCGATCTTTCTAAATACGATCCGCAGACGAAAATATCGCGTCGGCACGCCCGAATATGGCGCGAGGGCGGGTCATTTTTGGTCGAAGATCTCGGATCGTCGAACGGTACGATCTTGATGGGCGGTTTGTCAGATACGATCCGTCTTCAACCGCGTCAACCGCATCCGCTCGCAAGCGGGGACCGACTTCGCATCGGCGACACGACATTACACTTTTTGATGAGCTAAGTATGGCAGCGACGGCCCCCGAACTTGTAAAACCGCGAACGACCGAAGCGGAAAGGATAGAGGATTTTTCGCCGGAAGATCTCAAGGCCCCATTCGTTTTGAGATGTGCAGCATTTTGTGTCGATTACATGGTTGTCGTTGCGATACCTATTATCTGGCTGATCGCTTCGAGGCTCTTTGGTGACCACGGTGCTTCAAGCATTGGCGGTTTTGTTTGGTTTATCGGCTTTCTTTTGCTCGCGATCAACTTCGTCCTTTTCCCGCTGTTGCGGGGGCAGACGATTGGAAAAGCGATAACGGGACTTACGATTGTCAACCTGGACGGTTCGTACGTTCGCCTCAGTGGCGTCCTGCGGCGTAATGTATTGGGCTATCTGCTCACCGCAGCAACGTTAGGCCTCGGATTTGCCTTAGGGGCACTCAATAGTAGCGGCCGGGCGCTACACGATCTGGTCGGTGGAACCGTCGTCGTTCGCGGTCGTCGAACTCAGATCTAAATATCTATGCCAAATTTGATCGTCAAACATCCAAACGGCAACTCTGACTCCTTTCCTCTCGGCCGCCTCCGGACCACGATCGGACGTTCTGCCCGGGCCGACCTATGTATTCCCGATGCGTTTGCGTCACGGCTGCATGCGGAGATACGTCAGGAAGGGGACAATTTCTGGCTTCTAGACCTGGGATCAGCGAATGGCACGAGACTAAACGGAGCAGCGGTTACCACGACATTGCCTCTATATTCAGGCAGCGAGGTGCAGATCGGTGAAACCAAGATCCAATTCGACAACGATAATCAGAACATCAAGAGCATTAGCTCGACATTGATCTCTGACAATACGAACGCGCTCGACCCATCAAACACAATTTCGCTTACCGCCCGGCGTAACCCGACGACCGAGATCCTCGATTCCTCGATGAAAAGCCGAACGGATCTCCTGGGCTTGATCAGCAAGGTTGGTGTCGCACTGCTTTCGTCAAGCGGTTTGGACGATACGCTTAATCAGGTTGCATCGCTGGTGTTTGAAGCGGTTCCCGCTGAACGTGTCGTTGTGATGCTTCGCGATGAAAAGACTGAGACCGAAATGCAGATCAAGGTTGCTCGTCATCGCGATAGTATGGACACGATCACCGAGGTCCGTATCAGTCGGGCGATCATGACTGAGGTCATCGAAAACGGCAAATCCGTTCTCACTTCGGACGCCCAGCAAGACCCACGGTTTGCGAGCCAAACCATCGTGTTGCAGGGAATTCGGTCGGTTCTTGCAGTTCCGTTAAGCGTCGATGAGAGACACGTCTTTGGTATTATTTACGCCGATTCGCCGACCCATCAGGCGAGCTTCACGAAAGAACATCTCGATATTCTAACCACTCTGGCGTCGGTTGCGTCGATTCGAGTGGAGAATGCCAGTCTTCTTGATGAACGTCTCAATCGCGAGCGGATGGAGCGAGAACTTGAGCTCGCGACCGAGATCCAGCAGCGTTTTCAACCGTCTGGGCCGCCAATCGTCGATGGATATGAATTTCAGGGAATTTCCTTCTCTTGCTATGAGATCGGCGGGGACTATTATGATTTTATCCCGCGGCACGACGGGAAGATGTTGGTGGCACTCGGTGACGTATCGGGAAAGGGAACTTCGGCGTCGTTGCTAATGTCGAGTCTTCACGCGGCTGTACACGGCCAGATTGCCGCGAAAACGCCTCTAAATGAGATGGTGACCGCCGTCAATGTGTATCTTGCAGAAAACACCCCATCCAATCGCTTCATTACTCTCTTCGTTGCTGAATTGGATCCAACTACCGGGGAATTTGCGTTTATTAACGCTGGACACAATCCACCGATCATTGGGCGGGTCGATGGAAGCATCGACCAGCTCGAGTCAGGTGGCCTTCCGCTCGGCCTTATGCCATTTGCTGAATACGATACCGGCACTTCACGATTGAATCCCGGCGATGTACTCGTGATCTATTCAGATGGCGTTTCTGAAGCAAATAATCTTGTCGAAGACGAATTTGGAATGGACCGTCTCGAGACCGTCATCCGGTCAAACATATCTTTGTCGGCCGCCGGTATTCGCGATAAGGTAGAATCCGCTCTTTCGGATTTTACCGGTACAGCCGCCCCCAACGACGATATCACCCTTGTTATCGTTAAGCGCGTCTAAACTTTTCCTTCGCGATAGGCGTTAAAACTTGTTGACCCTAGTATTCGCAATCGTCTAAACTAGTTGTGGCGTTGTTGTCGCCTTCCCGCTGATGCCCACCGCAAAAAAAAGAGTCAGTTTAATTATCTTCGTTGTCGCAACTCTCTTGGTTGTCGGCCTGGTACCACTTGTATTGACCGGTTGGTTCCTGTCCGAAAAAAGCGGCCGCGAACTGCGTTCGGCAGAAAATCGATATCAGATCCAGCTTGTGCAGGAAAAAGCCCGCCAGATCGAGATGTTCGGCCGGCGTTGGACGTCCGTCGTTTCGGGGCTGGCAACGGGGCTAGAGCTTTCGAATGATCTTTCTGTGATCTCATCGGCCCAAACAGAAGCGAAGCTTGGATCCATAATGCGCGAACATCCCGAACTACTCGCGCTTCATGTTAAACCAGCAATCGGTGATTCTCTGTCCGTCTTTCGCTCGGAAGCGATGAATCGTGGTGACCTCGAGTCAATAGCCGAACAAACGGCGGCAACCTCGCCCAAGCAAGACATCGCAGTTTTTGAACCGAGGCAGCGTACGCTTAACGGGTCTTCTGTAATGGCATTCGGTGCGGTCGCCAAGATCAATGGGGTGAAAGCGGCCAATATTGTCGCCGTTGCGTCACTGCAATCTATCTCGCAAAGCGTGGTCGGTATAAGTATGACTAAGGAGTCGGACCTTTGGGAGGCGGGGTTGCCAATCGTTTTGGTAGTCGATGCGAAGGGGGAGGCCATCTTTCATCCCGACAGTGAGTTGACGGCATCACGCAGATCTATGTCCAATCTCAAGATCGTGCAGGACTGGCTCGAATCTGGGTTGCAGGTTGAAAGTGCTCTCGTTCCGTTTAAGGCAACCTTCAATGACAAGAGCCATGACATGATCGGAGCATACTCCACGGCAACGATCGCTGACGGCTACAATGTCGGCGTTGTTACGATGCAGGACGAAGCCCACGCCTTAGCTTCCGTCGGCGAGATGCGAACGCAAACGTGGCTGATAAGCATGGCATTTGCGGCGTTTGCCCTCGTTGCCGGCCTCGTGCTCTCGAAGTACCTGACCTCTCCGGTGCTGCATCTAGCAGACGCAGCAAAGAGGATCGCACAAGGCGATTATTCATCGCGGGTCGATACACGAAATATCACAGAGATCGGCACGCTCGCCGAGTCCTTCAATTTTATGGGCGGTAAGATCGAAGAACAGATCGTAAATCTTGCCAAGGCCGCTGAAGAGAATCGTGAACTATTTGTTGGCACCGTCAAGGCCCTCGCGGCGGCGATCGATGGCAAAGACAAATACACACGCGGACATTCAGAACGAGTATCGCGAATATCCGTAGCGATCGGCAATCGAATGGGTCTGTCACCCGAAGATCTTGAGACGCTTCGAATAAGTGCATTGCTCCACGACGTCGGTAAGATCGCCATCGATGACAATATTCTCAAGAAACCCGCCGCTTTGACGGACGAAGAGTTTGAGATAATGAAGACCCATCCGATGAAGGGCTACAAGATCATGTCGCAGATCCCCGCAATGAAGGATTTCTTGCCAGGAATGTATATGCATCACGAAATGGTCAATGGCAAGGGCTATCCCCAAGGGTTGACGGGGGACGAGATACCTCTGCAGGCAAAGATCGTATCGGTCGCGGACACTTTCGACGCGATGACCATAGACCGTCCATATTCAAAGGGCATGGAACTACAGGCAGCTCTCGAACGCCTACGTAGTTTTGTCGGCACGCGTTACCAGTCCGATGTAGTCGAGGCTCTCATCGACGCCTGCGACGCCGGCGAAGTTGCTCACGGGGTTGTCAGGCAAATGGCCTTGAAACGTGCCGCAGAAGCACACGACGAGATGGAATTACTCGAACGTTTGGTCGCGTAATTGGCCTATGAATACTGAGCCGACAACAGAAATATGGCAGGTTGAGGTAGGCGCTGGTATTTACGACGCTAGTTTTGAAGACATGACCACGTGGATCGCTGACGGTTCGCTGCTGCGGATCGACCGAGTCCGCAAGGGCAACCTCCGTTGGATAGAGGCTGGTAAAGTTCCATCGCTTACGGAGTTCTTTAATGCGAAAGAGTCCACGGAGCCTTCAGGCCCAGTCATCACAACCACCCGAAAGGAAACGCTCGGGATTCCAGAACCAGCAGGCAATTTCATCAATGCGGAGGCTCAAACTGGTCTTACGGAGGATATGCCTGTCTGCAGTGTTCACGGTGATACGCCTTCTAACTATGTGTGCGAAACGTGTGGGAACACATTTTGCAAGGCTTGTCCGACATCCTACGGCAGCAATGTGAAGATCTGTCCCTACTGCGGCGCGATGTGCACGGCTATTACACATGTTGCGGCTCAAAAGGCGCGGACGGAACTCAGACAGGCTGCGGTCTTAAATGGTTTTGGACTGAAGGATTTTGGTAATGCCCTTTCGCATCCATTCAAATTCAAGGCGAGCCTCGTACTTGGGGCGATAATGTTCGCATTCCTGTCGGTTGGCTCGTCGGCCGCGTCCTTTGGCGGGATCTTTCTGATGTCGGCGGCCATCTTTTGCTACATGTTGGCGAACACTCTTACTTTTGGCATTTTTGCAAATACCATCGACAATTTTTCGCAGGGGCAACTAGACGAGAATTTCATGCCCTCGTTTGACGATTTTTCCATCTGGGATGACGTTATTCAACCGTTTTTCCTTAGCATTGCGGTGTATGTCTCATCATTTGGGCCGTTTCTTGTTCTTATGATCGCGGCGATCTTCTTTTTCGCCGGTTCAGTCACGAAACAGGGTTCCGGATCACAGTCCGAGGTTACGAGTGTGGTCGCTCCGCAGTTAGATCTAACGGTCAAATCCGCGAATCAGAGCGAACGTGTACGCGAAATACTAAGAATGGAGGCTGATGAACAACGAGCACGTGTCGAGGCGATGGATTCCGGCAATCTTTCTGCGAACGTTCCCGAGCAGCGAAAGGCCGTCGCGATGGCGGACGAATATAATGCCGATACGGAGAAGATGGTTGCTGAGGCGAACGCATTGATCAACCAACAGCGCAAAGCACAACTCGAATCCTCGCTTGGAAAAACGCCTGAGACACTCGCCGCTGAACGCTCAGCGGCGTTCAGTCAAATTCTTGACTATGGTGCGATATTTCTCTTGCTTGCGGCCGTGACGCTGGTATGGGGCTTTATTTATTTTCCGGCAGCCTGTGCGGTCGCCGGCTACACGCGTTCATTTGGTGCGACGCTAAATCCAGCGGTCGGCATCGACACAATCCGCCGCCTGGGTTTTGACTATGTGAAACTGTTGCTCATGGTCGTTGTGATCTTCGCATTGTCTGCGGCGATCGGCTCCGTGATTCATTTTGTTTTTGCGGACTTTGATATGCCTGCCGTCGGCAATCTCCCCGCAACCGTCATTGGCAGCCTCTTTACCTTTTATTTCTCGATCGTCTTCTCATGCCTGATAGGATACGCCCTGTTCAATGCCGCCGACCGACTCGATCTTTATTCGCGGTAAGTTGTCCGCCATACACCTTCAGAAAATATCGCACATTGTTCAGGGTGCGATATTTTTTTATACTCTTTAGTTTGCGGTCAACACCGCAGGGCAAACTCTATGGCGTTTTTTTGGCGAAGAAAAAAGGAAGATACCTTTTCGAGCTCGGTTCTTGGCCTCGACAAATCAATCGAGGAACTAAAGGCCCAAGAAGAGGCTGTTGAAAGGGAGATCGGGGTACGATTCTCGAAAGCGATCGAGAAGACACGGCATTCGATCAACAATCAGCTTGATACGATCTTCGAGGGTAGAAAGCAGATAGATGAGGCGTTTCTTGATGAGTTGGAGGAAATGTTGATCTCCACCGACATTGGAGTCGCTACCACGATGCAGGTTCTCGATAGTGTGCGTCGCGGCGTATCGAGATCTGAGATCAAAGATCTTTCCGCTCTTAAGGCGGCCATAAAGGGCGAGTTGCTGGAGATTTTGCACCACTCGACCGAAAAGGGCGTAGCCGACGAACGCAACATCGACGAGGCTATCAAGCCATATGTTCTGATGGTTGTTGGCGTCAATGGTGTCGGCAAGACCACGACGATCGGCAAACTCGCCCAACGTATCAAGGATGAGGGCAACGATGTTCTTATTTGCGCAGCCGATACGTTCCGCGCCGCAGCAAGTGATCAGCTTGAAATATGGGCCGAACGGGCGGGCGTTCAAGTCGTTCAGCAAAAGCAGGGAACTGATCCCGCCGCGGTCTTGTTCGACGCGCTTGCTGCAGCTAAGGCACGCAATTCCGATGTTTTGATCGTCGATACGGCTGGACGTTTGCACAACAAGGCAAACCTTATGGCCGAGCTCGAAAAGATGAAACGCATAGCTGGCCGCGAGGTGAAAGATGCCCCTCACGAGACGCTTCTCGTGATCGACGCGGTAACCGGCCAGAACGGGCTTGAACAGGCCCGGCAGTTCATGAAAACAGCCGACGTAACGGGCATTGTGCTTACTAAGCTCGATGGAACGGCAAAAGGCGGTATCGCGGTTGCGATTGCAAAGGAACTCAAGCTGCCGATCAGATACGTGGGTATCGGAGAACAGGTCAAAGACCTTATGGTTTTTGACGCCGAAAATTACGTGAACGGGTTGTTCAATTAGGCCATCATTTAGATGATTTCGTTCGCTCCGATTAGTAACCAGCGTAGCGCATTTTAGATAAATCCTCAGATCACCAGATTGGCAGAAGCTAAGCAAAATGAAATCGACCTAACGCGACACGCTCTCGCGCTGGCTGCCCAAGGGGTCGGGCTTGTTTCGCCGAACCCGTTGGTGGGCTGTGTGGTAGTTTCCGCGACTGGAAACATTGTTGGAGAGGGTGTTTACAGATTCGAACAGATAACTCACGCAGAGGTTACTGCGTTGGAACAGGCAGGCCCACGTGCACAGGGAGCGACCGCGTATGTATCGCTCGAGCCGCACGACCACCACGGAAAAACCCCACCGTGTACGGATGCGTTGATAAATGCTGGGATCGCTCGCCTGGTCTGTCCTATTGAGGACCCGAATCCGCTGGTGTCAGGCAAAGGTTTCAGACGGTTGAGCGATGCGGGAATTGAGGTCGCAACTGGTATTTTGGCTGACGAAGCTTCACGTTTGAATGAAAAGTTCATTTGTTGGCATAGAAATGATCGGCCTTTTGTCCATCTAAAGCTCGCGATCTCGCTCGACGGAAGGATCTCGCTGACGAGGAGTGTCTCGACAGCGCTTTCGGGAACGATAGCCCAAGAGCGAGTCCAGGAGTTGCGCCACGAACACGACGCAATTCTGGTCGGCAGCGGCACTACCCTAGCAGATGATCCGAGCCTTTCGGACAGAAGTGGTTTGTTGCGACGCCGCCCCTTGGTTCGGGTCGTGCTTGACGATCGCCTCCGTACGCCACTCAACTCGAAGGTCTCAAATCCTTCTGCCGAATCGCCGACGATAATGTTTACGAACAGCGCCAACGCGGAGAAGATTGCGTGTCTTCGCCAACAAGGTGTAAAAATCGTAGCGCCCGAAATGGGGGCTCGCGACCTGAAAACTGTCCTCGATGAACTAAAGCGACGCGACATTCAGAGTGTGCTTGTTGAAGGTGGCAGCGAAATTGCCGCAGCTTTCATCGAGGCCCGGCTCGTGGATAAAATATCCTTTATTGCCGCACCGCTCATTATTGGAGGGACCACCGCACCGACAGCTATCGCCGGTTACGGAGCGTCGTCTTTGGAAGAAGCTCTTCGTCTTCGTGATATATCAACCCGGGCACTCGGTGATGACATTGAGATCACCGGTTACCCGTCGGATCGGTAGCCGTAGATTATGCGTGCAAAGAAGTCGCTTGGTCAAAATTTTCTTCAAGACGAACAGGTCGTCACCACGATCGTGGACGCACTTGAGATCAGTCCAGAGGATATCGTGGTTGAGATCGGGCCTGGCCGGGGAGCTTTGACAGATTTGCTCGTCAAGCGTGCTCAACGGGTTGTCGCTGTCGAATTTGACCGGGAACTAATTGCTCCTCTGAGAGTTCAGTTTGGATGTCAAGATAATTTCGAGCTTATCGCGGCAGACGCATTGTTCTTCGACTTTTCCCAAATCGGCCCCTCTGGCCAGAAAAGCAAGTTGGTCGCAAATCTGCCGTACAATATATCGACACCGATCCTGCAGTCACTGATCAAACAGCGAGCTTCCTTTTCAACCATAGTGCTTATGTTTCAGCGGGAAGTGGCAGACCGACTTACGGCCGAACCGGGGCAAAAGCAGCGCGGCTATCTGAGTGTACTTGTCGAGGATGCTTTTGAAACCGAAAAGCTCTTTGATGTGCCGCCATCAGCGTTTCGCCCGGTTCCAAAGGTTTGGAGTTCGGTCGTCAGACTAACGCCCCAAATGGGGTCGTTTAGCGACCCCGCAGTTTTTCGAAACCTTCTGGGCGTCGCTTTTGAGAAAAAAAGGAAGACTATTCTCAATAATCTAAGAACAGTGTACGAGACCGCTGGCAGCCTCTTGGAGGAAGCCGATATCGACCCGATCCGGCGTGCAGAAACACTGTCGCTCGCCGAGTGGTACCGGTTGGCCAACGGGATTCTTCAGATCAAGAATCAGTAAACACGGGATCACTCTTGAGCGATAAAATTCAGCTCGGTCACATTGTCAGTAACGAACATGGAGGTTGGAGCGCATCTGAAACGCCTCGATGACACGCCGATCGAGTAATTGGCCCCAGTCGGCACGTTTTCAAATACGTAGAAGCCAAACGTGCTGGTCGTTGCCCGAAGGGTCACGCCGTTATTGTCCGTAATCACTACTGTTGCGTTCCGTATCCCGAGTCCATCCAACGTGAGCACACGCCCGGAAATCGAAACATCAACGGACGCTTCGGGCTCACCAAAAACCGTAAACCTTGCGGCCTGTGATACCGAAAAACCATTTATCGCGCCAGAGTCCTCAATATACCACCGCGCAAAGAAGGTCTGACCCACAACCCCTACCGACCGAGGTATGGCAAGGCTTATTGAAGTCCATCCATTTCCGGCACCGGTCGCATGAGTCGAACTAACGACCCGCGCGAGCGAACCGTTTTTAGGTATAGTTCCGCCCAATGAAGGATCGCTCGAATCGATCACAAGAACAGCTTCAGAATTGCCTAGTGCTCCCGAAACAGACACCGTAAAGTTAGGATTTCCGGCGATCGGTGGTGAAATGACTCTAATTTGAGGAACGAGACCGCCCGAGCCGGCCAGACCGGTGCCAATTATTTCGGGGACACGGTTGGATTCCATGTACAACGCAGGTCTGCTGAAAGGTCCTGCCTCTGCTGTCACTCTCGGATCAGTCAGAGGTCTTTTGAGAAACGTCACCAGATCCGCCCGCTGCTGCGGGTTGAGGCCGATGGGACGAATAATGTTCGGCTTATTATTAGCATCGAAATCGCCTCCACGGTCATAAAAATCGACGACCTGCTCAAGCGTGGTAAACCGCCCGTTGTGAAAATAGGATCCGCGAAGCTCAACATTGCGCAAGCTTGGCGTCCGAAACGCTCCTCGATCATTAGGAAACCCGGTAATTTGCTCTCTCGCAATATCCTCCGTATCCGGACGGACGCCCAGGTAGTGAAAATTATTGTCGGTTAAGAGACTGGCCCCGTGACATGTGTTGCACCCATTCGCGTTAAATATATTTCTGCCTCGCTGTTCCGCAGCGGTAAGGGGGGAGATGCCGGCATTAAGCAGATCGAACGGTGTCTGATCCGTAAACAAGGTCCGTTCAAAACTTCCGATAGCCATGGCTATCCGTGCTGGAGTTACCTCCGCCGTTCCAAAAGCCTCAAGAAACAGTTCGGGATAGGTTCGGCCTCCGATCCAAGTATTGAGTGGTAAGGGTATATTCGGCGAAAGTGCCAAAGGCTTAACCCTAGAGATCCGAGCCGCGACATCGTTCCAGTTTCGCCCGCTATGAGCCATTTCTCCGGTAGATACGGGTGGGCCCACGGCCTGGCTTTCGAGTGCTCCGCCACCGTTCAAGAGAACAACATTTGATATTGGGTCGCGAAAAACACCGGTCGCACGGCCGTCCCAAAAGAGTAGGGGCGAATATACCGCGTTGAGATACGAGACTGATTTTCGCCCTGTCACCTGGTCGTTCAGTCCATAACCTTGGTCAAAAACATAGGTGCCGTCCGCATTGTTCACAGGCACACCGGCCGAGCCGCGAACGTCATCCGCCGTACCTGGCAAACTATCCGGCCCAGGGTTTGTGGAGTTGACGGCCGATGTTGCCGAACGAGGATCAGTTCCGCCTGTTCCTGAGTGATGACAAGTTCCGCATGAGACGGTACCGGTTGACGACATTTGTTCGTCCCAAAAAAGCGTCTTTCCCAGAAACGCCTTCGTCGCAGTGACTTGATTTGCGAGCGGCCCCGTTCCTGGAGGAGCGAGCGGGGCAACCGGCCCCTGCTGGACCCCGACAGCTCTCGTTCCTTGGTCACCGGAACTCAACTCGCTAACATCGCCGCCGTTCTCAGCCCGAACCCAATAGAAGCTAGTCTGGCCTGGCGCCGCTGTTTGATCAAAAAAGAAGTTGGCCTGAGTCGTACCAATATCAGCGGCCACCGATGGAAGATCACTAACGCCGCGAAAGATCCGATAGCTTGTGGCTCCCCGGATAGTGTCCCAATAGATACCAACTTTGTTGTTGTACAGGCCATCGGTTGCCAAAACGGAGGTTGGAGCGGCAAGAACTCCGCTCGTCTGGCCAGCGATTCGATCCGGACGATGGGCTGTCAAAGCCACAGCGGCAATCGCAAACGCAATGATAATTGTAGATTTCAAGGTCCTCATAATTCTCGCCGCCGTCAATGACTACGCGGAAAATAGGTATCCAAAGCGGTTCCTAATATGATTGCGGCATCTAAATAGTCTGGATTTCAAGCTGCTGGTCGTGATGCCGATCTTCTTTGCGGTCTCGTCAAGCGAGCATTCGTCGGAATATACCATTGTCATCGCTACGCGGTCTTCTGGACTAAGACCGTCGAGAAGCTTAGCAACAAGCTGTTCGGCTACGACCATCTGTTCGGGGGAGCGGCTCCGACCATCGGCGATCGACTCAAGCAGATCCTTGTCTTGGCTGTCTACTACGCTCTGCAGGTCCTCACCGCGACGTTTTCTACGGCGAAATTCATCGTAGCAAACATTGATCGTTATCCGTGTCATCCACGCCGCAAACGATCGCTCCTCACCGCCGCGGTATTTTTTCAGCGAGAAGAAAGCCTTCGTGAAACTCTCCTGGACGAATTCCTCGATGTCGCTATGTTCCCTGAAAAAGCGAACTACGGTTCCCGTCACCGAACGTTTATATCTTTCAAATATGTCGGCGAACGCCGTTTGTTCCCCAGCAAGGACGGCCTGTACAAGCCGATCGTCAGACGCGCAGGCATCGTCCGTGAATTCAACAGGTAAGAGTTCAACCTTTGTCTGCAAGCTGATATTTAAGACCTCGTCCAGCATTCTTTTTTTCGGGGGATCAATACAACTGCTTCCGTCCCTGATTCTCGATCTTAAATCCACCTGGAATCGTAAACAGATCGGGATTCGGCTCTGTCCGCTTGATGTTGACCAGGTTAAATATATGCTCGCCCGCGATCGGATCAACGTGTCTCAAGAAAACTATAGCGTCCAGTTCTTTCGAAAGCCAACGCTCGGTTACGACCTGGAGTGGTTGGTCATTGCCGAGTTCACCAGCCGGAATCTCGAACGATCTACGGGTTCCTTCAACGGTGATGCCTTCGATGTTCTTCGACCCAAGGGACTCTTCACGTACTCCGAAAGGAACCGCCGGTTCGAGAGGCTCCGCTCCAGTGCGAAATAGCAACTTGCGGGCGGACTTGTTGTTCAGATCAAGAAATATCTGAACCTCATCAGCGGGATCATTTATAAATACTAATTTCTGCGGCTTGCCATCCGTACCCACGACGCTAACGCCGCCAACCATATCCAGCGGCTGCTCGCGCCGCGTACGCCCGTTCTTGTCCCGATAGATCGCCCCGCGAGACTGTGTCACGACCGTGGATCCGTCAAACAGTCTTTTTGTGTTTTCAACCACGATCTCGGCTGAAAATGGTTGACCCTTGACGAGTTTGTCACCGAACCGCAGTTCAGCTCCAATAAAGCGTGCGTTCGGCGGCATCGGAGGCCGCACGGACCCTGGTGGCTGGCTGTCAGGGCGTTGAGGGAGACGCTTTGATTCGACTCCGCTAAGAGAACCGTCCCCATTTCCATCCATCTCGACAAATGTTTCCCTGACGATCCGAACGAACTCCGCCCGCGAGATCGTACGATCTTCTTTTACACGGTCAAGAAAAAAGAATGGCGGCAATATTGCGGCTCCTCCCGGCGGTCGAACCGGTGGTGTGCGTTCCGAACCCGGTCGAGCAGGTCTCTGCGGACGAATGGCCTCACCGGGCTCTATCGATCCACTTCCGTCGCGGTCAAGTTCCTTGAAAGTGCGCTCCATCGCCGCAGCAAATTCAGTAGCATCAAGAACGCCGTTTCGATCAACGTCATGAGGCTGTGTCCAGTCCGCCATCTGCGGTTCGCGTCCGGGTTGCGGTGGACGGACATCCCGCGGTTGTGGCAAATTCCCCGGCCGGACTGGTGGAGGTCCGCCAGGACGCTGTCCGTAGCTGCCCGAAAAAGCGAACATTGCGAACAAGATGATCAAGGCTACTCTTTTCATTGTCTTCTCCAACTGACATTTTCTATCGAATAAAGCGAATGGCGTGTGTTTGGCCATCGTCGCCGATTACTACCTCAGCGTCGACCAGACTCGACGGAACTTTCACAGATGCGACCAGGCCGAGTCGAACCATCATTGAACTCGGAACCTTTACGCGTACGATCTGGCCGCTATCGGGCTGAGCTGCATAGGTTAGGGCGATAAACTCAGATTTGATCTCCGTAGGGCTATTGTTTGACTTCTTCTGTTGTTCCCTCCAAGTGTCCCTTTTTAACGAACCCTCCCTCCGCACAGTTTTTTTTCTCTCAGGCTTTGCGGGAACAACCTGATTCCGGATCACTTCGCTTCCATTGACGACAAATTCGTTTGCCGTGGTTTTTGTGTCCCGCGAAGCCGATTCGACATTCAGGACTTCAACCGGTCTCACCGCACCTAGATCAGCCGCAGGAGGATCCGTTCTAAACGCGATCAGGGATATTACGACTAGAACAGCGGCGAATGCCGGAACACCAATAAGAAACCATTTCTTGAGATCTCGTGGCGGCCACCGGAAAAACGCTTCTGACACCCGTGCATCGATCCGGTTTTGCACACCCTGCCAGAGATGTGGCGACTCGGCGATGTCATCAAGGGCTGAATCGTCTTCCGATCGATCGCGCATCAGTGTTCTCATGATCTGATCAACTTTCTCGTCCGAAATCTTTTTGTTCATGTCGCCACCTCAAGATGCTGTCAGGGTAAAGACGCTGTAGTGTCGAACGAGGTTGCGCTTATTTTTAGAAAGGTTGGATAGAATGGGCGACAGCGATACCACCCAACTGCGTGTGCTATACTTCGAGGTTCGTAAGTTCAAACATTGAGGGGATTTGACGCTTGAGTAAGATCGAAATAGTACCGCTTGGCGGCATCGGGGAATTTGGGATGAACTGCATGGGCATCCGGTACCGCGATGAGATGATCATTGTCGACGCGGGGATGGGTTTTCCGGAGGAAACACCCTACGGCGTTGATATTTCGATCCCCAATTTTGATTTTCTCGAGGAATATCGCGAAGACCTGACCGCGATCATCCTCACGCACGGGCATGAGGACCACATCGGAGCCCTCTCATACATTCTTCGCAAATTTAATCTCCCGGTCTACAGCTCCCGATTTACTCTCGCGTTAACGGAGAAGCGTCTTGAAGAGTTCGATATGCTCGACGATGTATTGATGCACCGCGTTTCGGCGGGAGATCGCGTCAAGATCGGTGTTTTTGAGATCGAATTTATTCACGCTTCGCATTCCTTGGTCGAGTGCTTTTCGCTGGCGATTCATACGCCGGTCGGCACGCTGATACACACCGGAGATTACAAGATCGACGACACACCGGTGATCGGCAAGCCCTACGATCTGGACATGCTCGGGCGAATCGGCGACGAGGGCGTTCTCGCACTTTTGTGCGATTCGACCAACGCGACTGTCCCCGGGCGAACACCGTCGGAACAGGCCGTCATACCTGCGTTTGAGGAAATATTTGAACAAACCGAAGGCCGATTATTCGTCTCGACTTTTTCATCTTCCTTGCATCGCCTGCAGATCGTCTTTGATATCGCACACGAATTTGGACGTAAAGTTTGCGTCTGCGGGCTCTCAATGCAAAAGAACATTCAGATCGCATCTGACCTCGGACTGCTCAAGATCCCTCACGGCTGTATGATCGATCTCAGCGGCGCACGGGCCCTTCACGACGATGAGATCTGTTATTTGGTGACGGGTTCGCAGGGCGAGATGCGTGCCGCTCTCTGGAATCTTGCGACGTCAACCTATAAAGGGATGGAGATCGGACCGGGAGACACCGTTGTCCTCTCCGCACGCATCATTCCTGGCAACGAAAAGAACATCAGTCGCTTGATAGGCCACCTGTACAAACGTGGAGCGAACATCATTGAAGAAAAGCGCCGGCTCGTTCACGTCTCCGGACACGCTTCGCAGGAAGATATCAAGATCATGGTCGAGACCGCTCGGCCAAAATTTGTCGTTCCAATACACGGCGAATACCGGATGCTCTTTCGGCAAAAGGAATACATCAAGAACCACGTTGCCGGATACGATGACCACGACATTGTGCTGATCGAGAATGGAAACGTGCTTGAGATCAATGAATATGGCGCGAATATCGTTGACAAACGCGACCTCTTTAAGACCTTTATCGACGAAGAGTCAATGGAAGAGATCGAATACGATATCGTGCGCGAACGAAAAAAACTGGCTTATGGCGGCATGATCTCACTTGTCGTAACAGTAGATAAGCAAAAGCATCGGCTCGTTGGAGACCCGCAAATATCGCTAAACGGCGTAGCAGGGCTTGAAATGACGAATGGATTTTCCGCAGATGCTCGAAAAGCGGTTGCCCAAGCCATTTCGGATATGAAACCGGAGCAGATAGCAAACCGTCCGGTTTTCAAAGAGAACCTGAGGATTCATCTGAAACGATATGTGCAGAAAGAACTAGCCTCCAAGCCGGTGATCGTGACGACGATCGTCGAATTATAGAACGCAGAGTCTAATAAAATATACAGCCACGTAAACAGTGAGAAGAGAACTCCTTAAATTGGAATCGGCCGCCCGTTTGCTTGATCCGTCTCCGGAACAACGAGCCGATGCCCTACGCGGAGTCGTGGACTATTCAGAGGGTTTTCTCAATGGCATCGAGACCGCAAACGCTTTTACGCTCTCTCGGGACAAAGGGGCTGCGATACTAGACTCCCCGATCACAGAAGATGGAGTGGAGCTGAAAGAGGCGATCGAACTTCTTCGAGAAAATGTCGATACCCCCGGACTGAATCCGGCATCCGGCGGGCATCTGGCATACATCCCCGGCGGCGGGATCTATTATTCGGCGCTTGGTGATTATCTCGCTGACGTCTTCAACAGGTATGCGGGCATTTTCTATGCGTCACCGGGAGCGGTGCGGATGGAGAATATGCTCATCCGGTGGATGTGTGATCTGGTCGGATACGGCCCGAGCTCACATGGCAATCTAACGACTAGCGGAAGCCTCGCGAACATGATCGCCATTGTCGTTGCCCGCGACGGCATGGGCATCAAATCAGCAGATATTCCACGTTCTGTCATTTATCTCTCGCGACAGACCCATCATTCGGTCGCAAAAGCGATAAAGGTGGCGGGCCTTGCGGAGTGTCCCGTTCGCTTCATCGATCTCGATGAAAAGTACAAAATGCGATCGGAAGATCTCGCCCGGCAAATAGAAAAGGACAAAGCAGACGGATTGAACCCATTTCTCGTTGTCGCTTCGGCGGGAACCACTGATGTTGGTGCGATCGACCCGCTGGTCGAGATCGGCTCGATCGCCAGGGAGCACGGCCTTTGGTACCACATAGACGCTGCGTATGGTGGATTCTTTATTCTTACGAGAGAAGGGAAGCAGAAACTCAAGGGACTTGAGCATGCGGATTCGCTCATCATCGACCCCCACAAAGGGTTGTTTCTGCCGTATGGGCTTGGCGTCGTCCTGGTTAAGGATGTAGAGAATCTAAAGACGGCATATTCGTTTCAGGCGAATTATATGCAGGACGCGTTTGCCAGTCCCGACGAACTATCGCCAGCCGAATTATCGCCTGAACTGACCAAACACTTTCGCGGATTGCGCCTTTGGCTTCCGCTAAAGCTTCACGGCCTCGCGCCATTTCGAGCCTGTCTCGAAGAAAAGCTGCTTCTTGCCAAGTATTTTCATGCTGAGGTGCAGAAGATCGGATTTGAGAGCGCTATCGAGCCGGAACTCTCAGTGGTGACATATCGATTTGTACCGGAACAGGGAGATCCAAACGAATTCAACAAGGAGCTCCTCGAAGCCGTGGTTGCGGACGGCAGAATATTCATCTCATCAACAATGCTCGACGGGAACTTTACTCTTAGATTCGCTTGTTTGGCGTTCCGGACCCATTTGAGTACTGTCGATCAATTGCTTGAAATACTACGTTCGAAAGTTGTCGGCCTTAGGGGTCAACACGCACTCTAAACCCTCATGGATTTCATCGCATACTTTCTCTATCACTTTTCCTCATATTCGATCTTCATTCTTGTACCGTCCATATTTGTTGTGATCGGGACGGTCTGGATCGCTAAAGCGATGTTCCGTTCGGCCAGTTCCCCGGGGCCGACTCGTCCCTCGCCGGTCGTGCGGGTAGTCCGCAGAATGATCGCTGCAGGGGCCTTATTAGCCGTGGTTGCAAGCTTGTTTGTGAGCGTTTTTGCACTTGCAAATATCATCAGGCCCCACATGATCGATGGAATGCTTATAAACAAATATGGCGAGAAAGCCGAGGCGAAGGTGATCAGTCGCGAACGGACCAAAAATTTACACAACGAAGAGCCGGTCGAACGTTACAACGTCATCTACCGGACCGCGGCGGGCGAGAATATTGAGACCTATTTCGAGTCCTGGGACTTCAATATCTATCCATCGGCAAATTCGGTACGGTACCCTGGTCCAGGTCAAATATTTCCGGTCGCGTATCTGCCGCGATTCCCGAAAACATTCATTATTCTTACCGAGGAGCAGAGTGAATACAAAGCAACCGTCGAATGCTCAGACATCCTCTCGAAGATCGCGGAGAAGAAGAACAAATTTGAGTTTGATCCAAAAAACTTGAAATATATGAGTGAATATATGAATGCTCTGTCCGAAGGCATTGAAAAGAAGTGCGGCGACCACCTATTTGATGAACTCCGCCGAATCGGTGAGACCGTAAAAACGAAATGACATCGAAATGGAACGGAAAAGTGATATTTCTAACGGGAGCTTCGAGCGGCATCGGTGAAGCCCTCGCGCTCGATCTTGCCAAAAGGGGTGCGATCCTCGGTCTGCTTGCTCGTCGAAAGGATGAGCTTGAAAAGCTCAAGAGGTCGTGTGAGAAAAATGGTGCAACAGCCCGAGTTTTTGCGGGGGACGTAACAGACGAAGACGCGGTCCGGCTGGCTGTTAATGATTTCCTGATCGATTTTGGCCATGTTGACGTCCTTATAGCGAATGCCGGGATCGGCGGGAACGATGAAGAGACACGAGCCTTGAAGCCCTTATCGGTCAAGAGAGTCATCGACACCAACCTAATGGGCGCAGTTAATGCCGTTCACGCCGTTCTCCCTTACATGTTGGAACGCGGATCCGGACAGTTGGTCGCGATCTCGAGTCTCGCCGGATTTCGAGGACTGCCCCGGTCGGCCGCATATTCCGCGAGCAAGGCCGGAATGACCGCATTTTTTGAGAGTGTTCGTCTCGACGTCAAGCATTCCGGCATTGACGTGACGATCATTCAGCCCGGCTTCATTCGCACTCCGCTTACCTCAGGACGCGACGCTAAAATGCCTTTTCTTATGGACCTTCACGATGCCATCCCACTCTTTATTCGGGCCATTGAGAAGAGAAAGAGATTTTCAGCTTTCCCATGGCAATTAGCAACGATCGTCCGCGCCGGAAAATTCATGCCTGCCTGGCTCTACGATCGAGTTGCCGGAAAGGCTAAATACCGCGAATAGTTTCTCAGGCGCGAATATGCTAGATTGTCCTTTTTAGAATCTTCTCTCTTGCCCAGGCCTATCCGGCCGCGTTTCCAACATTATGGACCTACTGCAGGCAATTCTTCTCGGTATCGTGCAGGGCTTGACCGAGTTTATCCCGATAAGCTCGACGGCCCATCTTGTTTTTGCAAGCCGGTATCTAAACCTCTATGGCGGGAACTCAGAAATGACGACCGCGACGATGGCGGTCATTCAGCTTGGGACCCTGACAGCAGTGTTCGTATATTTTGCGGCCGATATTTGGGGTATCAGTACGGCTTTTGTTCGCGACCATTGGAATTTTGTTTTCAACCGCCGCCGAATGCGATTTTCGGGGACCGATGGCGTCCGTCCTATATTCCTTTCCGAAGAAGCGTGGATCGGTTGGCTGATCATCATCGGTTCGATCCCGATCGGCACAATCGGCCTTCTATTTAAGGATTTTATTGAGGGGCCCGGAACAAAGAATCTATGGGTCATCGGCACAATGCTCATTGTAGTCGCGCTATTGCTCGCAGTCGCCGAGCGGCTCGGCAGTCAACGAAAGGAGATGCGGCATCTGGGACGAACGGACGCTCTGGTTCAGGGCTTCTGCCAGGTTCTTGCCCTAATGCCGGGAGCGAGCCGTTCCGGGTCAACGATCATGGGCGGGCTGCTAGCGGGAGAAAAGCGTGAGACGGCAGCACGGTTTTCGTTCTTGCTGTCAATTCCGGCGATCACGGCGAGCGGGTTGCTTGAATTGAGACAGGCACTCAAGATCTTGCCCGCCGAAAGCTTCACACCGCTTGTTGTCGGCACTATCGTTGCCGCGATCGTTGGATATCTTTCGATCTGGTTCTTGATCTCGTTCCTAAAGCGAAATTCGACGGCAGTATTTATTGTTTATCGAATAGTCCTCGGTTCGGTGATCCTGGTTCTCCTTTGGTTCGGTGTAATTAGTCCGATCGTTACTTGAGATCCCATAGAACCTCCATAAACTTTAACCGTGAAAAAGCGCTGGAAGATCACAAAACACGATGCCGAAACCGTCAACAAATTAGCATCTGAGCTAAATGTGAAACCGCTTGTTGCGGCCCTGCTTATTTCGCGCGGCCATGGCAGCCCGGACAATGCCCGCGACTTTCTTAATCCATCGCCCGAACAACTCCACGAACCACTACTTCTAAAAGGAATGCGTGAAGCTGTTGATCGTGTCCAGCGAGCCATCGACAAAAAGGAAAAGATCATCATCTGGGGCGACTATGACGTTGATGGCACCACGGGCACTGTTCTCCTGCGAAAAATGCTTTCACTGCTTGGCAGCGAGTCCACGTTTCATGTGCCAAATCGATTTACGGAAGGTTACGGCATCAACATTCCAGCCCTTGAAAAAGCTCAGAAGAATGGAGTATCGCTCGTTATCAGCGTTGACTGTGGAATACGCAGCTTTGAGCCGCTGGAGTGGGCACGCGATCACGGTTTGGATGTAATTGTCACAGATCACCATCTATCAGATGAAGTTCGAGGTAATCCGCCCGCGGTAGCCATCGTCAATCCGAATCAACCCGGCTGCGAATATCCTGACAGGCACCTGGCAGGTGTGGGCGTAGCATTTAAGCTTGCTCACGTACTGCTGAGAGAAAATGAGCTCGAACATGAGGTGCCCGGCTTTCTAAAGATCGCCGCGATCGGCACGGTAGCTGACGTCATGAATCTAACGGGGGAGAACCGGGCGATCGTTGCTCTCGGCCTTTTGGATCTACCCAAAACAGACAATTGGGGCCTAAAGGCACTGATGGAGGTGGCCGACTGCCGTTCGGATATGACGAGTTACCACATCGGTTTTCGGATCGGTCCGCGTATCAACGCCGCCGGGCGAATGGATGTTGCGAGACACGTGGTTGAACTATTCGAGGCAGACGATTTCTCTAAGGCCCGCGAATTAGCTGCCCTGCTAGACAGCCGCAACCGCGAACGACAGCAGGTGCAGCAGCGAATCACCGAGCTGGCACTAAGCGAGACGGAATCACAGGACGGTGCGCATTTCGTCGTTGTTTCGGGAGACGGATGGCATCAAGGCGTTATTGGGTTAGCTGCGTCTCGAATTGCAGAAAAGCTCTATCGTCCAACGATCGTATTATCGCTCAAAGATGGTTTTGGCCATGGTAGTGCGCGGTCGGTTCCTGGATTTCATCTTCTGGATGCTCTAGGCACCTGTTCAGAGCTGTTCGAGCAGTACGGAGGCCACGCCGCTGCGGCCGGTATGAAGATCGCGATAGACAAGATCGATGACCTTTGCATCCGTCTTAACAAATACGCTGCTGAGACGCTCTCTGACGTCGAGTTAGTTCCCGAGTTGAAGATTGATGCTCTTATATCAAGTCAATCACTCGGCCTCGGGCTCGTAGATGACCTTGCACCTTTCGAGCCCTTCGGAGCGGGCAATCCCAAACCGATCTTTGTTACGCGCGATCTTATCCTTCGTGACGACCCGTTCGTCATGAAAGAAAAGCATCTTAAGCTAAAACTTCTCGGCGACGACAGTCGTACGTTTGAGGCCGTTTGGTGGGACGGCGTTGAGAGATCAAAGGGGCAAACTCTCAAAGACGGTACACGCATCGAATTGGCTTACGTGCCCGAAGCAAACACATGGCAGGGAAACAGACGCCTGCAACTTGTAGTCGAAGATTTGAGAGCGGATAATTAATGTCAGTGCCGGAGCAGAAAACCCATAAATCGAACGAATATAGATTACGGGCAAAATTACCGCAATATCTACGCATCGCCGCAGTTGTCGCAATTGGCGTAACGATTTTATGTGTTGTTGTGGGCTTTTATCGCGCTCGATCAAAGACGTCGTTCCATCTAAAGAGTGAACATGCTCAGCTTTCTGAGGATGTCGTTGCTGAGGTTAATGGATACGAACGACTCGAATCAGAAGCCGGTGTGAACAAATATTACATTAAGGCCGCACATGCGAAGACGTTTTCCGACGAACATCAGGAACTTCGTGGCGTGTACCTTGAGACATTTGATGCAACCGGTACATTTGCCAATAAGATGTCCGCGGAATCTGCCCTCTATATTCCCGAGGAAGGAAAGAATTTTACGGCTTACCTAAAGGATAGTGTAAGGATCGAGACCACCGATGGCCTCAAAGTCGTGACGAATCACATCACCTACACCCACAAGACACAGACAGCGGATGCCGACAAAGCCCTTGAGTTCGAGTTTAGGAATATAAAAGGGAGTTCCTTTGGTGCCACGGTTCGCATGGAGCAGAAGCAGATCGATCTATTGAAAGATGTTGAGATCGAATCATTTGATTCGCCCGAATTGGCGAGATCGAATGTGCGCTACGCAAAGATCAATGCCGGCACCGCATCTTTTGATCAGATCGCCGGACGGATCTCTCTTGAAGAAGCCGTCGCGATCAATCTTGTCTCAAACCCTGAAGGCGCAAGTATTGCCAGGACAAATGACATTTCTTCGGGACGGGCGGTCGCCATTTTCGGTGATGGTGATTCTCCTCAGTTGAAGCAGTTTGAACTCTTCGAAAACGTTCACATAGTCTCGGGTACTAGCGGCCAGCCTAAAACTAGCATCGACTCGGGATATGCTTCATATGACAGACGCGACGATAGATTTGAACTTAAACAAGGAGTCCATATCGTTACAGCTTCGGGTGATAGACTAACCGATATTCGTGCGAACGATGCGACCTTCGAGCAGACAGCTCGGAAACTTGCTCTAATTGGAAACGCCGAGATCACCCAGGGAAACGATCACCTACGAGGCGAAAGCTTGCACGCGAATCTACTTGCCGGCAATGCCATCCAGGACGCGGTGGTTAGAGGAAATGCCGTCGCGACGCAGACCACCTCGGAACGCACCACGACCGTATCAGCGCCAGAACTCAATGTCGAATTTGATGCCGCTCGAAATATTAAGAATGCGAATGCGATCGGGCAGAGCAAGGCTGAGATCACGCCCGCCGCTAATTCGACCTACTCAAACCTGATGATAGCAGCTGTCCGAGGAATAGGAGTCTTCTTTAAGGGCGCCGGGCTTATTGATTCGATGCTGACAGATGGGAGGACGACGCTAAGCCTAAATGTACCTAACGGCGGTGCAGACGCGGCGAATAAGAGGCTTGTGGCCGATTCTATAAGGACGGTATTCGCTGGGAATGGTAAGGACATAGCCAGGGCAGAGGCAGTCGGGAGTGCGGAACTGTATGTCGAGCCATTGAATCAGGGCAGCAAGAATTATCGAACCATGGTCAAGGCCCCTCGCTTCGACTGTGAATTCTTCGAATCGGGAAATAATGCGAAACGATGCGTCGCCGGGAAAAAGGCCTATGCTACGCGTGTTCCCACGATCGTGTCGGCAACTCGCGGTGAGCAGACGATGAACGCGGACCAACTGATCGCGAATTTTAGTCAAGTCTCAAAGGATATTGAAAGCTTTGATGCGACCGGTTCGGTAAAATTCACAGAACTTGATCGAAACGCGATCGCTCGTCAGTTAACGTTTACGCAGGCAGATGAGACCGTTCGTTTGCGTGGTGGCGAACCAACGGTTTGGGATTCGAGGGGACGGGCCAAAGCCCGCGAGATCGATTGGGATACACGCGGGAACAGATCATATCTACGCGGCGGTGTCAGCACGACTTACTATAGCCGTAGGCAAATGAAGGATGCAGCCCCATTTGGAGTCGCAGACAAGCCTGTATATCTGACCGCCGACAAAGCTGATTTTGATCATGACGGCGAAATGGCTGTGTTCGGCGGTTCGGCCCGCGGATGGCAGGACAATAATTACGTTCGGGGGGACCGCCTGGTTGTAGATCAGGCCTCAGCCCGTTTCCTTGCAGAGGGTAACGTCCAAAGCCTGCTCTACGATGCAAAAATCCAAATTCGGGGCAAAGAATCAACCGTTCCTGTTTCGGTGTCGGCAGGTTCAATGTTTTATGATCGAGGTAAACGCCTCCTTCAATACAAGGGTTCGGTCGATATTCGTCAGGGAGCAGATCGAATTACAGCTGGCTCCGCAGAAGTCCTGCTCTCAGCAAACAATGAAGTTAGCCGTACCATTGCAGAAAGCAACGTTGTAATAACTCAGCCTGGGAGACGCGCTACCGGAGATTGGGTTCAGTATTCAGCAAGTGATGAATCTGCGGTAATTCGCGGAAACCCTGCGACGGTTAGCGATGCCAAGAGTGGATCGACCCAGAGCAGCCAGCTCACGGTTTTTATGCGTGAGGGCCGCGTCCTCAATGAAGGTAGAGTTAAGGGCAACGCCTCCGGGCGCACCCGCACGGTGTACAAGACAAATCCGAACAAAGAGTGAACGATCACAACGGCCAATCAACTAGTTCTTTGAATGGGGATGCGACCGCAAAAAGCGACTCAGCCCTTTCTGCAACCCACCTTCAGAAGTCCTATGGCCGACGGCGGGTCGTGGATGACGTATCCGTCTCCGTTTTCCCAGGCGAGATAGTAGGGCTCCTGGGTGCCAACGGTGCGGGCAAAACGACGACATTCCATATGCTGGTGGGCCTGGAGAATACCGAAAAAGGCACCATACTCCTTCGAGATCGGGATGTTACGAATCTTCCAATGTATCTACGTGCGAGACTTGGGCTGGGCTATCTGCCGCAGGAGCCGTCAGTTTTCAGGAAGCTTACGGCCGAGCAGAATATTCTCGCCGTCCTTGAAACGCTGACACTTTTGAGGCACGAACGCTTTGAACGTCTCGAAAAGCTCCTCGAAGAATTTGGTGTCGAACATGTTAGGAAAGTTCGCGGTGATGCCCTGTCCGGCGGCGAACGCAGACGCGTCGAGATCGCCAGATGCCTAGCAACCGAGCCAGAATTCATTCTCTTGGATGAACCGTTCGCAGGGATCGACCCACTGGCCATTGATGACATCCGCGAGATCATTCTGTATCTCAAGCAGCAGGGAATCGGGATCCTCATAACCGACCACAATGTTCGCGAAACCCTCGAGATCACTGATCGGGCCTACATTATGTCTGAGGGTAAGATCCTTCGCGGCGGCAGTCCGAGCGAGCTGATCGAAGATCCTAGCGTTCGCCGTTTATACCTTGGCGAAAGATTTAAGCTTTAGGTCGCAAATCTTTCCTTTTTCGCTGTTTTCCCGCTATAATCGAGTTAAGGAACAGTTTTTGCAATGCGTTCCGCAAAGACCGTCGGTTCTCGCGCTTCCCGTATCGGTTATGTCTTCTTTAAGGCTTTCTACACAGCTTCAACAAAAGATGGTGCTTACGCCGCAACTGCGGCAGCGCATCGAGATGTTGCAGATGAATTCGCTCGAACTTACTGAGCTCATTGAGCTCGAAATGGTAGCGAATCCGGTGCTTGAGGAAGTGCTGCCCGGAGAGGAAACCCAGGAGATCGGCGACAATATTCTAGATCAGAATTCTGATGGCGAAGATCACGGCCTCGAAAATGGCAACGATACTTCGTCGGAAACTGCGACTAACGTCGAGGCGATAAGCCCGGAGGCTGAAAATCTCAATGGCAACAGCGAATTGACTACTCCGGATGCGGATAGCGATGGCGATGATGATGTCGCGACTGATTCTTCGGATGCCTTCGATGATGTCGACTACGGCCGGGAGTTTCAGGACTATCTCGATCCGGGGTACAAAACGCAGGAGATCGAGTACAAAGACGATGCTCCCAGCTTCGAACAGTTTCTGACGCATTCCACATCCTTGAGCGAACATCTCGAGTGGCAACTCAATCTGTTGGATGTGAGCGATCGCATTGAAACGATCGCTATCGAGATAATCGGTAACCTGAATGATGACGGACGACTTGTCGCTTCGGTTGAAGAGATCGCAGAATCATATCGCTGCACTAGGGACCTAGTCGAAGAAGCCCGTCAAATAGTCCTGCAGTTGGACCCGGTCGGCTGTGGAGCTATTGACGTGCAGGAATGTCTGCTGGCCCAGCTTGAAGCCATCGGCGAACGCGATAGCCTTGCTTGCCAACTTGTTCGTGATCATCTTGAGGATCTTCAACCTCATCGACTACAGCATCTCGCTAAGGCGACGGGCCTTGGGCTACACATGCTTGACGATGAGATCAATCGAATCCGCCAACTAGACCCATATCCGGGGCGCCGCTACTCGTCGGAAGATGCGGTTTTTGTCGCCCCGGAGGTTTACATTGAGAAGCTGGACGAGGACTACGTAATATTTTTTACCGATGATGGCAGTCCAAGATTGCGTATCAGTTCGACATATCACAGCATGCTCGACCAGAGCGAAACCACTAAGGAAACAAAGGACTTTATAAAAGAAAAGGTCCGTTCTGCGGTGGATCTTCTTAGAAACATCGAGCATCGCCGTCAGACCATTTATCGAGTCGTTGAGTGCATTATCCATCGCCAAAGGGAGTTTCTGGATAAAGGTGTAGAGCACATCAGGCCAATGATGCTAAAAGATGTGGCCGAAGACATCGGAATGCACCTTTCGACTATTTCCCGTGTCGTCAATCGCAAATATGCCCATACACCGCAAGGTGTGATCGAGTTGAGAAGATTTTTCAGCGAGGGTATGCTAAATGAAGAAGGTGAAGAGGTCTCAACTCGCATTTTGAAGCTTAGGATCAAGAAAATGGTCGAGGACGAAGATTCAAAATCGCCAATGACCGACGACCAGATCGCAAAGGTATTGAGTAAAGAGGGAGTAAAACTCTCACGCCGTACGGTCGCAAAGTATCGCGATCAAATGAATATTCCGGGTTCAAGGGAAAGAAAAACTATAATATGAAATTTGAATTTACGGGACGCCATATTGATGTCACTCCGGCACTTCGGAAGCACGTCGAGGACCATTTCGCCAAGATCGAGCACCTATTCGACGGCCGCCCTCCTAAGGTTCACGTAATTATGGAAATCGAAGGGGGAATGCACCGGTCTGAGATCGTTATTAACTGGCGAAGTGATGTATTGACTGCCGATACGACCATTTCGGACATGTACCAATCGCTTTCGCAGACGATCGGTAAGATCGAGAAACAAGCGCGACGTCTCAAAGACAAGGTCATTGACAAATCGCACAAGGCGATAAAAGCCTCTGTGTTAACGGCGCCTATCGATCCATCCGAATAGCCGTTGCGGCTGCCGTTGCCGGGATTGATGTGAGTCTCGACCACAGCATTTTATCCGACCTCGCGGCACTGACGATGAATCATACTGCGCGATTGGGAATACGATCAAGATCATTTGTCTGAGCGTACAAAAACTCTACACGGTGCACTAGTTGCTGTCGGGGAACTCGGTGTGTTGATCACTGGTGAACCGGGTATCGGCAAATCTGATTGTGCACTACAGCTACTCGCGGACGGGCACGCACTTGTAGCTGACGACGTTGTAGAGATTGAGGTGGAACAAGGCAAAGTCTTTGGAAAAGCCCCGGAGCGTTTCGTCGGAATTCTGGTCGTCTATGGGCTTGGCCCAATTGATGTACGCGACGTATTTGGTCAAGAATCATTCCGAGAACGGACTCAGATAGACCTCTGTATAGAGCTGTCCAAGTTCGGCGAAGACGATCCACTGGCGGGAATCGCATCGACTTCCGTGTTTGGCATGGTGTTGCCGGCTTACCGCTTGTCATTCGCTCGATCGAGAAACTTAGGGGTGTTAGTTTTGTCTGCTGTATCTCTCTTCACGTCTGCGAAGGGTCGCGGGGCTACCAAACGACTAATGGACGATCATGACGATGCTATGAGCCCATTGTTAATTTAGGCTATGAAACGAGAAAAGCGAGAAACCAGAGAGCTTCCGTCGTTTGTCATCATTACGGGTCTCAGCGGTTCGGGGATGAGTTCGGCAACGGACTCGCTTGAAGACTTGGGCTATTTCTGTGTAGATAACCTTCCGCTGGCAATGCTTTCTACGTTTGGCAGGTTGCTGGTGCCCGGCGATGCTCGACCGGCGGCTATCCGAAAGGCGGCGTTAGTAATTAACATCCGTGAACGACACTTCTTGTCCGATTTTGCGGTTGAGTTAAAGAAGCTTGCTAAGCGCAACCTGACGCCTTTCGTCGTGTTTTTTGAAGCGTCAGATGATGTTCTTCAACGACGATTCTCAGAGACCCGACGCCCCCACCCCGCTGATTCGGGAAAAGGCCTTCTCTGGGCCATCCGCGGTGAAAGAAAAGCACTTAGAGAAATTCGGAAACTCGCAGATCTTATCATTGACACTTCCGACCATACCGTTCATACACTACGACATCTTATTGTCCAAAAGTTTAGCGGACATGAAGACGGTGTGCCGCTAAAGGTAGAAGTTGTTAGTTTCGGTCACAAATATGGTACCCCGCGAGGTGCCGACCTGCTGTTTGATGTCCGCTACCTTCCTAACCCTTACTTTCAAAAAGAGTTGAAGCATCTAACTGGGGAAGATGCCGCAATTATCAAGTATTTCGATGGGAAGCCAGAGGTTGCGGAGACTATCGACCGATTAAACGATCTACTTTTCTATCTTTTGCCCAAATACCAGCGCGAAGGTAAATCATATGTAACCATCGGCGTAGGGTGCACGGGCGGTCGTCACCGCTCGGTGATGGTAGCGAATAGTATTCGGAAAGCGATGAAAAAGGAAGGGTTTGACGCATTTGTCACCCATAGAGACCTTAAGAACTGACTTCAAGTCATATATCCTAAATGGCAGAACATAATATAGATAGAATTGGAGGTGTGATCGTCTCGCATGGACAGGTCGCGAATGAATTGGTCGCCGCCGCAGAAGCCGTCGTTGGCGACGTTAATCACATCGCGGCTGTCTCTATCGGGTGGCACGACGACGTTGAAATGGCACAAAATGCAATAGATTCCGCTATCAAACAGGTAGATGCCGGCCGAGGAGTGCTTCTTTTGACCGACATGTTTGGCGGAACGCCGACGAACATAGCTGCGATGTTTCTTGAGCCCGACAATGTCGAGATCATCACGGGCGTTAACTTACCGATGGTTATTAAGCTCGCGTCAGCCGACGACGACGTTTCTTTGCATGATCTTGCTATCTCCGTCGAAGGACAAGGAAAAGAGGCAATATGTATGGCCGGTGGCTTGCTCGAACCGCCGAAGATGAAAAAAGATGCTTGAGCAACGTGTTACCGTCAATAACACGCTTGGCTTGCATGCCAGGGCTGCCGCTCAGCTGGTAAAAACGGCAAGGACTTTTCGTTCGACAATAATGCTGACCAATACGAGATCGGGCGAATCCGCAAATGCAAAATCGATCCTCAGCCTCCTGTACATCGCTGCGAGCATCGGAGTAGATGTGCTTTTGACGGTTGAGGGCGAAGACGAAATAGCGGCGATGGGAGCTGTTGAGAAGCTATTTGTGACTGGTTTTGGCGAGTTATAGCTTCGTGACCGAAGTAGAGATATTTATGAAGAAGATCGGAATACTTGGAGTGCCCCTCGGGTTTGGGGCAGGAAAAACAGGCAGCGAACTCGGTGTAAATGCGATGCGAATGTCGAAAGTGCGTGGGAAGAGCCTTTCTGAACACATTCGCGATCTTGGTTTCGAGGTCAAGGACCACGGAGACGCTAGTATCGTTCAGCCCGATGGCTCTACAGACGAGGGAAATCCGAGGCATCTCCGCGAAATTGTTGCCTCAAGCGAGAATGTCATTGAGCAGCTCTCAGAGATTCTAGCAAATGACGAATTCCCCGTGATTCTCGGCGGGGACCACGCGATAGCAATACCGACGTTTTCGGCCATCGCCAACCATTATAAACATTCGGGATCCGAGATCGGCTTGATCTGGTTTGATGCCCATGCTGATATTAATACACCCGAGACCTCGCCTTCGGGCAACGTACACGGCATGCCGCTCGCCACTATACTCGGCCACGGCAACGATGAACTGGTAAAGCTCTGCGGTTATTCGCCGAAACTCGATACAAGATACTTTGCCCACATTGGAGCTCGCGATGTCGATCCCGGCGAACGGTCGCAGATCGAAAAGCTCGGCTTGCAGGAAAACTTTTTTACGATGAGCGATATCGACCGTCGCGGTATGGCCCAATGCGTAGAGGACGCCCTCGCGATCGCATCGCAAGCCCCGGGCGGTTATGCTGTCACTTTCGACGTCGATATGATAGACCCACGATTCGCCCCCGGGTCGGGCACACTTGTCCGGGGCGGAACCACCTATCGCGAGGCTCACCTTGCTCTGGAGATCATTGCTGCACACGGCGGAATGCGTTCGTTCGAGATCGTCGAGGTTAATCCGCTGCTTGACCAAAGCAACATTACTGTCGAACTCGCCTGTGAACTAATCCTTTCCGCTTTAGGTAAAACTATCTTATGAAAATACGTGTAGGAGTGATCTTTGGGGGAAGGTCGGGCGAACATGAGGTCTCCGTACGCTCTGCCAAGACGGTACTCGAACAGATCGACAGCAGCAAGTACGACGCGGTTCCTATTGCGATAACGAATGAGGGCATTTGGCTAGACCCATCAGCGTCGCTGGCGCTATTTTCCGAGGAAACCCAAAACTCCTTTCGCAATAGATTCGGCGATCCAGGACATTTTAGCGGCCTTTCGTCTTTACTCAACAGGATCTCCAATGACATAGCCCTTGCTGATTCGTCGACCGCAGTGACCCTGGATGTTCTATTTCCAACGCTGCACGGCACATTTGGCGAGGATGGGACGATCCAGGGCCTTTTTGAAATGGTGGATCGACCGTATGTCGGCTGCGGGGTTTTGGCGAGCGCAACCGGTATGGACAAGGCGTTTATGAAGACGCTATTTCGTGACGCGGGACTACCGATGTGCAAATACGTTTGGTTTCTCCGCAGCGAATGGGAAGCGAATAAAGAAAGGACGCTGGGCCAAGTCGCATCAAAGATCGGCTTTCCGTGCTTCGTTAAGCCCGCAAATCTAGGCTCGTCTGTCGGCATCACGCGGGCCACCGACGGCGAATCGCTTGCTGACGCTATCGCCGTTGCCGCTGAATATGATCGTAAGATCATAGTCGAAGAGTGCGTCGAGATGCGCGAGATCGAATGCGCGGTCATCGGAAACGATCTGCCGGAGGCCAGTCTTCCTGGTGAGTACCTTATTCGCGATGCATCTAAGGCTTTTTTGGACTATACGGAGAAGTATTCAGGCACAGGGAACAATGAATTTGTCGTTCCATCTCCCGTGTCGGATGAGTTGGTCACCAGGATCAAGCAAATGACTGTGACTGCATTCAGAGCCGTCGACGGATCCGGTTTGGCGCGTGTCGATTTTTTCCTTCGAAATAGCGACGGGGCTTTGCTGGTCAATGAGATCAATACGATGCCCGGGTTGACCGACGCATCGGGCTTTCCCAAAATGTGGGCCGGCAGCGGAAAGTCGTTTACGCAGGTTATTGACGAGTTGATCGACTTCGCGATCGATCGATACAACGAAAAGAAAAAGAATAAGACCAGCTTTCTCTAGCCTCGAAGCTCCAAATTATTTTTCTTTCGGAGCCTTGTAGCCTTTACGGGTTCGTATAGTTAAATTGGGTCGGGCTATCCGAAGTTCGATCGAACGCCATTTTCCATCCTTTTTGGTATTCGCGGGAACATACGCGAGTGTGTACTGCACACCAAGTTCCGCAACTATTGAGCGAAATGCGTCCCGCATTGCCACGCCGCCCGGTGTTGCGATAAATCGCCCTCCCGACTTTTCCGCAAAATTCTTAAGTACGGACTGATTCTGCATCCGCTCACGTCCGTTGGCGGTGACCGCCGCCATGTCCACGGTATATATGGTGCATCCCGTGGCCAGCGCCGCCTCCAGTGCTTTGTCCGAATTCTTTCGGCTCATGGTGTCCGCGCCGTCCGACAGGACGATGATCGCCCGCCGCTTTTCACTCCGATGCGAAAGCACCTCGGCGGCCTTATAGATGGCGTCATTCAAAACGGTCATTCCACGCGATCTCAGGTCGAAAAATTGATCGCGCATATCTCGCGTGTTCGAAAAATCCTGAACCATCTCAACTTTTGAATTGAAGTGGTAGATCGCTGCAAAGTCAGTTAGCCTAAGCCCATCCAGAAACTGGATCGCCGCAGAACGTGCAAGTGAAACTCGCTCTTCCATGCTCCCGGAAGTGTCGAGCAAGATGACCGCAGCAAATGGCGTTTCTTCGGCTGAGAACATATCGATCGATTGCTCGACCCCGTCCTCAAATATCTTGAAGAGCTTGCTTGAGAGGCCCGTTACAGCCTTACCGGAAGAATCGGTGATAGAGGCGTTTACAACGACGATCGACGAATCAATATTGATGACCTCATCATCCTGTCCAAATAGACTGATGGAAAGAAGGGAAGCCGCAAGTAAGATCGAGAGAATTCTGACAGCTTGCATTAAAAATAGATACTAGTTGGTCAAACGCAGGAACCGTGCGACACGAAGAACGGCATTCGAACTTTCAATAGCCGCAGCCGAGATCGAGAACCGCGAGGTCTTTTTCAATTCGTCGAGAAGGGTAAGAGTCGCCGCCTTCAAAGACTTGACTGCTTCCACCGGCGAAAGCCGGTTCTTCTGCTGATCTTCATCCTTTTTGTCGTCGTCATCACCGCCGAGTTCGCTGCGGATCTTTTTGACGAGTTTCTCAACAGACGCGACCTTGTTGACCTCTGCCCGGGTTAGCTGTCCTTTGCGGGCAACGGCCTTTTCCAATTCCTCCGTGATTTTCTTGACCTCTTCGCCGCGATCAAGCATCTGCTGATATTCTTTTTTCTCCTTATCGATCCGCATCTTCACCATCATTTCCCGGAAACTCTTTGGATAATCGTCGCGGTTGTCTCCGGGTTTTGAGATAAGCGGATCCGGATTGTCCTGGGCATAGGAAGCTACGGCTCCGCCGCCCACTATGACGGCTATGAAGACAAAAACGAAATATGAGATGCGTATAGACATCAGAAGTAAAGGGAGCTAAGGTTTGTCCGTATCCTGAGTCGGATCTACTGAGGCGCCCGTGACCAACTCTACCAACTTCGCCAAAAACTGATCCTCGGCAACGCCTGAACTGCGAACCGTCACCCACTCGGACGACAGGCCGTTGCCGGCACGTCCCTCGACCTTTGCGTTCACCGATACATTGTTCTGGATCCCATCAATAGATTGAACGTCGATCGTTAGAGTATATTGAGCGCGTGTCCACGACGACAGGTAGGTCGATTCAAGTATCGCATACCGGTTCAGCTCGTTCTGGGTGATCACCGCTCCTTTTGCGAAGACAAACGGCTGTGTAACGATCAAACCATCCTGTGGCCGCGAAGAGGCCTCATCAACGACGATCTTCTGCTCTCGCAGAGCGTCAACGATCGTCTCGATGAGCACATCACGGCGCGAGTTTAGTTTGTATGGATTTGGAAGCTGCTCACGAACCCGCGTCTTACCTTTGCCCCAGTCAAACGACCTCGTGACATCATTTGACCGGGTAGTTACTTTATTGCCGCTATCCTTGATCGTCTGAGTTTGCGGGTCGACCCCTTTTTGGGCAAAAGATACCGTCGAGAGACTGAGAAGAATAAATCCAGGAACGAAAAGTTTTTTCATGCTCACTCCGAAATATAGCGCAATCTGACGGCTATTAAAAGAGTTTGATGAGTTCGTAGGCAGTGGCGTTGTATTTATGTCCGGATCTCGGACGTTGCTGAACGATGCTACCCCTGATTCCAGTTGGCTCGATACCAATTTATGGTTTTGATCAGGCCTTCATCAAGAGAAACTGTGGGGGACCAGCCAAACCGCTCTGCTACCTTATCCGAGGCAAGGTACTGGGCATCGATCTCATTCGCTATCTTCGATCGAAGCAATACCTCCGCCGCCAAATCGCCAGCTTTACCCATAAGCCGAAGGATGTCGTTAACAAGATCGATCATAGAAATCGGGCTTCCGGATCCGAAATTATAGGCCTCGCCTTTGGCGTTGTCGATATTTTCGGCGAGCAGCAGATAGCCCGCGACTATATCTTCGGTAAAGATAAAATCCCTGACAGGCGTTCCGTCCGACCGAATGATCGGTCTGTCATTGTTCAGCACGGACAAGATAGTTCCCGGAATGATCCGCGAAAGGTTTGCGTCGGCCGGACCGTAGATATTTGCTGACCGCGTGACCGCGACCGGCACGTCAAAGGTGTGAGCAAAAGACAAAGAGATCAGATCGGTGCAGGCTTTTGAAACGTCGTACGGATAGACCGCGTTAAGTTTGAAATCCTCTGAATAGGGAAGTTTGTTGTGCGAACCATACGCCTTGTCACTCGACGCTACGACGACTCGCTTAACCGTCGAGCTCAACCGGCACGCCTCGAGTAAGAGATAAGTGCCTCGAATATTAGATTCAAATGTCGATACAGGCGACCGATTTGCCGCTCCGACAAGTGCCTGTGCTGCCAAGTGAAAAACAGCGTCGATCTCAAACTCATTGAGGATCCGCTGCATAAGTGGCCCATCGTCCACCGAGCCTCGGACCACCGTGACGCTTCCACGTAGCGACAGAAGATCAAGCGAATTCGGCTGAACCTCGTCGCGCTCGAGACACACGACCGAGGCTCCGAGCCGGACGAGTTCGGCAACAAGATTTGCACCGACGAAGCCCGTCGCTCCCGTAACAAATGTGTTTCGGCCCTGCCAAAATATACTCATAAATTACCAGACCTTCCAGACCGCTCCGTCCTTCCAAAGCTGCTCAAATTCCAGGTTGTCCTTAAACGTGTCCATACACTTCCAAAACCCGGTATGCCGATACGCGATCATTTCGCCCCGCCCGCTCAATTCTTCAAAGGGAGCACGTTCGAGTATGTCGTTTTCGCCAATACTGGAAAGCACCTCTTGCTCGAAAACAAAGAACCCGCCGTTCACCCATTCCTTGAGCAATGGTTTTTCGTGAAATCCTGTTATCAACCCGTCCTGCCCAACATCCATCAGCCCAAAATTTGAATAGGGATGAACTGCGGTCACCGTCGCCCTTTTACCATGTTCGCGATGAAATCGCACAAGTTCGCCGATATCGACATCCGCGAGTCCGTCGCCGTATGTAACGCAAAAAGTCTGTTCTCCATCGAGATGTTCGGCAGCACGTATCAACCGGCCGCCGGTGTTTGTGTCGATGCCCGTATCTACGGCTGAAATATTCCAATCAGAGACGGGATTCTCCGTAAAATACTCCCGAATATCATCGCCCAAAAAGCCAAGGCAGAGCACAAAGTCCTTGATCCCATAATGAGCGTAAAGGCTCATCAGATGCCAGATGATCGGCTTTCCGCCGATCTTTATTAGAGCCTTTGGCACTGAACGGCCGTGTTCACCGAGTCGCGTGCCACGCCCGCCGCAGAGAATAACAGCCTTCATTTCTCAATATTATTGTTTTCCCAGACCTTGGCATACTTCAGGAAGACGCCGTATGCGGTAAAACCTGAAATTATCATCCCTGCGACGCCGTCGCGAAATCCCTGTTTCAAAATATACGTCCGAACAAATGCAGCGACAGCGTTAGCACAGATGCCGAACGCCCCCACGGATCGCCCCTCTTTGGTCAAATGTTCCGCCGCTAAGGCAGCGTACGATTCGGTAACACGATGATACTCTGCAAGGTCTCGTTTGGTGTAGTGCAGGAATTCGCCGTCGAGCGTATCGACCCGCCCCGGAACGTGTGCCACCTGATGCGGAGCAACTCCGTCCCAATAGC
The DNA here is from genome assembly GCA_049663465.1 of Pyrinomonadaceae bacterium. Classification (GTDB taxonomy): domain Bacteria; phylum Acidobacteriota; class Blastocatellia; order Pyrinomonadales; family Pyrinomonadaceae; genus OLB17. The sequence goes on from JBATDM010000071.1 coordinate 71,308, forward strand.
TGTTCGCCTTGCGATAAAGCCGCATTTGGTAATCAGGATACCAACCACAATGCCGTATCCAGCGGTCGAGAAAGTATGTCTTGCGAGCGATGCGGTATCCGTCGGCGAGATCTGCGTCGTCAATCGATCTCAATTGCTCGATCGAGGCCCTCAGTTCCGGCGTAACACGCTCATCGGCGTCGATCCAAAATATCCAGTCGCCCGTCGTCTGGGCGTCGGCGTACTCGTGCTTATCCTTGAAGCCCTTAAATTCGCGGTTGAAGATCTTGTCTGTATAACCTCGCGCGATCTCGATAGTCCTATCGGTCGAGTCCGAATCAACGATCACGATCTCATCCGCCCAATCTAGCGTCTCGCAAACCTCCGCAATATTGTTCTCCTCATCCCGGACGATGATCGTTGCCGATATTTTCACGTGGTTGATTTTCGCAGACTTGAGGGAAAAAGTGAAAATGCTCTTTAAGAGACACGAACGGGGGGCGGAGATGTGACGCCTGCGTCGAGATCGTCAGATTATCTAGCAGGTCGAAAAGTGACGAATCGGGATATCAAAGGTCTGGACTCGATCGTCTGCATTCAGGCCTACAGAATTACAAGATCGAAGGCCAGGCCCCGGTTTCTGATATGCGAGAGTTGTACGTAAAATCTGTTATCGCTCCCCTCGGATCGATCAACTGGCTCACCGTATAATCCGTGTTGTAGTTCCACGTCGTGGCGGCGCTAGTGTCCTCGATCGGATTGTGCCGAGTCTTCAACCGCCCGTGCCCGTCGTAGGTCATGATCGCGTCCTGATGGGTCTGCGGATTGCTGGGCGAGGTGTTGTCCGGTTGGATGCTACAAAAACTTGCACTCTAGAATCGTAATATCGAAGGCCTGGCCCTATTTTCTTTTTCGTTTTTTTCATCTTTCGTGGAAACTCTCCCACGAACCAAGAACATAATATTGTAAAGGTAAACTGTAGTCCAGACAGTCAATACCAAGTAAGACATACCAAATCCATCTGAAACGGCGGAGCCAATTCCTCGATCCATAATGTGGCTAAACATTTCTACCAAGTCATGAAATAAATAAAAATAAAGGAAAGGTGTCATGAGCAACATCGTCCCCGCACGGACCCACAAACTCCGGCGAATAGCGACTGGCGACAATGCCAATCCGGTCTGCGACAAAAAACCGAGCAAACAAGCAGCCGCAAAATAATAGTATTTGTTGGAGTCCGTTGTCTCCCCAAAGCGGAGAATCCCATATGCCAACCCTGCGACCATGACGGAGCCTGCAAGTGCGGTTGACCAAGTGCACAAGAGATAGAGTCTAGCTGAGTTCTTCATTTCTTCTTTGGAGTACAGATAAAAGACCGAATTGCAGAAGAGGCGTTTTTTATCTCTGTCGGATTTCGCCGGTAAAAATCTCCCAGGGCATAGGCTCGATTTCCAAGGGCCCTATCAGCAGATCCGCCCACTCGGTCCTTGGATACCGCGATACCATTCGCCGTTGACAAGCCAGCTACGCCAAGTGCGAAATGGGCGGCGAAATGATGGGTTTGATCCTCTCCATTCCCTTTGCTGCTGTATTCTTGGTACACCGACAAAAAATCCTTTTGTCCTCGGTATGGTGAACTCGTTACGAGTTTTTCCGCTCGGCCAGACATCGGATTTTCCAGAAAACTGTCGGAACCAGGGTCAGGCCTACGATATTACGATTCGTGGCCAGATCTCTGTTTGTATTGTTGAATGATCTGGTCTCGGGCAATACCGAGATCGGGATCCTCAGATATTCTCTGGCGAGCAACATCGTGCCGGCGGCTGATGGTGGCCGAACTCAGACTCATCATTTCCGCCAGAGCGGTAACGCTCGCCCCTAACTGTTTACCTGACAGTATCAATGCCTCCTTTGCAAATACGACGCCCGCGGCCTTTGCGGCTCCGCAGAAATCCTCCCGCTTCACGCCGCAGACCGTTTCGACGGTGCGAATTAACAGATCGGCCTGTATATCGGCTTGCTCTTCCAGTGCGTTCCGACGCATGGCGGCCTTCCTCGTGTCGAATTCACCGATCCGGTGGATCATCTCGTCGACAAATTCATCTGTGCCGAGTACCCCGTTTGTGGCTTCGTAGAATTGCTCCTGGCGACCCAAATTAGCCCCGGCGGCGACGAACTGCACATACCTCTCGCGGGCAACCGCCTTTTGCGGAGCAAACCGTCTGAGGACAGGGTCGACATCCACAAGTCCGAGCGGAGCCGTATCAATATACGAACCGTGGCTGCTATACGGATAATTCTCGACGCGGCGGACCATCTTCGCCCGAACGGGATTGAGGTGAATGTATCGCACCAACTCAGCGAGGTACGGATCGCTCTGGCATAGTATGGCCTTGTGCCGCCCTTGCAGCAGATGGCCCAACCGACGATATTTGCGATTGTAATACTGGGTGTAGCCCGTCAATACGCGGTGCATTATCTGCCCAACATTCTCAGTCCGCCGCTCGATCAGCAGATGAATGTGATTCGTCATCAGGCAGTAAGCGTAAAGATAAAACGGGAGCTTGGCCTTCTGGCGGGACAGCAGGGCGAGAAATTTCTGATGATCCTCGGGCGAATGAAAAATATCCCGTCGATCGACACCACGTGTGATCAAATGATAAAGACCACCCTCGACCTCTAACCTCGGTTTCCTCGCCATATCCGAAATGTAATATTATTAAGTCAAGATGTCAACGAATCGTAATATCGTAGGCCTGACCCTATTTTTCTTGACGAAAGCAGCCCGATGAACTTCGCATGATCCTCAGGACAATGAAATATGTCCTGCCGGTCCACCCCGCGCGTGATCACATGATACAGCCCACCCTCAATCTCGACACGTACCCTTCTCGCCATGCACGCGATCCTACCACAAAATTCGAGTATTGCAACATTGCAGGTCTGACTCCATTTCCCTTTTTCGACAAAAGAGACCTAAGTGGTCTCCTCTCAATGGTTTAAGTGTCCCGCTTAGGGTGCGAGACAGTCCCGGGACAGAAGAGAGACAGGTGAGATGCCGATTCTCTCGTAACTCTCTGCGTTCTCAGCGTTTAGCTACTTTTTACGACCTATCTGGGTTCGAGCGGCGAAGTTACCGTGATGTTGTTTGCACGGAAGGCCGTCGAGGTAGCTCTCTGGAGGTCGGCGAGGGCCTTGTTGTAGTCGGTCTCGGCTCGGATCTCGGCGTTTCGGGCGTTGGTTAGCGAGTTTTCGCGTTGAAAGAGGATGAACGTGGTCGATTTGCCATTTTCGTACAGCTTGCGTTCGCCCTCAAGCTGGATCTCAGCACTCTCGCGGGCCCGGCGAGCTGTTAGCACACGCTGTCTCGACGTTTCCACCGCTTGGACAGCGTTACGGACTTCGACTACAACGGACTGTTCCTGGCCGCGTGTTTGGGCGAGGAGTTGCTCTTCCTGAATCTTCGCACCGTCTAAATTTGCTTTGGCTGTGCGATTCTTCCACGGGAACGAAAAGGTGACGCCGACCGAGAAGTTCGGAGCATCGCTGCGGAAGATGTTCGCAAGCGAACGATTGAATCCGCCAAACAGATACGATGGAGCCGCCGGGATGACGAAGGTCGGATTGACGAGAAGCGGTAGGCCCACACCGGTTCGGGTCGAATTCAAATTGTCAAAAAGAAATAGATCAGCCGAGCCGGAGATGAGATTTGCCGTCGTCTCCGCACTCGTACCGCTTCGAGATATACCCGCGAGCGAGAATGTCGTGTTCAGATCGATCTGCGGCTTGGTCTGATTCTTAAAATACTTAATGTCTTCCTTGTTGATCTCCTGCTGCAATTTTAGACGCTTTAGCTCATAACGATTGTCCATCGCGTCCTTCATCGCCGAATCCAGACTAGTCGGATCAAGACTAAACGCTGGGGCGTCGGTAGGTACGAATGTCTCGGACCATTCGGCCGAGAGAGAATCCCTAAGAACAAGCTGTTTCAGGGTATTCTCTGCTGACGAGACCGTTTGGGTTGCGAGCAGCAGACTGCCTTCTCGATTGGCGAGCTCGGTTGCCACCTCAGCACGTTCGAGCGGCGCTGCTGCTCCGGCTTCGATCCGGGCTTCGACCTGTCGAAGGTTTTCTTTGGCAAGATTTACATTCGCGACCTCATTCTGCTGATTGCGAAGTGCGAAAACCAAGTCCCAATAGGCTCGTTGCACGGATGTGATCGTATTCGTCGCCTGTAAGCGAAAATCAGAGTCCGTCTGCTCGAGGCGTTTGCGAGCGATCGTTGTCTGGCGGCGGGTGTTATCGATCCTGAAGTTGCGAGCCAGGGGCTGTGTAAAGTTGACACCCAACGATGAAGAGAATACCGCGCTGTTGCCGCTCGTGACCGAGCCAGACGTTACCTGAGCCTGAGCAAAGGCGTTCTCGGTTCGCTGGTTATTGAAAAAGACCTGATAATTACCGCCGCCTTTTTCAAGATTCTTAAATACATTTGCATTAACCCTAAAATCTTTGGTCGCAGCCGAACCGGTCGTCGAGTTTCGCGAAAAATTTGGGTTCGCAGTGAAGACCGGGTCGTAGGCACCCAGGATCGAACGGACCTGCGTTTCCTGAAATTTTACGTCGCCGCGCGAAACCTCAATATCGTTATTATTCTCAAGCGCACGCTGTATCGCGTCGTTAAGGCTTAAAGGGGTTGTTTGCGTCGTCTGGACACCGACGCGGCTCATGTTTGTGGTACCGCTCACGGTACCCACGGTAGCCGATGGCGTGGCAATCCTGTCTTGTTCGACCGAGGCCGTCGGCAATGGGCGGACGTCCAGATTCTTAGCAACCTGAGGTTCGATCTGCGGAGCAGCGAAAATAACCCCGCCGAATGCCGTGAGGGACACGGCGAAAAATAGTAAATTGCGAAATCGCGAAAGTTTCATTATGAACAGCTCCGACCTTAAACACTTGATTTTATTGTTTATTGCTAAAATCTCAAACCGTTACTACGACATTCATTTTTGGTTTGTTTCAACAATCTCGATTGCGGCGGCCCATACCAACTTTTGAATTATCGCCCAAATTACGATATCGTAAGTGCTTTAATAGTCGCACTTTTACGGAGGATAAGCACCTAAATGGGAATTAAAGTTGGCATCAACGGCTTCGGCCGTATCGGACGGGCAGTCGTGAGGACGTGGCTCGGGGACAATGACATAGATCTTGTTGCAGTAAATGATCTTACGGACACAAATACACTTGCGCATTTGCTCAAGTACGATTCGGTAATGGGCAACCTTGACCACACGATCACGGCGGGCGATGGAAAGATCACTGTCGAGGGCGATACATTTCGTGTCTTTAGCGAGCGAGACCCGGCAGCGATCGATTGGGCGTCGGTTGGGGCTGAGATCGTTATCGAATCGACTGGCCGGTTTACAAAGGCCGAGGACGCCGCAAAGCATCTTCGCGGTGATGTTAAAAAGGTCATTATTTCGGCACCGGCAAAGGGTGAGGACGTTACGATCGTGCTTGGCGTCAATGAAAACGTCTATGACGCCCACAATCACAACATAATTTCGAATGCATCGTGTACGACCAATTGTCTCGCCCCGGTCGCTAAGGTGATCCACGAGAATTTTGGCATCAAGAACGCCCTGATGAATACGATCCATAGCTATACCAATGATCAACAACTGCTCGACCTGCCGCACAAAGACCTGCGTCGGGCCCGTGCTGCGGCGCTGTCGATGATCCCCACCTCGACCGGTGCGGCAAAGGCAGTTGCTTTGGTTATTCCTGAACTAAAAGGCAAGTTTGACGGTATCTCGGTTCGCGTTCCGACACCGAATGTCTCGCTGGTGGATGTTGTTATGAATGTCGAGCGTTCAACATCGACAGATGAGGTAAATGCAACACTCAAAGCTGCTGCCGAAGGCCCGCTAAAGGGAATACTCGCTTTCAGCGAAGAACCGCTAGTGTCGATCGATTTTAAAGGAAATTCGAATTCGTCGATCGTCGATGCAGAAAATACGAAAGTTATCGACGGCACCTGCATCAAAATATTGTCCTGGTACGACAACGAGTGGGGATATTCGTGTCGTGTCAGGGATCTCGTAAAATATGTTGCCGGTAAAGGCATTTGATGTTCGATCATTATCTTCAGGTCCTAATGGCCCGAAAAACAGAGGGAGGCTTTATGAAAAACTCAGGTAAATTGGTATTTGCAGCGCTGGCATTATTTGGTTGTATTGTTGTTTCGTCCGTCTCGGTACGAGCTCAAGTTTGGGGTGGCGGCCCTGTTGTTGTATACGATCAGCGTGACGGCCAGGGAAGGAGTCAGGCATTTGACATCGGAATATACCTTAATAACCGTCGTCAACTTGGAACGATCGGCAACGACCGAGCGACGTCGGTCGAGGTGCCGACAGGTTATCGAGTGCGTTTCTGTGACGGCGAGGGCCGTGGTAACGGTTCGGGACAATGTGAAGAGTTCGGACCGGGCTACCACAATCTTCGTTATTCAAACAAAGCATCCTACATTCGTGTCACGGGCCCGCTTGGTGGCGGCGGTGGCGGTTGGAACGGCGGCGGCCAACAGGGCGTAACGGTCTATGACGATCGAGATTTCGGTGGACGTTCACAAACGTTTAGCGTAGGACGATACCTGAACAACCGGGGACAGCTAGGAGCGATCCGTAACGATGAGGCATCGTCGGTCGTTGTTGAGCGCGGCTTTCGTGTTCGTTTCTGTGAAGGCGAAGGCACCGGCAATGGCTCTGGACGCTGTGAAGAGTATAGCGAAGGGCGGTTTAATCTTCGGCTAAATGACGAAGCTTCCTATATCGAGGTCCAGCGCACCGGTGGGTGGAACGGCGGCGGCTGGAATGGTGGTAACAATGGCGGCGGATGGACCGGCGGAGGCGACCAAAGCGTAACAGTCTATGACGATCGTGATTTTCGCGGACGTTCGCAGACCTTTGGCGAGGGGCGATACTTGAACAGTCGGGGGCAGCTTGGAGCGATCCGCAACGATGAGGCATCGTCGGTCGTCGTTCAGCGGGGATTCCGGGTTCGCTTCTGTGAGGGGGAAGGCACCGGCAATGGAGCAGGACGTTGTGACGAGTATGGCGAGGGGCGGTTTAATCTCAGGCTAAATGACGAGGCTTCTTATATCGAGGTCCAGCGCACCGGCGTAGGCTGGACTGGCGGGAACAATGGCGGCGGCTGGACCGGCGGGGGCAATCAAGGAGAGTCCGTTATTGTTTATTCCGAACGGAATCAGAGTGGCGACCGGCAGTTTTTTGGGGTCGGAACGTTCCGCAATGACCTGAGGCAGCTTGGCAGTCTAAAGAACGACGATGCTACTTCGATCTACGTCCCTCAGAACTATCGGGTTCGGATCTGTGCCGGCGAAGGCGGTGGACGCGGAAGCGGGCGATGCGAAGAGTATGGCCCCGGCTCACGAAATTTGCGGTACAACGACGAAATGTCCTATATCCGTGTCTGGCGGACCCGATTCTGAGCGGTCGGAAAAGTAGACTGATGCATTAGCTGCCTCCAAGTGCGGGTATGATGTAACGATTGAGAAGTTTGGTCACCACAAGAACCGGATGTCTCGGCCATCCCGAGGTCTATAGCAACAGGGGCGGTTGTCTGTGTCTCGTTGCGAACGGGCCGAGTAGGACGCTCGCGAGGTTACAGTTTGATTCTTTCCAGGGGACGATATGAAATTCTGCCCGGCCTGCGATCAAAAATATGCCGACGACACTCTGAATTTCTGTCTGGAAGACGGCGTTGGCCTTTCTACTGTATCGTTTAGCGACCGGGAAACGATCGCGATGGGTCAGCCTCGAGCGACCGCTCCTACCGCCTATCACCAGCCATCGGGCGTTTTATCCACCGCCGGCCAATTTGGATCACCAACACCGAAATCCACATCTCGCGCATGGGTCTGGGTGTTGCTGATCCTCGGCGTTATGGTCGTTATGTGTGGCGGCGGATCCGTCCTCATCTATACTCTCATGCCCGAAAAAAGTGCATACGTCGTCGGCAATGGGGTGACTGGCCCTAATTCGTCACCGGGCAACGCCGTGTCGAGTAGCAAAACGCCAGACAAGGAACGAGCCCCGCTCAAAATGGAGAATTTTGAGCGTCTTAAGACCGGAATGACGTACCAGCAAGTCGTTGAACTCCTTGGCGTTGAGGGCGAGTTGATCAGCGAATCAGGTTCAGGAGCCTATAAAACGGGGGTCTATTGGTGGCGGGGCAATGATTCTGGGGTCATTTCGATAATATTTATGAACGATAAGCTTTTTTCGAAAACAAAAACGGGTCTCTAGAAATGAACAAGAAAACCATCCGCGATAACGAGCTTTCGGGGAAAACGGTCTTTATCCGCGTCGATTTTAATGTACCGATCAAGGATGGCGTGATCACCGATGACACTCGCATTCGCGGAGCAATACCAACGATCAAATTCGCGATCGAGAAAGGAGCAAAGGTCGTGCTCGCCTCGCACTTGGGGCGGCCGCTCAAGGACAAAAAGAAGGCCGAAGAGAAAGGGCTGCCCTTCGATCTGGGCAAGTACAGCCTCGCCCCCGTTGCGAAACACCTATCTGAATTACTCGGCAAGACGGTGGTCTTTGAGAACGCTGCTGAGTCGAACGACATCGCCTTTAAAAAACGGGCAATGCAAAATGGTGACATCGTTATGCACGAGAATCTGCGGCTAAACGCCGGAGAGGAAAAGAACGATTTGGCCTTTGCGGAAGAACTCGCCGATCAGATCGACGTTTACGTCAATGATGCATTTGGAACGGCTCACAGAGCTCACGCTTCGACGGAAGGAATTACGCATTTTGTCGATGTTTGCGTTGCCGGCCTTTTGATGGAGAAAGAACTGGAGTTTCTAGGAAAGGCATTGAATGCTCCCGAGCGTCCATTCGTTGCCATTCTGGGCGGTGCAAAGGTATCAGATAAGATCCCCGTCATTGAGTCACTAATAGAACGGAGGGTTGATAAATTGCTTATTGGTGGTGCGATGGCATACACATTCTTTAAGGCTCAAGGCTTTACGGTAGGGAAATCGCTGGTTGAGGACGAGATGATGCCGACCGCCCTTGAGATCATAGAGAAGGCTGATGCCGCCGGTGTTGAATTACTGCTCCCGACCGATCATCAGGTTGTTGACAGCTACGACCCGCTGAATTCATGCAAGACGATCCCCGTTGAATTTACCAACACAGGGTTGGTTGGCCTCGATATTGGTGTTGAAACGGCTGCTATCTTTGCTCAAGCATTGGAGGGGGCCAAGACAATTGTCTGGAACGGCCCAATGGGAATGTTTGAGGAAAAGCCATTTGATCAGGGCACCATAGCGATCGCCGAGGCAGTTGCCAAGGCAACGGACGCTGGAGCAACCTCTATTGTTGGTGGCGGCGATTCGGTTGCGGCTGTAAATCAGGCCGGACTCAACGATAAGATCAGCCACATATCGACGGGCGGCGGAGCGACTCTCGAGTTTCTCGCCGGCGACAAGCTACCCGGCGTCGAGGCACTCGACGACAAATAGTCCCAAACGTTTTATTACGCCTTGCCTTCCACCGCTCGCAACTACAAGCTCTGAGGTCGTAAACTGTGCTAAACTGGCTGTTTAGCAATGAAAACGATCAGTCTCGCAGCAAAAAATATTGCTCTTGTAGTCCTTGGCATCTTTTCCGCCGCTTTTGGTCTGAAGGGATTCCTGTTGTCGAGCAGATTTATTGACGGCGGGGTGACAGGGATCTCGATGTTGATCTCTGAGGCGAGAGGATTACCGCTCGGCATCCTCATTCTCGTAATAAACTTGCCGTTTGTCGCGATCGGATATCGTCAGATCGGTCGTGCCTTCGCTCTTAAGAGCACCCTCGCGATCGCAGGGCTTTCGCTGTGTCTCTTTCTGGTACAGTTTCCGGACGTTACGTCGGATAAACTACTGACAGCTGTTTTTGGGGGCCTCTTCATCGGAGCGGGGATCGGTTTGGCGATCCGGGGCGGAGCCGTGCTCGACGGCACGGAGATAGCGGCCCTACTTGTCAGTCGAAAAAGCTACCTGCTTCACGTGGGTGACGTGATACTCATCCTCAATGTCTTTATCTTTATTGCCGCCGCGTTCCTTCTTGGCATAGAGTCGGCAATGTACTCGATCCTGACATACGTCGCAGCGTCCAAAACGATCGACTTTCTACTTCACGGCGTTGAGGAATATACGGCGATAATTATCATTTCGAACCAAAGTGAAGATATTAAGCAGGCGATAATGAATCAGCTAAATCGCGGTGTGACCGTTTTTCTAGGCCATGGCGGAATGGGCAGCACAGGGATCACTGACAAAAATCAGCAGATATTATATTGCGTTATCACCCGCTTGGAGATCGGGGGAATTAAGTCTCTGGTGAACGACATTGATCCGCTCGCATTCGTCACCACACACGCCCTTAGCGACGTGCAGGGCGGTTTGGTAAAGCGAGCGGTGATGCGTTGAGTGTATTTCGTTTCCCGAACGTATTTCAGGCTCTCTCCGTCAGAAAGATCGACGATACCTTCGCGTTAGGCAGATGTTTTTGTTAGGTTATATGAAATCTTGATGGGGAGAGGTTTTATGTTACATAGGACTATTGTGTTATTTCTGTCGTTGAGCGTGTTTTTGGGCACTTTTGCTGCTTCTGGTTTTGCACAAAATCGTCAATCAAACGATGAAAAGCAAACCAACAAGATCAGACTAAAGATTGAAAAACTTGGCGTCGGAGAAAGTGCGAAAGTAAAGGCAAAGTTGTATAACGGTACGACCTATCAGGGACACGTCAAAGAAGCTGGGCCGGATACGTTTGTTATCGTGGACAAAGCGGGAAGCCCAAACACGGTCAAATATTCCGATATCAAGTCCATCGGCGGAAAGAATCTATCGACCGGAGCCAAAATTGCCGTTGGGGTCGCGATCGGTGTTGGGGCAACGCTAGGGATCCTCTTTTGGATCGTGGCTCATTTGGACTAAGGTAGATCGGGAAAACAATCCGACGCGTTTAATCACCCAGACGAAATATGAGAAAACCGGTAATTGCTGGAAACTGGAAAATGTTTAAGTTGCTCAGCGAGGCGGTTGATACCGCGGTTGAGCTAAAGGGACTTGTCTCTAATGCGAATCATTGTGAGGTCGTGATCGCCCCGGTATTCACTGCCCTGAAGAGCGTCATCGGCAGGATCGAGGGTTCGAATATTCAGGTCTCGGCTCAGGATTGTGCTGTCCAAAATGATTTTGGGGCCAATACGGGTGAGATTTCGTCATTGATGCTCAAGGATGTTGGCTGTTCGCACGTGATCATTGGCCACAGTGAGCGGCGTCAGTTTTACGGGGACACTGACGGTTCTGTAAATCAAAAAACACTTTCCGCGTTGGCAGCCGGCTTGGCACCGATCGTTTGCGTGGGCGAACACCTTAGTGAAAGGGAAGCCGGACTCGCCGAATCCGTGGTCGCAGGCCAGCTTGCTGGCAGTTTGGCGGGTTTGACAGTTGCGGATATGGAACGTATTATTATCGCTTACGAGCCTGTCTGGGCAATTGGTACGGGTAAAACCGCCACGCCCGAACAGGCTCAAGAAATGCACGGTCACATCCGCCAGGCCGTGGCGAAAGTACACGGTGAGCCGATCGCAAACGCGGTCCGGATCCTGTACGGCGGCTCTGTCAAGCCCGATAATATAGCGATGCTAATGTCGCAGCCGGATATTGACGGAGCATTGGTCGGCGGAGCGAGCCTCGACGCTCAGAGTTTTGCAAATATCGTGAACTATCAACGCTGAATATTGAAGGCGGTTCACTAGCACAGTTATCATGGTCTATTTTTTGTACGGAATATTTTTTCTTTCATGTCTGATGCTGATCGCGGCGGTACTTCTGCAGCCGGGTAAGACAGATGCGGGGGCTTTGTTTACAAGTAACGTCTCGAGTTCGGCCTTTTCGCCGCGGGGCACCGCGACCGTCCTTTCAAAGGTTACGATTGGTGCGGCTACGACCTTTATGATCTCGGCTCTTTTGCTTTCGATGCCGGCTCTCACGGGCAATACCTCAGTTCTATCCGCGAACCCCGAGGCCCCCGTAACCGCGGACGCAAACGCAAACATGGCGGATGCCAATGCGAACACGGCTCCTGATGCGAATGCTAACACTGCACCTGCCGCAAACACGGAAGCTCCGGCATCGGATGCCCCCGCGACAAGTACGGAGGCACCTGCTGCAAATACTCCGGCGGCGAACAGTGAAGCTCCGGCCGCAAATGCCGAAGCTCCCGCAAATAAATAGTTTTTCGGCTGCGTAACGATCGCAGCTGGCTTATTTGAAAATCTCTTGCTCAGGTGGCGTAATTGGTAGCCGCGCACGTTTGAGGGGCGTGTGGAGCGATCCGTGGGGGTTCGAGTCCCCCCCTGAGCACCATTTAATTTGACAGGCTTTCGAGCCTGTTTTTTTTTTGCGGATGTCTATTCGACAACCATCGTTCCCGTACCTTCATCCGTAAAGACCTCGGCCAGCAATGCATTCCGCGTCTTTCCGCCGATAATGTGGGCGGAAGCAACGCCGCGACCAAGCAGGGCGATCAGATTCTCGAGTTTTGGTATCATGCCGCCGGTCGCCCGCCCGTTCTCGATCATATGTCGGGCATCCGCCGTCGTGATCTTTGAGAGTTTGGTGTCCTCATTCGATTCGTCAAGGTAGATACCGTTAACGTCGGTAAGGAGGATGAGTTTTTCCGCCTTCAGGCCGATCGCTATTTCAGCAGCAATTGTATCGGCGTTGATATTAAATATGCCTCCCTCGGCGTCGGCTCCGAGAGAGGAAATGATCGGCAAATAACCGGCATCAAGCAGATTGTGAATGAGGGATGTATCGACCTTGACAACGTCGCCCACATGACCAAAATCGATGACCTCCGTTTCTCCAGTTTCCTTGTTCAATACGTCACGCGGCGGCCGCTTTACTGCGGTGACGACGCCGCCATCGATACCGGAAAGCCCGACTGCATGAACGCCGCGGCGTCTGAATTGGGCAAGGATCTCTGTATTGATCTTGCCGCGAAAGACCATCTTCGCAAGCTCGAGCGTGTCATCATCGGTCACGCGTCTGCCTTCGATGACGGTCTGGACAACGCCGAGTTTTTGAGCGAGCTCTGTTAATTGCTTACCACCACCGTGGATGACGCACACGCGTATTCCCACCTGATGCAGCAATGCTAGCTCTTCCGCTAGCGACGCAAGTTGCTCTTTATCCTCGGTCACTTTACCCGAAAATTTCACGACAAACGTCTTGCCTTGAAATTTCTGAATGTACGGCAACGCTTCGCGCAACAGGTCTAGTGTAATGATGTTCATTTGATTAGGTGCGACACTATCGCTTTCTGTATATGGAGACGATTTTCCGCCTGGTCTATCACCACTGAATTCGGCGAATCGATCACGGCGTCGGTGACAATGACGTTGCGGCGAACGGGCAAACAATGCATGAACATTCCATTTTGTGTACGTGTCATCTTTGCTTCGTCAACTATCCAATCATTGCGGAACTTAGCTCGCCACTCAATGTCCCGTTCAGGGCTCCCGTAGAAACCCTTTGCCCCCCAGCTCTTTGCATACACGACCTCGACATCGTCAAACGCCGCGCAAGAATCATTGGTAAATTCAACGGAACCACCATTTTCGATGGCCGCGCATTCGATCGTCTCAACAAGCTCTCTATCAAGCTCGTATCCCGGCGGATGAGCTATCTTGAGTTCGTGGCCGAATTGGGCTGCTGCGAGAGCGAAACTATTCGGGACCGCCATCGGCAGCGGTTTAGGATGCCACGCCCACGTGAGCAAGACCTTTTTCTTCTCCGACCCGATTGTTTCGCGAATGGTCATCATATCCGCCATTGCCTGACATGGATGATGCATTGCCGATTCGAGATTAATGACCGGAACCTCGGCATATTGGGCAAAGGCGTTCAGGATGGGATCAGTTCGCTCAGTCTCCCAATCCTGAAGATCAGCGAAGGTCCGCACACCGATCGCCACTACATACCGTCCCAAAACACGAACAAACTCAGCCAGATGCTCGGTCTTTGCTCCGTCCATGACGGCGCCGGCACGATGTTCTAGTGTCCAAGATGTGTTTCCTGGCTCGAGTATTACGGCATTCCCCCCAAGCTCATATATCCCAACCTGCATCGAAGCACGAGTTCGTAAACTTGGGTTGAAAAATACGAGTGCTACGGATTTCCCGTCGAGAGGTTTCGTAGAACTGCCGCCCTTGATGGCCAGTGCAGACGCGATGAGATGATCGAGCTGATCGCTAGTCAGATCGCGCGTTGAAAGGAAATTCTTCATTGCGAGAGCACCTCTACAAACTCCAAGATCTCCTCGGTCGTGACACAAAGAGGTGGCAGCAATCGCAGCACGTTTGGATCGCTCGACGTACCTGTAATTATTTTATGTCTCAGCAATTTGGCGTGGATCTCTTTGCATGCACCATCAAATTCGATTCCGATCAGGCAGCCTTTGCCGCGGATCGCCCTGACCACGGGATTTCCGCCAAGCGAATCCCGAAGATACTGCTCGATAGCCCGTGCATTTGCGATCATATCGTCATTTTCGATCGCTTCGAGTGTTGCTAGGACCGCTGCCATTGCAAGCATTCCGCCTCCAAATGTCGTTCCGAGGTCGTTTACCTTAATACTTTTGGATATCGCGTCGCTGACGATACAAGCGCCGACGGGAACGCCGCTGCCCAGCGATTTCGCGAGCGTGATAATGTCGGGGACAACACCGCCCGAATTATCACTTCCGGCAAAAAACCAGCTTCCCGTACGGCCGATACCGGTCTGCACTTCGTCAAAGATAAGTACGATCCCGAGATCATCGCAGAACGAGCGAAGCTCAAGAAAAAATTCCGGCCCGGCTTCGCGAATACCCGCCATGGACTGGATCGGCTCGACCATGATGGCAGCGGTGTCTCGATCTGTAGCGGCCCGCACACTTTCAATGTCACCAAATTCCGCCGATACATGGCCCGGAACGTTCGGTTTACCGATCTCACGATATTTGCCCAGAAACGTCGCCGAAATCGCGTCCGAAGTTCTACCGTGAAAACCGCCCGAGAATGTGACGATCTTCTCCCGCCCTGTCGCCATTCGCGCCATTCGCATCGCATTTTCATTCGCTTCAGTGCCGGAATTGCAGAAAAATGAACGCGTCAGAAACTCGGGAGCTACGGAAACAAGCTTTTCTGCCGCTTTGGCCCGAACGGATGAATAGACGAGGTTTGAATAGAACAAAACCTCGTCGGCCTGTCGCTTGATAGCTTCGACAACGTGTGCATTCGCATGTCCGGTTGCACAAACCGCGTGTCCACCGTACAGATCCAAATATCGCTCACCCTCGCTCGTCCAAATATGCGAACCACGGCCGCGCTCGACCGAAATATTCATCTTGGCGTATGTTTCGACCTGGAAAGAATCTTCCTGCTCTTTGATCTCGTTAAAATTCATCTAGCTGATGGCTCGTTCGTGATAGTCAAATGTTTGGTCCAGAATGTCATAAACAGCGGGCTTTGAAGAATGTCGATCACGGATTTCCTCCGGCGAGGCGAAGCCCGGTAACCTCGTCGAGGCCGAACATCAAATTCATGTTTTGGACAGCCTGTCCTGCCGCCCCTTTGACCAGATTATCTATTGCCGAAAATACAACGACATTATCTCCATTCGTGTGAACCGCGATGTCGCAGAAATTCGTGTTCTTTACCCAGTTGATATCAGGAGACCCTTCGGTCAAACGCACAAAGAAAGAGTCCCGATAGAAATGCTGATACATATGTTCGAGGTTGCCGCGCGTGAGATCTGTTGTCGTCTGTAAATAGCAAGAGGCAAAGATACCGCGCGAAACCGGCAGACTGTGTGTCATAAAGACAAATTCATTATCAAACTCACCGACCGTGCGAAGATGCTGCCCGATCTCCGGCACGTGCTGGTGTGTGAACGGTTTGTACGCATAGAACGAATTCATTCGCTGCGGGTGGTGCGTATTGGCTGCCGGCTTTGCTCCCGAACCGCTCGAACCGGTCTTCGCATCGACGATAACCTTGCCCGTCAAAAGCCCGCTGGAAACCAACGGGGCAAGTGCGAGCAGCGTCGCAGTCGCAAAACATCCGGGATTTGCAATATAGCGGGCGGCCGCTATCGCTTCTCGATTGGTCTCAGTTAGGCCGTAAACAAACTCTTTCTGAAGATCGGTGGCGGTGTGTTCGAGTCTGTAAAAGTCTTTGAAAGTATCGGGATCGTTGATCCGAAAGTCTCCCGAAAGATCGATCGCCCTGACGTCAGGCGGGAGCTGGGGTATCATCCCCAACGCATGCCCGTGTGGCATTGCAAAGAATGCAACATCGATATCCGCAAGACCTGACAAACTTTCCGGCGCAGGTGTAAATATCAGATCAGTTAGGCCGGATAAATTTCGATGCACCGCCGCGACAGGCCTCCCTGCGTGTTCGTTTGCAGTGACCAGAGCGATCTCGGCGTTCGGATGAAACAACAATATCCGAAGCAGTTCACTCCCACCATATCCGGACCCGCCAAAGATCGCAATACGTATTCGCTTTTGTAAATCCATAGCCGCGCCGAGAGAATCTATCCATCCGCCCCAAACATCCTACCCAAGGTCGCTATTACTGACGAACGATCTTGGAGCTCTTTAACCGCAATGAAAATCGTGTCATCACCCGCAATCGTGCCGACGATTCCGGCAACGGATGCCCCGTCGATTTCAACCGCTATCGCCGAAGCCAAACCCGGCGAGCATTTCGCGACGATCAGAGTATCACCGGCGGAGTAAAAGGCGGCTCCACGAAGGTTTGGAATGTCCGTCGCGGGTAGCCTGTAACGGCCATCGGCCTTGACGACCCTAAGTTCATCCAGATCCCGCGAAACACTTGCCTGGGTCACCCCAAAACCCCGCAGCTTAAGCCGCTCCGCGATTGCGGCCTGGCTCGAAATGGATTCTTCTCCAACGATCGCTAGAAGTGCGTTTTGCCGGTCATCCTTTTGCATATTCGGTGCATACTATACGGGCTATTTCTACTCGTGAACGTATAGTATGCATATCCTAGCAATATATATGCATAATTCAAACTATCCGATGGATATTCTTTGTTAAAAGATCGCGAGCTTGATGCGGAGATATTTTTTGGGATTTTTGCGAAAATCGTCAAGAAGTTTTGTGCCTTCACCCGTGAAGATAGCGACGTTGTTCGCGGTTTGATTGATGCTGTTGTATAGCGTCTCGTCGGTAATGAGTTTACCGATTGTCCCTTTGCCAGCCTGGGCATCGGCGATGATCGATTCTACCCGCGTTGTTGCTCCATTAAACCGATCAAGAGCGGCCCTGACATCCTCATACAATTTATCGTCGCGAAATAGTTTTCCGGCGGTACCTTTGCCCTCTTTAAGGTCATTCGTGAGGAGCTTCACATCATCAGCGATCGCTGAGATCTTCTGGGCGGAAGTTCTAAGATCCGCAATGGCATTTCGTGAGTCGTTGTAGAGAGCCTCGTCAGTAATGAATTTGCCGGCCGAGCCTCGCCCGGCCTTAATGTCTGCTGATATCGTGTCGAGCTGAGCAACGGTTCGACTCAGGCTATTGTACAATTCCGGATCATTGACAAGTTTTCCGGCGCTGCCTTCGCCGCTGTTAACCTTGTCGATCGTCCTCTGGAGCCGTGCCATCGTGTCTCGCGTATCCGTAACGGCTCCGTCAAGACTCTTATATAGAGATTCATCATTGATTATTCGGCCAAGCGTACCTTCGCCCGAATTTGCCTTCGTCAAGATCTCGTTGGCCGGTACGGAGAGCGTATTGATCTTTTCGAGAAGGCTATTTCCGGTGGCAGTGAGCTGATTCAACCCAATTCCAGAGCTTGATGCAAGAACGGCATTCTCGTCGATGGGAGCACCTTTCGTGGTACCAGGAACAATGTTGATCATCTTATCGTTGCCCAAGATCGACGTCGCCACAAGCTGAGCGGTCGAATCGGTCCGGATCAATTCCGTGATCGGCCGTTTGTCAAAAACCTGAACGATACTCAGAGTTGCTTCGATCCGGTCGCCTTCCTGCGTATCCGGCGACAAAAACTTGACCTCCTCAACCTTCCCGACCGAGACCCCGGCGAGCTGTACATCAGCCCCGGTGTGAAGCCCATCGGCGCTGATAAATCGGGCCTTGAGGTGCATCTTCTTTTCAAAGGGGTTGAAACTTCCGGTTGAATTGAGAATAAGAAATCCCGTGATCAACAGAGCGGACAGCATAAAAATGCCCACGCGAAGCTCGCTGAACGTAAGTTTTTGCTTTGTTCTTGGCATGGTCTCCTATTTACCTCTGATAAAACGATTGATATATGGGTCTTTCGAATTCCTCAATTGTTCATCGTTGCCGGAAAAGATGATGTTGCCATTTCTGAGCATCATCACGCCGGTGTTCAACATACACAATCTTTTGCCCTCGATCTCGAACTGCACTTCGCCTTCGCGGTCAATGACCGCATATTCGGACGAAATGTACTCAAGATTATTCATCTCGTGCGTAACGAATATAGATGATACATCTTCAATGTCCCTAAGTTTAATCGCAAGTTCGCAGATCGTTCGAGCGGTTGGCGGGTCGAGGCCCGCTGTCGGCTCGTCGAATAATACAATGATCGGATTGCCGACAAGTGCTCTTGCGATGCCGACGCGCCGACGCATACCGCCGGAAAGTTCGATCGGCATCTTGTCGATTGCGTCCTCGAGATCTACGAAACGAAGCATGCGGCGAACCTCGTGTTCGACCTCGTCTTCATCGACTTTCGCCTCGTGCAGCCGATACGCAACATTCTCATATACCGAAAGTGAATCGAACAGAGCACCTTCCTGAAACACCATGCCGATCCGTTTTCGGATACGCATCAGATCGACATCGTCAAACCCTGAGATCTCCTCGCCCTCGATCAATATCTCGCCCGCATCAGGTTTGAGCAGACCCAGAATGAGCTTGATTATGGTTGATTTACCGGTGCCAGAACCGCCGAGAACGATCTTTGTCTCACCACGCTTTACCGTAAAGCTCACATTATCTAGTATCACTTGATCGTCGAATGCGAGGTCAACATTTCGAAATTCGATCGGCGGCAAAAGACGGCCTTGCCGGGCCTGCTCCCCGAATGATTCGGGGTCGCCGGTGATACTATCCAAGCCGCGTTGTGTGTCCTGCAATGTCATACGACGAAAGAGTCAAGATCAGAACAGCGTGCCGCCAAGAGCTGACTGCAAAAGCTTTGACAGGAAAAAATCCGAAATGATGACCATTATCGACGACACGACGACCGCCTGCGTTGTCGAAACTCCGACGCCAACAGTGCCGCCTTTTGTATTGAGTCCTTTATAACAAGAGATCAGTCCGATGATCACGCCGAAAAAGACTGGTTTCACAATGCCGGCGATCAAATCTTCGATATTCGTACCGGTACGAACCGACGAAATATACGTATTCAGATCCAGGCTATAGATGTACTTGGCGACGACTCCGCCGCCGATCAATCCGAAAAGGTCACCCGCAACGGTTAGCAATGGTAGTGTGACCAGTAACGCAATGATCCTCGGAGTGACGAGTTTGCGAACCGGCGATGTTCCCAGGGCCCTCATTGCCTCGATCTGCTGTGAAACGACCATTGAACCAAGTTCTGCCGAGATCGCCGATCCGACACGCCCCGCAACCATCAGTGCGGTCAATACAGGCCCAAGTTCGCGGATCAGCGATGTTGCGACGCCCTGGCCGGCATTGCTTTGTGCCCCATAGTACTCAAGCGTTGGATAAGCCTGAAGGATCAGTACGCCACCCGTGAAAAAGCCTGTCAATACGACGATCCCAAGTGACCCCACCCCTATCTGGTCCATTTGCGTCGTGATCTCGGTGAAATATCTAGGCCGTTTCCGCAGGCCTTTTATCGAGCGCCACAATAGATCCGTGATCTGCTGGAGTTCGAGTAGGAATTGAGCTATTAGGTTCATTCGACAACCGATGTGGTATCTGTTCGGTAAGGATATTATGAACCGGCAGTTTTGCCAAATAAAAATGGCCGTTCCCAAGAAAGGAACGGCCAGCGTGATAGAACTTAAAGCTCAATTATCTCTGCAAACGATTTGCGACGCGCGACGGCGGAGCATCATCGCGAAGCGGTTTGTTCATTCTGACAACCGCTCGATCCTGAGCCTTGTTTCGATTCTGTTCAAACCTCTGCCGCAAGTTACGAAAACGAACCAGCTGTTCCGGCGTCAACAAACGCCTGATCGCAAGTTCGCTCATTGTGCGCACCTTGAATACCTCGGCCTGAGCGATTTGCATCTGCTTCAGCCGTTCCTGAACCATCACATCGTCAACCTGATCCGCATAGATCGCATCGTCAAGAGCGCGAGTCGCACGTCGAAGACGCATCTGAGCGTTGTCCATGTGTGGCTTGCGTTCGGTATTGATACGGCGGACCTGTAAAATTTGTTGCCGAGTCAGCCCAAGCTGCCTGAGCATTGTCGCTCGATTGTCTTGGGGCTGATTTGCAGACGGCCGTTCCTCGTTACCGGCGTCGTTATCTTGAGCCGCTACAAAACCGGCAAAAAACATCACCGCCATCGCGATCATGAAGCTATTTCGAATTACACCCTTCATATTTATTTACCCTCCGATCTCATCGAACATATCTGAAAGTCTAAGGGTCTTGTCTTCTTCTTCTCTAAAGTCACTCAACATCGGTTTTCGCGCCTGCACGCCCGGTGAAGGTTCGTCGGAATCCTTGACGGAACGACGCGGAGCCGATCGCTGCCGTTTTGGAGCAGGCTTTTCTTGACTCGCCGCCCTCACGGGCTCGATCTCATTGAATTCCTTGTCACTCTTCACGCCCGCAACATCGGCCTCCGGCTGCACGACTTTTTCTTGTTTAATAAGGGCTGAAGCAGTTTTTACAGGAATCGCGACCGCGGGAACCTTGCTGTTGGTCGCAACCAGATCACCGTCTCCGCCTATCAAGTTGAAAGCGATTAAACTAAGGCCTAAAACCACCGCCAAAGCACCGCCGATCGCCAAAGGAGAGCGAGCGAATGTAAAAAGTTCCGCAAATCCGCTGAGAAAGCCCGTCGGTGTGTCAGTCGAGACTTCCGCACGTTTTGCGTGATACGGAATAACGATCTCAGGTGTGGCTAGGTGTGCAAATTCTTCCTTTTGCCACTCAAACACCGAAAATCGCGCATCTGAAACAGCCGCAAACTCGTCCGTGCAGCTCCCGCACGATGCGAGGTGCGTTTCAAATCTTCTGCGCCCGGCCGTATCGATCTCGTCGTAGATATACGAAACGATCTCGTCCTGAAAGTCGCAAGCCTTATTTCCGTTATTCAACATCACTCTTCCCAACCTTAGACAACCTCCACGGGCGTCCTTTCCAATCTCATCTTCAATTGCTTCAAAGCTGTGTACAGGCGGCTTTTCACAGTGCTCAGCGGCAATTCCAGCGTTTCCGATATTTCCTGAAACGTCATTTCCTCAAATTCCTTCATCACGATCACCTGCCGCAGATCCGTGGGCAAAGCCCCGACCGCCTGCCGAACCAGATTCATTCGCTCCGCCTGCTCAGTCTTTCGAGCCGGTGACAGCAGCGGCGACGCGACAAATACGCGATCCTGGCTTCCGTCCTCATCATCGAGAAAATCCTCGGCACGAGATTTCTGACGCCGTTTGGTTGTCAAACACTGGTTGACCGCAATTCGGTGCAGCCACGACGAAACCTTCGCGTCGCCGCGAAAGTTCGGCAGATTGCGATACGCCGCGATAAATGCTTCCTGAGCAGCATCGCGAGCATCGTCTTCACGACCGAGCATACCGAAGCAGAGAGCAAAGATCTTTCGCTCCCACCTTCTAACGATTTCGCCGAAGGCATCTGGGTCTTCAGATACTGCCAATTCGACAAGCTGCTCATCCGTTAAATTTCTCACCATCCACTCGTGTCAAACGCCGCTCCAGCACGAGCATCATAGCCCAAAACACACTTTCGATGCGAAACCTTTCCGCATCCATGAACTTTGACGCTCCATCGCTCGTAAAAGTCTGATTATCACAGCTTTTGCTCCGCATTTTGAAGCGCAAGCTAAATTTGTTGTTAACATTTTTCGCATTTGGGGCGACCTAGATACTGACCACGAACGAGAAGCCGGCGTCGATGTCGATCAGTGATAAGGTATTTGGGCTCTCTCCGACAACGTATATTTTATGCCAGACCGAGAGATGGTCCAGGAAAGATTCTTATTTGCCAGCAAAGCGGCGGCGGCTCCGGTGGTCGAGCAAACGCCGGTCGTACCGAGCCTTGCCGAACGAATCAGAGCGGGTGATGACGACGCTTTTACCGAGATGTATCGACAGTTTGCACCGCTGGTTCATGGAATTCTGGTTGTTCGGCTGCCATACGAGGAAGTGCAGGACGTGGTGCAGGAAGTATTTTTATCAGCGTACAAGAATATTGAATCGCTGCGGGACGAAAAGGCACTCGGCGGTTGGCTGGTGACGATCGCAAGGAATCATTCGGTTGGGTATTACCGGAAGAAAAAACCGACCGAGGAGCTGCACGAAGATCTAAAGGGGAGCGATAGCCGACAATTTGAGGCACGGGAAGTTCTCCGAGCGATCAGATCGCTGCCGGAGGCATACAGCGAAACGCTCGCCTTGCGGCTGATCGAGGGAATGTCGGCAAGTGAGATCGCAGAACGCACTGGCCTGATGCCGTCGTCGGTGCGGGTCAATTTAAGCCGCGGAATGGAAATGTTAAGGAAGAAACTCGGCATCGCAGGGGCAAAGTAATGAACAGCGACTATCTCATCGATAAAACCGGCAGCGACGCTGAGATCGAGGGACTCGAGAGATTGCTCTCTGAGTTTCGATATGTCAAAACAGCCGCTCCGGAACTGCCCGCGACAAATATCATTGAGTTTGCCAAAACGCCTCGTCGGCGTCGTTTTGGGCTAATTTTCGCCGCCTCCGCGAGCCTCGCGTTTGTATTGCTTGCCGGCGTCTGGCTCCGGAGCGGCGGAACTCGTATCAATAATGAGATCGCGGCGAACGCCGGGGAACCTGGCGTTGAGATCGAGATACCGAATACTCCCGCGACGGAGCCAGGGCCTCTGATCCAAAGCGAAATACCGGCGATCAAGCCCGAGACAACCGCTGCACCGCAACAAAAGCGTCAGATTCGACCGAGGCGTTCGATCTATCGGGCAAAAAAACGTCCGGCAGACAAGGAAAAATTCACGGCGGAAGAGAAATATGCCTATAACCAGCTGATGCTGGCTCTTTCGATAACAAGTTCGAAGTTAAAGATGGTCCGCGATAAGGTGGACGGCACCGAGATCACGCCCCGTCGGGCAATTGATAAATAGACTACTACGGAAAAATATATGAAATACATCATCAAATACTCATCGCGGCTAATTTTGCCGCTCATGATCGCCGCATTTGCGGTTTCGGCGGCGGCACAGGACGCGAGACTTCATTTTGAACGGCTCAATGGCCTCGAAACAAAGGCCACCGAGGTCGTCGAGGTAAATGTTGACGGCAAACTGCTCGATCTCGCTAAGCGCGTCCTTACGAAGGTCAAGGATCAGGACGCAAAGAAGGTCGGCGTGGCGATCAACGGCCTGAAGGGAATTTACGTCCGCGTTTACAACTTTCAGAACGAGAACGAATACAACGTCGCCGAGGTTGACGAGGTGCGTGCTCAGCTAAGTTCGCCCGGTTGGGAGAAGCTCGCTAATGTCCGCAGCAAGAAAAATAATCAAAAGGTTGATGTTTACACGATGTTCACCGGCGATACGATGAGCGGCGTCGCGGTCGTGATCTCTGAGGCAAAGAGCGTTGCTCTCGTCAACGTCATCGGTCCGATCGACATCGATCTGCTGATGGAATTGAGCGGCAAAATGAACATCCCACGCATCGATATCGAACGCGACAAGGAGTAAGCCGATGAGACTAAAAACAAGAGCTTCTGCGGCGTTAGTCCTCCTGGTGTTGGCGTTTGCGCTTCTGCCGCCGGCTACGTATGCAAAGCCAAAAGAATTTGACGCGGTCGCCAAACATCTCAAAACGAGATATCACGCGAAAAAGGTCCGGATGGGTTTCGTATGGCTCGCGAGGCTCGCGGTCAAGGTCGTCAGGCCCGCAGGTGTCAAAAACTTTAACGTGACGCTTTTTCACGATCTCAAATTTTCACGTGAGACGCTCGATACAGAGATGCAGTCGGTAATGCGTGATTCCTTCGGCCCGGAATGGACCAGCGTCTTTCGCGTCCGCTCGCTCGAAGGCGAACAGGCATATATGTATATGCGCGAGGACGGCGACAATGTAAAGATCGCGCTCGTCACCATCGACAAAGACGACGCGGCCCTCGTTCGAGCCACATTTAGCCCAGAGAAACTCACCGATTTCATCAACAACCCAAAGATCCTCGGCATCTCGCTCACCGACGACGATCGGGACAACAACACCGACCCGCCAAACGATCCGCCCGACAAATAGTTAGTAGTCCTACAAACGAACAAAAGCGGGCGAGGATATTCGATCAGAGTGCTTCGCCCGCCCACTTTTCCTGCTCGTCCGCTAACGGTACGAGAGATATCGTGATAAATTATTTTATTGTCGATGGCTTCGTTGAATAAAAACTACGAGCTTACTTTCACCGAACACTGCGAATACATCTACGCTGAGTTGAAGGGTGAATCGATCTCTGCTGAGATCATTCACGAATACGTGGCCGAGCTTGTCGCTAAATGCAAAGAGACCGGCAAGTCGCGGATCTTGCTCTATCGGGACATTCCAGCTGTAATGTCCGGCGGGCAAGTCTTTTTTTCCGTTGCCGAAGGGGTCGAACAACTCTCGGGAAAAAAGATCGCTCTCGTAAACCCGTATCAGGACATCGCCAAAAGAATCGAGTTCGCAATGACCGTCGGCCAAAACCGCGGCGCCAACTACCGAGCCTTCGACAACGTCCCAGATGCCAAAAAATGGCTCTTGGAAGACCGATAGGAGACGACCGGACTCTGTCAGTCATCACCAAGGTAGTCTCTGGCGATCTCCAAAGCTCCAAAAATGTCGCCCGAAAAATTCTTTTTGCCGATCTTTTCGACCAGCCCGCTTTGGCGCATTACTCGATAGACGGAACGCGAGACTGCGGAAAACACGATGATATATCCGCCCTTTCCGGCCTCGTCTGCCAATTCTTCGAGAACGCGGATGCCGCTAGCGTCTATCGAGGGAACCTGCCGCATCCGAAGTATTAGTACCCGTGGTTTTGCGGCTACGATCCGTATGGATTCTTTGAATTGCCGGACAGCCCCAAAGAATAACGACCCGTATAGCTCGAAAACCTCGACCCCGCGCGGTATTTCAATGTCCGTCATATCGCGTGCAAGGATCTCGTCGTCGTCTTTTAGGTTTTCAGTGATCAGGTCCACGTGAGTTTCGGTTGACATCTTCTGGAGAAATAGAAATGCAGCCAGAAGAATACCTGCCTGTATCGCGGTGGTGAGATCGATGAAGACCGTAAGCAGGAATGTGGCGAGCAACACCGCAACATCGCCGCGCTGACTCCGCAACAGATGTACAAATTCGCGCCATTCCGACATATTGTAGGCGACCACGACGAGCACGGCGGCGAGCGTGGCCATCGGTATCAGGGCCGCCCACTTACCGACGACGAGCAGCACGAGCAGGAGGAAAACACAATGAATGATCGCCGCAACTGGTGTTTTACCGCCGCTCTTAATATTCGTCGCAGTGCGTGCAATTGCTCCGGTTGCCGGAACACCGCCGAATATCACGGAAACTATATTTCCCGTTCCCTGGGCAACAAGTTCCATATTTGACCGATGCCGCGAACCCGTCATTCCGTCGGCGACAACCGCCGAGAGCAGCGATTCGAGTCCGGCCAGAATGGCGATGGTCAAGGCAGGTGCGAACATCTGCTGTATCAGCGGCCATGTGACCGAGGGCATATGCGGCACAGGCATCGACGACGGCACGCCGCCGAAACGCGACTGGATCGTATCGACAGGCAGGGCGAAGTATTGGACGACCGCCGTCACAACCAGAATGGCGATCAATTGCCCTGGAACCCGGTGCGTGACCTTTGGCCAAACGACAATAAGCGCAAGCGAAACTGCACCGACGCCGATGGTGTACGGATCAATGGTCGAAAAATTGTGAAAGTATGTTATCCATTTGTCGACGAATTCAGCTGGCACCTTGTCGATCTTTAGTCCGAGAAGATCGCTGATCTGGGAAGAAAAAATTATCAATGCGATCCCCGAGGTGAAGCCAACGACCACAGGATACGGCACAAACTTAAGAAATGCTCCCATCCGCGCCAATCCCATAGCGATCAGCATCACACCGGCGATGAGCGTTGCGACGACGAGTCCGTCGTAGCCGAATTCCTGAATGATGCCGTAGACAATTACGATGAACGCCCCGGTCGGCCCGCTGATCTGTGTCCGCGAACCGCCGAGCACGGCGATCACAAAGCCTGCGAATATTGCGGTGTAAAGCCCCTGTTCGGGTTTGGCCCCCGAAGCGATCGCGAGCGCAATGGCAAGCGGCAATGCCACGACCCCGGCGGTCAGGCCGCCCGTCAGATCGCCCACAAAAAGTTTTCGCGTGTAGCCCTCGCGAAGTATGGATATCAGCTTCGGTTCGAGTTTTCTGTACATTTGTAATTGCGCACGGACGATCCAAAACGGAACCGTCAAGGCAATGACCGCCGCAATCGAATATTACAGTATTCAGGGCATTTTCAGATAGGGTGCGTTCGGCAATATTTAACAAGGTTCGTGCCGCGAAAGGATTGAAGGTCCTGCCCAAAACCTAGCTGACTGGCGGCTGTGCCGCTTTATTTGCGGTGAGGCTCTGCCACACCGTAGCATGACAATTTTCATTACGGAGCCCGCGTGAGCGGGTGACAGGTTGTCGTAACTCGCAAATTCGTTTTAATATCGCTGTTATGAAATGTTCGGCGATTTCGGTGCTATTGTTTCTAGTATTTTCATTTGCGACTGTTGCTCAGACGCCCTCGCAGGACTCCGAGCCGAAGATCATTGATTCGCAAGATTATGTAATGCCGCAGGCGGTGGCTGATGCGGGCATCGATGGCAAGGTTTTGCTTGAGATGACAATTGATGAGAATGGCGTTCCGACAAAGGCGTCTATTTTTGCTGGCCCGAGATGGCCGTGCGGCAAAAACCCTTCGGGAGCACTCAAAGAGCTTGCGAAAACGCTTACGGCGACGATGCTCGGTGCAAAATTCAGCCCTGCGATGAAGGACGGCAAGCCCATTCAAAAAGATATCAACGTAACTATCGAGCTGAACAATCCAAATTTCCCCGCAAAGGCCCTCGATGTCGGTGGTGCTATCGTACTGGGCAGAGCCAAGAACCTCGACCCAGACGTAACGCTCGGAAAGCCGAAGAAAATGCCGCTCCCAAGATATCCGGCGGGCGCTAGGGCGAACCGTGCGGGCGGGGCGGTGCTCGCTCAGATTTTGATTGACGAAAAGGGAAATGTCATCCGCTCCGGAGCTATCCGGGGACATCGCGAGCTACAGCAATCTGCCCGCGAGACCGCGTGCGAAGCAAAATTTACCCCAACGCTTCGCTCCGGCCAACCGATCCCGGTCTCGGGACTGATCGTGTACAATTTCGTTCCGTAGATCAAATGGCTCGACGGCATCTTCCTAAGCTGCGGAGCAGCGTCATAACTTTAGCCCCAGCGTGAAGCGAAGCGAAACCTGGGGAACGGCCCGCCCAACGGATCACGGAGCAGAGCAAGCTCTCTCGGCCCTTGATTCCTGTCCCAAAATCCTGCTTTAATACGTTCTGAAATACATCTCAGAGATATTCGTCGGCGTGAAACGGCTAGACGGATCATCCGCACACAAGTCGAGAACAAGCGATGAAGAAGCGAGAACGTTCACCAAAAACAAAAAAGGCTGCGAAGCCCGTCAAAAAGCCCCGTCTCGTCTTTAGCGACGAGAACTGGCGGAAATGGACCAATCAGCAGCGGCTCGATTGGCTTCAGAATCAGTACGATCAACTGACCGCATCCGATGGCCGCATTCGGGCGGCCGTAGCGGCGACGGACGTGGACATCGAGGGGATCGCAGATTCGATCGCCCTGATGAAGATCCATGTCGAGGCAGATAAACACTGGGCGAAATGGTCGTTAGAAGAAAAACTTGCCAGTCGGCAGCGCCTCTATGAACGACTGAAACATGATCGCGCAAAATACGGCCCCCGAACTGGTGCGACGGATGTCGAACTTAGGGCCGTAGAATCTCAGATCGAGTATTTTCCCCATCAGGCCGCCGGCCTGGAACAATGGAACGATATGTCTGAGCAGGAGAGGCTTGACTGGCTTCGCAAGACGCACAAGATGCTGACCGCGGACGACTCGGCTCTGGCAAAAACAATTAAAACGCCGCCCGAATACCTCGATGAGATCGTTCTGCGGATGGCGATCCACGAAAGTCTGATCATAGGCAAGGCGGAATGCGATAAATGGAGCGACGAGGAAACGATGATCCACACCGAAAGGCTCTATTATCTCTACACCAAAAACGGAGGCGAGGGCGCCCGAATCTTTGGGAAATCGAAAGAATTTATCGCAACGATGCGTTCGGATATCGCTAAAATGAAAGAAATGTCAGTCCAACTAAAAATCGTTGAACAACGCATGAAGGGAGAGGCCGACCGTTTGCTGCGGAAAATAGACCAGATAGGCCGACGGTCGCCGACGGTATCCCGCGAGGACGTCCTCGGAAAGAAAGGGCACTAACCTTCGCGGCAGCCAGCGACGTCTCCGCCCGTGATCTGCAAGGCTCAAGGTCTGTTCCGGCACTTCTGACGTCCCTGAGACGCTTGTATATTTCATTTCGAGAACTCTATAAATGACTTCTAGCTCTCAATGATCCATTTTCGGCGCGGGAAACTCATTTATAGCTTTGTATAGATCAATTATAGTTCTCTATATTTCATTCACGGTTCTCTATATTTCATTTATAGCTCTCCATAAATCATTTTTCCCGCGGGTAAAGCCATTTATAGTTCTCTAGATCTCATTTCCAGCTTTGTATATTTCATTTCTGGTTCTCTTTATATCGTTTTTCCACGTCAAAAAACCATCCAAAGACGCCGATATTTCGCCCAAAGTTCGCGGGTACCAGACCAAAGCTCTCAATACCTCATCCCCACAACCCAAAACCCGCCCGCTCACCATCTCTCCCCAACCCCAACAAACCGTTTCACACTTACAACAACTTGTGCTATTGTTCTCGTAAATTTTTCGCTTGCTTCCCAAATGAATACTCTCTATTACGGCGACAACCTCAAGATATTGCAGGATCGGAACTATTTTCCCGACGAATGCGTCGATCTCATCTATCTCGATACGCCGTTTAACTCAAACCGGAATTACAATGTTCTCTTCAGAAACCAATCCGGCGAGGTCTCGACGATAGTAGAATCATTAATGCACGGGGAGTGAGGGCAAAGGGGATTACAATATGAGTTATTCATTCTTGGACCTGTCTTATGACGTCCTGAAAACGGCAACTCAGCCAATGATTTACCAAGATATTTGGGAAGACGGGGTAAAGAAAGGTTTAACTGCAAAACTTGGAACGACCGGTAAAACCCCTTGGCAAAGTCTCGGAGCTCGCCTTTATGTGGAGGTGCGCGATAATCCGGCGTCGAGGTTTGTGAAAGTCGGTTCGCGACCCACGCGTTTCTTTTTAAAGTCCCGGAAGGATGAGATACCGCCCGATGCCGATGTCAAAATTGAAAAGGCGGAGGCAAAGAAGGCTGAACCGAAAACCGGATATCATGAAAGAGCTCTTCATCCACTTCTGACATACTACGCAAACTCAAATCCTTCTTTTAATCGGGGTCGAGCTATTTATACGAAGACCATATTTCACGAGAACTCCAAAAAGGCGGGCTACAACGAATGGGTTCATCCGGACATGGTCGGATTTTACCTACCGCTAGATGACTGGCAACACAAAGTAATCGAACTCAATCGACTCTCCGATAACAATTCGCTGAGACTTTTCTCGTTTGAAATTAAAAAGGCACTTTCGAAAGCAAACTATCGAGAATCGTACTTTCAGGCTGTTTCTAATTCGTCCTGGGCTCACGAGGGCTATCTTGTGGCTCTCGATATCAAACAGGACGATGAGTTTCTCGCGGAATTGGAGCGACTAGCGTCATCGTTTGGTATTGGGATTATCCAACTGGACGTGAAGGACATCGACTCTTCTAAAATACTCTATCCAGCGAGGGTTCGAGAAACCCTAGATTGGGAAACGATAAATAAGCTCTGCAAGCAGAATAAGGACTTCGAGGCCTTTCTTCAGAATGTAAAGATCGATTTCGAGTCAAAGAAGATTCATCGGTATGAATACGACGAAGTGTCGAAGGATATTTGGAAGTATATTGCTGAAAAGCTAGGAGTTGCATCGACCGGTTAATATGCTTAAGTCCGTCCAGACCGTTTTAAATCGCTTTGCCACTGAAGCCGTAGGAAAAGGCTTTTACCATAGCGACGGCTGGAACAAGGATTACCCCAAATTACAAATTTTAACGATCGAAGAACTCCCAGACGAAAAACAACCCGAAATGCCCCCATCGTCAATAACCTTTAAGCAGGCTGAGAAGATGGAGAAGGAAAACAAAGACCAAGGGACGCTGGGATTCGAGAGTTGATAGCCATGAAATTCGAAATGCCCTCCGTTGACGAGTGGAATGAAATTGAATCGGAGTATCCCGTCGAAGAATTGCAGACTTCCGAGGACGACTTCGGTTTCTGTCTCAACGCAGGTAGTTTTGAGCGTTTTGGGGATTCCGCTAATCTGGGCATTTGGGTCAATTATCTTAGCAATCGTCTGATCAGAACTAAGTGGAGTTACGTCATCATGATCTTTCACTTTAGGAAAGGAATCCCCGATGATGAATGGGTGATATCGCCAGGTAGGCGGGGGCAATCAGCTGAGTACCTTCTTCACTTCGAAAAAGATGACCGCATCAGGAAAGCCCAATTTGACTATTTTGCCGACATTTTCTTTTTCAAGCTCTATTCGTGTTTCGATACAATTGGCCACCTACTGCACATGGTCTACGACTTAGGGCTTACTAAACCGGACTTCCATCGCTCAGTTAAAAAATTAGCTGACGTCAGACCAGATCTGTTTGAGAAGCTGAACAGCGTCGTGGAATCCGACGGATTCAGGGACTTGAAAGAAATTCGCCATGGCGTTGCGCATCGGGAACTTCCTGGGCACATCGGCGGAATGGTTACCAAGGTAAGCCCGAGTATGTTCACTATTGGCACTGGAGCATACATGCCGTCCCGAAAGGTCGTTGCGATTGCGCAACAATCACTACGAACCCTTGTCAAGGCAATGACGGAGATTCGTTCGCAGATTGATCTAGACAGATCCTCGGCGCGACTAGAAAATGACAATTTTTGAAGCGATATCCCTAATTCTGGCGACGATGGCGATTGTTGTTTCTTTCCTCGCCTATAGGCAAGGAAAACGGGCCCTTTCGGCAAGCGAGGATTCGGCTCGACACGCAGGAAAAGCGAACGACCTTAGTCTGGTTCAATTCTTTCAAAGCAATATGGCCGCAACTCTTGCCGAGATTGAAAAAGAGAAGGCTCTTGGAAACGAGCCGGCGACAGAGGCATTGCGGTTTTCGTACTCCTTTCTATGGCTGGCATTTTTTAAGAAGATGGCAAAGGAACTGGATCCGGAAGGACGCGAGAAACTAGCAGAATATTTCCGAGGAGTCGCGGGTGTGGGTGGAAACTGGGATGTTGAGGCCTTTCTATCTGAGGTCTTTGCTGACGATTACGAGCCGCCTTCTATCTTAGAGTAGTTCAAGGTCTAACTAACTGGCAGCTAGGAACGATTAAGGCATTCAGAGAGTAGATGTCGTCAACGCTCCAACAACGGCACGTATCAACATTGATCAACAACAGCAAATATTGTATTGACTTCTGTCAGCATTTTCCTATATCCTATTCTTGAGTTGGCTGGAAGCCTTCCAATCCTTGCTTAGGTTAACTCACACGCCTTTGGGCATTCGCGCCCGCACTTTCGGCCACAACCTAAAAAGATAACTCTCTACTATTTAGGAGGAGCATAACCGTATGCCCAGAAAATTTTGGTGGCCGACCTCGCTTGCAGAGCAGTTGGTCCTGATGACGAACTTCTTATTGAAGATCGGTAGTTACGAAACTAAATTGCCGTTGACCGCAGCACAGGTCGCGGCGGCAGAAGCGCTTTGCCAGACATTTATCGGTGCTTTTAACTCGACCGAGGCAGCAAAGCAGACCATGCAGGCCATGACGCAGTGGCGGACAGAGGTTTTCTATGGTGAGCCAGAGGGCGATCCGGCCCCGGATGCTCCTGTCTTTCCTGTCGGAGGAGCTGTGACATATACAAGAGGTACCGTCACACAGTTTTTTGCCCTTCGCGAGCTTATCGTTGCCTCGCCCGGCTACACAGATGCCATCGGCGAAGACCTCGGCATCGTCGGAGCGGAATCTTCGAAAACCCCCGAAGCCTCACTCAAGCCCGAATTCAAGACGGTGACTGCCGCAGGAACGTGGATCAATGTCACGGGTTCGATGAAAGGAATGGACGCCATGCGTGTCGAATATGCTCCGAAAAACGGGGAATTTCGAACCGTGGCTTTTTTGACGAACACTCCGGGCGGTTTTCAGGTCGCTACAAAAGAACCCGATCAGCCCGAAAACGGCCAGATCAGAGCGGTCTATATCAAAAAGAACGCCGATGTCGGCAGTTGGTCGGCAAATTATCCCGTTACGCTCTCGTAACGGGACTTTCTGAACTCCCACAAATAAAAAGCACGAAGGGATAGGCTCCACTTCGTGCTTTTTTTGTGATTCGAGCCAGGCGAGACGCGGCCTTAATCGTCCCAGAAATAGTCGTCATTCTCAACCCAGTTCTGACACTCGGCACAACGCTGACTCGAGAAGTTTCCGTCGCCGCAAC
The DNA here is from genome assembly GCA_049663465.1 of Pyrinomonadaceae bacterium. Classification (GTDB taxonomy): domain Bacteria; phylum Acidobacteriota; class Blastocatellia; order Pyrinomonadales; family Pyrinomonadaceae; genus OLB17. The sequence goes on from JBATDM010000071.1 coordinate 104,461, forward strand.
AAACTAGGCATTTGTCGCAGTCGTGTACATAGGTACCGCGACACCTATGGACTAGTCCATGAATGCTGCACCCGCCGTTATTCGTTTGCGGTTTCGGTTGCGGATTCGCTTTCTCATCAAGTTTATCGAGAGCTGCCGCGATCAGGAGAGCAGCTCCGCTCGCAACCACAGTGGCGACGATCTTCCAGCCTAATGAGAGAGGTTCGTCTGTCTTTTCTGGGCCATTCTCCATGACTGCAAACTAAAGTAATATACCTAATACGCTTTCGCAAATACCACGCGTTTATTCGACTCGTTGCCGGTGAGGATGCATTTGCCCATTTCTTCTTGGGCGTCCAAGGGGATGCAGCGGATGGTGGCTTTTGTTTGTTGTTTGATCTTTTCCTCGGTCTCGGCGGTGCCGTCCCAGTGGGCGAGGACGAAGCCGCCCTTTTCGATCTGACGTGTGAAATCTTCCCACGTATCTACCGAGAAGGTATTTTCCTCGCGAAAGCGGAGCGCCTTTTGAAAGATGGCTTCCTGCATCTGTTCGAGGAGAATCTTGACCGTCTCGACAACAGTGTCGATCGCGACGGTACTTTTCTCAAGTGTATCGCGGCGGGCGACCTCGATGGTACCGGCCTCAAGATCGCGCATACCGAGCCCGAGACGGATCGGCACACCGCGAAGCTCGTATTCGGCAAACTTCCACCCGGAACGCTGGTTGTCGCTGTCGTCAAACTTTACCGAAATGCCCGCAGCCTTTAGCTCCTCAAAGATCGGAGCGACCTTTTCGCTGATAGCGGCGAGGTCCTCGTAGGTTTTGTGGATCGGGATGATCACGACCTGGATCGGAGCAAGCTTTGGCGGCAGAACCAGTCCGTTGTCATCGCTGTGCGCCATGATCAACGCTCCCATCAGCCGCGTCGAAACGCCCCAACTCGTCGCCCACGCGTATTCCTGTTCGTTATCTTTGTTAACGAACTTTACATCGAAAGATTTGGCAAAATTCTGCCCGAGAAAGTGCGATGTACCTGCCTGCAAGGCTTTGCCATCTTGCATTAAGGCCTCAATGCAATAGGTCTCGATAGCACCGGCAAAGCGTTCGTTGGGCGATTTGACGCCCTGGAGCACGGGAACGGCCATCCAGTTCTCTGCAAAGTCGGCATAGACGCCGAGCATGCGTTCGGTCTCTTCGATCGCTTCCTTCTCGGTCGCATGGGCAGTGTGGCCTTCTTGCCAGAGGAATTCGGTGGTGCGAAGGAAAAGCCGCGTACGCATTTCCCAACGCACGACGTTGCACCATTGGTTGATCAACAGCGGCAGATCGCGCCACGACTGGATCCAGTTCTTATAGGTGTTCCAGATGACGGCCTCGGATGTGGGACGAATGATCAATTCTTCTTCGAGCTTGGCGTTGGGATCGACCATTAGGCCTTCGCCGTCGGGATTGGTCTTGAGACGATAATGCGTGACGACCGCACACTCTTTCGCAAAGCCCTCGGCATGCTCTTCTTCTTTTTCGAGGAAAGATTTTGGCACGAAAAGAGGGAAGTATGCATTCTGATGCCCCGTCGCCTTAAACATATCGTCCAGAGCACGCTGCATCTTTTCCCAGATAGCAAAGCCGTACGGCTTGATGACCATACAGCCGCGAACGGCGCTATTCTCAGCGAGGTCAGCCCGCTTTACTATTTCGTTGTACCACTCGGAGTAATTTTCCGATCGTTTTGGAAGTCCTTTAGCCATAAAATTGTTGGCCACAGAGCACACACAGAACACTGAGGCGAAACTAGAATGATAAGGCAATTGACCGAGAGTTACAATTCAGGTTCGGCAGCAGACAGACTTGCTCTGTGCACTCTGTGTTCTCTGTGGCTTATGTGCTAGAATCCCGTTTTTATGAGCGAATTCCGCCTAGACCTTCAGGACACCGCTACCGCATTCGCGGACAAGTCGGACTCACAATTGAGAGAGAAATACCGGCTCTTCAAAATGCTCAATTCACCGTTCCTGAATGCCATCGGAACGCGTGCGACAACATTTGCGCTTTCGCTGGGCTTGCCGGTCGAAGGAATGATCAAATCGACCATATTTGAGCAGTTCTGCGGCGGCGAGAATATCGAGGAGAGCAGTAAGGCGATCGTGATACTTGGACGGTCAGGCGTCGGAACTATTCTTGACTATTCCGTCGAGGGCAAATCTGGCGAGGATGATTTCGACGAAACGAAAGATGAGATCATTCGCACGATCAAACGTGCCCATGATGATCCAAACGTGCCGTTCGCAGTCTTTAAGGTCACGGGCATTGCCCCTCTCGGAACTCTGGAGCGTATGAGCGCGAAGAAAAAGCTTGACGCCAAGAGCCAGGCAAAGTGCGAGCGTATTCATAACCGCGTGCAAGAGATATGTGAATATGCATATTCGGTCAAGCAGCCCGTGTTTATTGATGCGGAAGAATCCTGGATACAGGACGCTATCGATCGGCTCGCAACCGAGATGATGGAGCGCTTTAACCGCGAGCAGCCTATCATCTACAACACGTTTCAGCTTTACCGAACTGACCGGCTACAGTTCCTAAAGGATTCCCGGCGGCAAGCGAAATTGGATGGATATATCTATGCCGCAAAACTAGTCCGTGGCGCGTATATGGAAAAGGAACGTGACCGAGCTGAGGAAATGGATTATCCATCACCGATCCACGCGAACAAGGCGGATACTGACGCGGACTATGACGCAGCGATCGATTATTGCCTGCGGCATTTCGAAGATATGGCATTTGTAGCGGCGACCCACAATGAGACAAGCACAAAACGCCTCGCGGAAAGTATGCATGATCTCGGCATTGCGTCGGATCACCCAAATATCTATTTCTCGCAGCTCTATGGCATGGGAGACAATATTTCATATGTCCTGGCCAAGCACGACTATAACGTCTCAAAGTACGTGCCATATGGGCCAGTCGCTGAGACCGTTCCATATCTGATCCGGCGTGCGGAAGAAAATTCCTCGTCCGCCGGAGCCATGAGCCGCGAACTCGAGATGATAGAACGAGAGATAAGGCGGCGTAAGCTTGGCTGAACTTCTCACGTCCTTCGACGTATTTCGAATAGGTCGGCAACAACTGAGCTGAGCCGCGACTACTAGACCACTATTATGTTTTGCCCAAAATGCGGAAAACCGGAACAGACCGCTGAAACGTATTGCAGGCAATGCGGCACGTTTCTGCCCGATCTATCTAAACCCGGCAAGACGCCGATCAAGCCCGAGGAACATGTAAAGGTAAACATGGTCTTTAGCCTGATGACGATGGTGGCGTGTTTTACGCTTGCAGCATTGCTCTATTCGATCCTGGCTTTTCGCTCGGATACTCACTGGCTGATCTACGCAACCGCCGGTCTGCTGACGGCGATGGGGTTCTGGCACACGCAGACTTTCTGGCGGGCTATACTTCTACGGCGACATTTTAAAAGGCAGCAGCGGCCGGAAGAGATCATGTTGGATAGTGCACCGGAGACGGGAAATTTACTCGAAGGGGCTGATTTTGAAAATATCGTTCCGGCAAGCGTCACGGACAGAACGACGAAACATTTGTCGGAGCGGAAAATTAAGTTATCGCAACCCGAGCATTAATCTCACGGATCGGTCGGAAACTTCGCGATCTGGATCGGCCTTCCAGCGGATGAGTTCCGCGGTTTCAGTTTCGGTTAGGGGCAAATTAGAGATCCTGGCTACTTGGGTGCTCTCAAATGCCCGATTTGTAAGTGGAATATGGTCGTTGCCTCGTTTTAGTGAACCGGGACAAGCGGACGCAGCCTCGGCCGTGTCGATATCGGGAAATAGATCTTCGTATGCCGAAACGTGCCAGATCCTATTGTCGCCTGTCTCTTCGATATCAAGCAGTCGGAGCAGGGCAAAGCCAGCCTCGAGTTGAAAGATAAGGAAATCTCCTTGGCGAAATGCTTGTGACATATAGCGAGGTTAGCACAACGTTACATTTCTTAATAAAATCAATCAATGCCGCACAAAACTGACTACCAGGAGATGCTCTCGATCGCCATTGAAGAAGCTAAAGCCGGACTCGCCGAGGGTGGCATTCCTATCGGAGCAGCTTTATTCGATGGAGAAGGAAATTTGCTCGGTCGCGGACACAACCGCCGCGTACAAGAAAGCGATCCGTCAATACACGGCGAAACGGATGCATTTCGCAAAGCCGGACGTCAACGTAGCTACAAAAACACGATCATGGTAACTACGTTGGCTCCGTGTTGGTACTGCAGCGGACTGGTGAGGCAATTTGGTATCACGACAGTCGTCGTGGGCGAATCAGTAACGTTTCAAGGAGGGATCGACTGGTTGAAAGAAAACGGGGTTGAGATCATCGATATGCGGTCGCAGGAATGCATCGATCTTCTGGGCGGCTTTATCGCTGCTAAACCAGAAGTATGGAATGAAGACATCGGTGAATGAATATGCCTCAAGTACTAAGCGCGGCCAATGCGGTCAAAATAATCAATTCAGGTGACAGAGTTTTCGTCCATGGTGTTGCTGCAGTCCCGCAAATTTTGATCCGGGCGATGACGGATCGGGCGGACGAGTTGCGAAATGTTGAGATCGTGCACCTGCACACTGAGGGAGACGCTCCCTACGCGGAACGGGAATTCTCAAAGAGCTTTCGGGCGAACGCCTTTTTTGTGGGAGCCAATATCCGTAGTGCAGTACGTGAGGGACGGGCCGATCATATCCCGGTTTTTTTGTCGGAGATACCCTCGCTGTTTAGAAAAGGGGTCTTGCCGATAAATGTTGCACTGATCAACGTTTCGCCACCCGATAAGCATGGTTTTTGCTCCTTGGGTGTATCGGTCGATATTGCGCGTGCGGCGGTTGATTGTGCCGATCATATTATCGCGCAATTGAATCCCCGGATGCCCCGAACTATAGGCGACGCCCTTGTCAAATTTGAAGATATTGATGCGATCGTGGAAGTTGACGAACCTTTGCTTGAGGCTCCCCCGCCCGTTCTTTCCGACGAAGACATCGCTATTGGGCGGCATATCGCCGAGATGATAGACGACGGAGCTACTCTGCAGATGGGCATCGGCTCGATCCCGAATGCAGTTCTTTCTTCTTTGACCGGACACAGGCGGCTTGGAGTACACACGGAGATGTTTTCGGACGGCATTATTTCCCTGGTCAAGGCTGGTATAATCACGGGCGAGGAGAAGACCAAACACCCAGGTAAAATAGTTGCAGGATTCGTAATGGGAACCCAAAAGGTCTACGATTTTATCGACGACAACCCTCAGGTCCTGATGCTGGATATTGCTTATGTCAACGACGCAAATGTGATCAAGCAGAACCCCAAGGTCACGGCCATCAACAGCGCAATTGAAGTCGACCTTACGGGGCAGGTTTGTGCCGATTCTATCGGAACCTATCAGTATTCCGGGGTGGGTGGACAAATGGACTTCATTCGCGGTTCGTCACTTTCTGAAGGTGGCAAACCCATCATCGCTCTGCCGTCGATCACAAGACGAAACGAAACAAAGATCGTACCTTTCCTAAAGGAGGGAGCAGGAGTAGTCACGACCCGCGCCCATGTTCACTACATCGTGACCGAGTTCGGTATCGCGAGCCTTTACGGAAAAAATCTTCGGCAACGTGCACACGAATTAATTCGGATCGCACACCCAGAGCACCGCGAAACATTGGAGAAGGCCGCCTATGAGCGTTTTAGGCACCCGTGAAATTGGCCACTTGTTCGGTTATCTCCCAGAATCAATGACTGGCAAACCCTGCGCCGAAAATTTCTTATTAAATTCGACTATATCTCTTGTTTTGATCGCAGCCAACTTCGTTAGTTCCACATCTATTCTCGCGGAAAGATCCGCGAAAACGAGATAGGCTGAGGCTGTTGGCGGATCATCGGAACCATCGACGAATGAACTGAGAGCTGCGAGCTTATTGTTAAGCCTGATCGGAAAGTTCAAGGCGTCCTGTCCGCTTCTGATCTTTGTTTGGAATAATGCCTCTTCGACCTCGGTAAGACTTTGTACCATGTCAGTTGCTTTATCGATCAGATCTTTCTGCTCCGGTGACTTGAGGCGACGCGAAACAGCTTCGAGTTGCGTACGAAGGCCGCGGATCTCCAAGATCGACCGGTGGGTCTCAGACAACTTCGTGTTTATCTTCACCATAAGGTCGTACTGCTTCGCGAAATCTTCCTGTGTGGTCGAGAGCCGCGGATCGGCTTTTACTGCAAAGCTCTCAGTTCCGACCACTTTGCCGTCCACGGTTAGACGTACCTGATAATTTCCCGGCGGGATCCGAGGTCCGGCGAGCGAGCCGCCCCACATTATCAATCCGGGGATGGTCGTAGCATTGGGCAATCGAAAATTCCAAGCGAAGGTATTAAAGCCGATCTCGACCGGAACCTGTGGATTACCACCGCCGCCACCAGCTGCGGCTCCGCCAGAAGCGTCAACCCGTCCAGAAAACGTTCTCAGAACCTTTCCGCCGGCATCAACGAAATCTATCTTCGCATCCTTAGCCGGCCTTTCTTTAAGGTAATAGTTCACCACTACGCCGCTTTGCGGATTTCGACCGACAGTCGCCGTCGCCGGCAGATTTCCGCCGCCGCCTCCAGCGGTTCGATAGGCATCTTCCGGCTTGAAAAGGAAGGTGGGCGCTCGTTCGGCTTCGGCGAGTTGATAGAGAACAGGCAAATTATCAAGGACATAGAACGAGCGGCCTTGAGTCCCTACGACGAGGTCTTTTTCGCGTTTGTGTACCGTGAGATCGGTGATAGGGACGACAGGGAGATTTAACTGCAGGCTCTGCCACGTCTGTCCATCATTTGCGGAGTAATAGATGCTCCGCTCAGTTCCGGCGTAGAGGAACCCCCGCTTGTTGGGATCTTCAACAATCGTACGGGTAAAGTGATCGATCGGTATGCCATTCACGATCTTTGTCCAGGAACGGCCGAAATCTGTTGTCTTGTAGAGATACGGCTTGAGGTCGTCATTTTTGTAGTTTGTCGCAGCAAAATATGCAGTTCCGGCGTTGAATGGGGAGGCGGTGATCTCGTTGATCTGAATCCATTCTGGCAGATCTTTCGGCGTTACATTCGTCCAATTGTTCCCGTTGTCTTGAGTTATCTGAATGAGGCCGTCATCCGTCCCGGCCCAGATCACACCGGCCTCCACGGGCGATTCATCAACCGAGAAAATGGTGTTGTAATACTCAATACTCGTGTTGTCCTGAGAGATCGGGCCGCCCGAAGACACCTGCTTTGATTTGTCATCACGGGTCAGATCGGGGGATATTGGCTGCCATGAATGCCCTTCGTCCATCGACCGAAAAAGTATGTTTGCCGCCGTGTAGAGGGCGTGCTTTCCATTGGTCTTGTGCGGCGAAAAGATGATCGGGAAATTCCACTGAAAACGATACTTCATACCGTCGGCTCCTGAGCCCATCGGGTTGTCGGGATAGACATCGACATTTCGTTCCTGTCCCGTCCGGCGGTCGTACTTAGTCAGCAGGCCATCATAGCTGCCGGCAAAAACAACATTTGAGTTTTCGGGATGCGGCGCTATCCAGCCGGATTCGCCGCCGCCGACGGCGAACCAATTATTTGTAGTGATCGCAAATCCGTCGGAACGCGACGCGATCCTCATGGTTGAATTGTCCTGCTGCGCTCCGTAAATATTGTATGGAAAATCGTTGTCGGTCGTGACGCGATAAAACTGAGCCGTCGGCTGATCCTGCTCGGTCCATGTGCCTCCACCGTCGTTTGAGACGTTTGAGCCGCCATCGTTTCCATTTATCATTCGCTTTGCGTCTTTGGGACTGATCCAAAGGTCGTGGTTGTCTCCGTGAGGTACGCCGATCGTGCTAAAGGTACGACCACCATCGATCGACTTGTGAAACTGAACATTCAGGACGTAGACCGTATTCTCATTCTCTGTGTCTGCATAAACCCGCGTATAGTACCAGGGCCGTTGACGAATACCGGCACTTTCACTGACTCGCTGCCAGTTCTCACCACCGTCATCGGAGCGAAATAACCCGCCCTCTTTGGCCTCGACCATCGCCCAAACCCGATTAGAATTCACGGGTGACACTGCAACGCCGATCTTTCCGAGCACGCCGCTTGGAAGGCCTCGATTGCGAGAGATCTCGGTCCACGTATCGCCTCCATCGGTCGATTTGAAGAGTCCGCTGCCAGGCCCGCCACTGTCCATTCGCCAAGGCTTTCGGCTGATCTGCCAGAAGGCCGCATAGATGGTATTAGGATTTGAGGGGTCAAGGATAAGATCGCTCGCACCGGTCTCCGAGTTACGATATAGGATCTTGTCCCACGTCTTACCGCCGTCCTTCGTTCGAAAAATGCCGCGCTGGTCGTTATTGCCCCAAAGGTGTCCGAGAGCAGAAACATACACAATATTCGGATCTTTCGGATGTACGCGCACACGTGAGATCTGCTGAGTTTCCGTCAACCCAACATTCTTCCAGGTCTTTCCGCCATCGACCGACTTGTATACGCCGTCTCCACTTGAGACATTGCCTCGAACCGCGTGCTCCCCCATCCCGACGTATACGATGTTCGGATCAGAATCCGCCGCGTCGATGGCACCGACGGAGCCAGTTTTGAAGAACCCGTCCGACACGTTCGTCCAATTGACACCACTGTCAGTAGTTTTCCAGACGCCTCCGCCCGTCGCTCCGTAGTAGTAAACATTCGGTTGATCTACTATCCCCTCGACCGCTACGGAACGTCCCCCGCGAAAAGGGCCAACCAATCGAAATTGAAGATTCTTCAGCGAATCGCTTTTGCCAGCCGCGGGCGACTGCGACGAAACCGAGATCGTGCCGAGGAATAGAACCAGCAACGAAACAGAAAAAAACGAGAAAACTAGACGAACGGATATTGAACGCATTAGATAGACCTGCCTATTAGAGTTTTGTATCTGAGATACTCAAAACTTAAACGAGTTTGTAGGAAAAGACAACTTTCACGAGGTCGGTTTAACGGTATGCGGTCCTCGAAACCCCTCGGTCTTGAGTACGGGGACTTTTCATCATAAAATAGAGGATTGACACAATTCATAGATTCTTACCAGTACAAGGAAAACAGAAATAAATGACAAATATTAAACAAGCAGTAATTATAAGTGCGGCAAGAACGCCTACGGGCAAATTTCAGGGTTTGCTGAAAGGGTTTTCGGCGCCGGAACTCGGAGCCATAGCCATTAAGGAAGCAGTGAAACGGGCCAGGATCGCTGAAGATCAAGTCAACGAGGTGATCATGGGCTGCGTTGTGCCTGCGGGGCAAGGTCAGGCCCCGGCTCGACAGGCGGCTCTCAAAGCCGGATTGCCCCCGGAAGTCTCCGCATTGACGATCAACATGGTCTGCGGTTCGGGATTGCGTGCGGTTGCACTCGCATCGCAAGCGGTTCAGCTCGGCGACTGGGAATACGTCGTCGCGGGCGGTATGGAATCGATGTCCAACATCCCGTATGCGTTGCAGACGGCACGTGATGGATTCCGCATGGGAAACCAGACTGCTACTGACCTGATGATCCACGATGGCCTTTGGTGTCCGTTTGAGAATTGGCACATGGGGAATACCGGAGAGGTCGTTGCCGAGAAATACCAGATCACACGCGGCGAACAGGATGAATATGCGTACAATTCTCATCGCAAGGCCGCCGAGGCCCAGGTGGAGGGACGATTCGCTGACGAGCTGATCCCCATCGAGATACCGCAAAGAAAGGGCGATCCCATTATTCTCGATTACGATGAACCCGTCCGGCCGGACACAACAGTTGACAGCCTTGGCAAACTCCGGCCTGCTTTTCAGAAAGATGGTGGCACCGTAACTGCGGGAAATGCTCCCGGCGTCAACGATGGAGCGTCGGCGTTGGTTGTGACGTCTGCGGATAATGCCGCACGGCAGGGAATAGAACCGCTTGGCCGTGTCGTCGCGTCCGCAACTTCCGGGATTGAGCCAAAGCTGATCATGATGGCGCCGGTGAAGGGAGTTCAAAATGTGCTCGCGAAAGCCGGATGGAACATGGCCGACGTTGACCTGTTTGAACTTAACGAGGCGTTCTCTGTCCAGGCTCTCGGCGTGATGAAAGAACTCGGCCTCGACATGGCAAAGGTCAATGTTAACGGCGGTGCTGTCGCTCTCGGTCATGCGATCGGTAATTCCGGCAGCCGCCTTCTGACAAGCTTGCTCTATGAAATGAAACGTCGTGATGTGAGACGCGGAGTGGCCGCTCTTTGTCTCGGCGGCGGCAATTCCGTTGCCATGGCCGTCGAGCGAGATTGACCGAAATTTGCAACTCCACGTGCTATTGGTTCGTTCTAATCTATAAGAGCAAAGTACCTTAGGCTCACGGAGAATACGATGACAGCTAAAGAACATAACAAGAT
>JBATDM010000072.1:0-2528 GCA_049663465.1 Pyrinomonadaceae bacterium
CCCAGATATGGAGCGTCACACTCAGGGTTATCTCGGAGCACCTTCCGTTTGGTGCGGGATTAGGTGCGTTTGGACAGGCGTACACGCAGGCCGACTCGGCGAGCGGGTTTGAGCGGGTTGAACAGGCACATAATGACTATTTGCAGATCGTCGCCGATGCCGGACTGGTCGGACTCGTCTTGGGCGGGCTATTCCTTTTCTTGATCTTTCGGGAAGGGAAGCGGAACATCGCGGTCAAGAACAAGTTCCGAAGGGGCGTCGCAGCGGGGGCGATCGCCGGGATCTTCGCCATACTTATTCATAGTTTATTTGATTTTGTGCTGCACATTACGGCGATATCCGTATTGTTCTTAACGCTGATGGCGTTGCTTGTGGCGAGCGGTCGCGACTATGAGGACGATGTCACTGACTTTGAAGATGAACGGTCGTTTCGCCGCAGAAAGGCTAGCGTTACCCCGTTGGATCGACGCCAGATCAATTAGCGTCGGCTTCCTTTGTTGGTCTGACAAATATCGGCCGGATCAGCCACCAGATGACGCCGTGAGCTACATAAACTCCCGCTATAGCGAGCAGTGCGTATTCCGAGTAGAACCAAATTCCCATACCGATCCCGGCAAGTGCGAGAACGAGAAAAAAGCCCTGCCGTCCGCTGCCGCTGGCTTTCAGGCTGGTATATCGGATGGTGCTGATCATCAATATCGATAGAACGACGATCAGAGCCATCAGAGCGTAGCCATAGAGCTGAGATGTCGTGTCGCCATACAGGCTAAAAGGTGATGGGGCAAAGTGAACGAGTGCGGCCAGCAGACCACCAGCCGGCGGTATCGGTAATCCAACGAAGGCCTTTTTGTCGACCTTCGTGGCCCCCGCGATGAGCTTGACCGGCCGGGTCGCCTGTAGATTAAACCTCGCGAGGCGAAACGCTCCGCACATCAAGAATCCGAACAAAAGAATTACGCCAAGATTGTGTCCCGGGCTGTTTTCCGGGAAGGCGGGAGCGATAGCCCAGCCGTAAACAAGAGCCGTCGGGGCGATGCCAAATGTGAGAACATCAGCAAGGGAATCGAACTGCACACCGATCTCGGTCGCGGTTCGCGTCGCACGTGCGATACGCCCGTCGATCGTGTCAAAGAGAATGGCCAGCCCGATCGCGAGTCCGGCACTATTGAAGTAGCTTGCCGCAAGCGACGGATCGACAGTTGATGCTTGAAAACCGCGGATCGAAGACAGCACCGCCAAATATCCCATCGCTACATTGGCGGCGGTAAAGAGCGTCGGAATTACATACAATCCCTTTTTCAGGCCGCGATGCGGCGGTTTTGTCTGTTCGTCACCCATAAAATGTAAGAATGGAAAGGCAAGATAAGGAACGCAATCGCTAGGCTTCCGTTATTAATACTTTCCTATCACCGTCTCGCCACCCACAACCCGGTCGCCTACTTTTACTTTTATCTCCACGTTCCCCGGCATCAGCAGGTCGGTGCGCGAGCCAAATTTTATTAAGCCGAATTTTTGTCCTCGTTCAAGATTATCACCCGACTTTGTCCAGCAGACAATTCGGCGTGCAAGAATTCCGGCGATCTGCGTGCACGTTACGGTAATGTCTTCGCCCTCTATGACAAGCGAATTCCGTTCATTCACGAGACTTGCTTCATCGTTGGTAGCGGGCATTTTTCTGCCTTCAACATAAGTAATGTTTGTTATTTTTCCCGAAATAGGCGAGCGGTTAATATGCACATCCAGCGGTGAAAGGAATACGCTGACAAGCTTTGAATTTTCATTATCCTCGATCCGTGTCACCCGGCCGTCAGCTGCCGACACGATCAAATTGTGTTCGCCCGGTATCGTCCGCGGCGGGTCGCGGAAGAAATAGAGCATAAATCCCGAAAGCAAGGCAAACACCAAGGCGACCGGCCACAAACCGATCAGGCCAAGTGCCGCGGCAACTATCACGGGCACGATAACGAATGGAATTCCTTCTCTAACCATATGTCAGTGGTCGGTGATCAGTTGCCAGTTCTCAGATCGATCTCAGGTTTAAGCATAATCTTGACGAAGAATGCCGGGACCGAGCAGGCTTTCGAATCATAACAATCCACCAATACTACCACCGACAACTGACAACTGACTACTGACAACTTCCCAAATTGACCACCGCCCCCGGTCCAAAATGAAAAGGCCCGGCGTCATCGGACACCGGGCAAAGAGGAGGATCGTATGAAGAGACTCAGGCTCTTACGGGAAATTCTTTAGCAAAACTGTATGCACACCACGCGGCGATCAGATGGATGACCCATCCCAAAAGCCCCGCTGAGCCGATCCACGAAAATCCGGTCAGCACTAGCCAAATTATTCCAATAATAATTCTTCCGTTATAAATCTGACCGAGTCCAGGTATTAACAAACTCAAGATGCCAGCTAGTAAAGGTTCCCGCATATTACCAAAGTGCCTCCACAATCAATATACGCCGACGGATGAGGTTTGTTTCAAAAATCTGTCGCCGGACCGCAGGCAGGCTACCTGCGGT
>JBATDM010000073.1:0-231011 GCA_049663465.1 Pyrinomonadaceae bacterium
CTCGGGGCTCCCGGGCGGTTTAAGTTTGGCAGGTCCGTTCGGGCCGAAGCGGCCCTCAGTGCGGACGAGGGCGTCCGCGTTCCGCAAGGAATGAACCTTCCGGTCATGCCCTCGATATTGCCCGTCAACGTCATTGAAGATATTCGGGTGGATCATCGTGTGATACAGCGCCGTGTAAAAAGTCGTCGTTTGATCATCGGTCCCTCCCGATACCTCGATCTTGCTCAGCTCTTTGTTCCACGCCGCCTTTGCATCAGCACGGACCTTGTCAAAATCCCAGTACGGCAATTCGGCCTCAAGATTCTTGCGAGCCCCTTCGATGGAGACGTGGGAGATCGCGACCTTGATCATGACGATCCCGCCATTGCCACCATCAACATGGAAAATTGCCTTTTTGTTTTCGACATTCTCCAGGTCGCCGCTATGGAGGCCTCGATTCAGAAAAGCCGTAACAGGGCGTGAGAATTCGGCAACGAAATGAATATCTTGATCTTTCGCCCAAGAACTAGACCGCCTATAGCCTTCGATCCGACGACCGCTCACTCTCGTGATCTTCGAGTCGAGCAGTTTATCGCGCCATTTAAGATCGAGCGTGACCATGGCACTGTTGGTTTGCGGAAATGTGTATCGGTGCAAACCTACACGGGTCGTCGAGGTCAACTCAGCCAGAATCCCTTCATCGTCAAGCTTCACCGAATAGTAGCCCGGCTCAGCCTTCTCGTTCGTATGAGAGAATTTTGATGCGTAACCGTTGACTGATTTATCGCCTTCTTTGGCATCAAAGGCAGTTGGCGAGCCGATATATGGCATAAACAAAATATCGCACCCATCCGGGATTCCCGTTCCGCTCAGATGTGTGTGCGAAAAGCCGTAGATGATGTCGTCGGAGTAGTGATAGCCGCTCGATCCGTCCCAGTTATCGATGCGTGTGTCGGGCGATAGTTGGACCATTCCAAAGGGCATCGTCGCACCGGGAAACGTATGCCCGTGTCCGCCCGTCCCGATGAAAGGATTGACCCATTTCGTGTAGTCCTTGCTCTGGGCAAAAGCGGTAAGCAGTAGGCAGTGAGCGGTCAGCAGTAAGAAAAATCCTTTAAGCATACTTTTCATCTCATCGGCCGGAGCGCAGGCGCCCTCGCCTGCAAAACGCCGGTTCCTCCGGCGTCGTGCGTGCCGGATGTCTCCGAACTTGAATTATCACCACGCCCGTCAGCGTCCCGAAGCGGAACGCTTTGCACCCGAGGGCGGGTGCGCTCCCGGCATATCTAAACCAGCGTGTCACGTTTTGCTGTCCATTTTCCGCGTGTGAAATCGGGTATCTTTACAGGCATTGAGCCCTTGGCGACCGACTCGGCACTGAGCGGGAATGGCGCCGACCAGCTCGCTCCGTCATAGACATCCATGTCTGGGACCAACCCCTCGCGAAAGCCCTGTATGAGCCGCCACGCCATTATGAAATCCATGCCGCCGTGGCCCGCATTCTTGGCTTCGTCGCCGAGTTGTTTCCACATCCAATGAGTGTATTTCTCTTTGTATTTATCGAGATTTGTAAATCGATGTTTTTCCGGCTGGCCCTCGACCATGATCCGCGCCGGATAATCGCGAAACAGGCCCTTGGTGCCCTGGATCAGATTGATGCGGTCATACGGACGCGGCGTCGATGTGTCGTGCTGCACCTTGATCGAAAGGCCCTTAGCGGTTTTGATCAGCGTTGTGTTCATATCACCGGCGATGTATTTTTCTTTCCACTTAGGCGAGTCTTTCGGCACAGTCTGTTCGCGAAAGAGATCGAGGCTCCGCGAGGGTGACGACATCGACACGAGATAATCAAATTTATCGCCGCGGTTGATGTTCATATAGTTCGCGACCGGGCCTAGGCCGTGCGTCGGATAGAGATTGCCGTCTAGCCGTGTGTGCCACGCACGCCGCCAGAGCCCTTCGCTGCGGCCCTCGTTTAGGATCGTGCGAAGGTCATGCAGATAAGCGGCTTCGCCATGCGTGATCTCGCCAAAGACACCGCCGCGAACCAGATTTAGCACCAGCATCTCATTAAAATCGTAGCAGCAGTTTTCAAACATTATGCAATGGCGACGGGTTCGCTCTGACGTGTCAACCAGCTTCCACAGGTCCTTCATCGTCGTCGCCATCGGCACCTCGACGCCGACATGCTTGCCGTTTTCCATCGCGGCGAGAGCTACGGGAGCGTGCCATTCCCACGGTGTGGGCGAATAGACAAAATCGATGTCGTCGCGTTCGCATAGCTTTTCAAACGCTCGATCGCCGTCCGTGTACATCGCCGGCGACGGCCGCCCTGCCTTTTCGAGCATCGCCTTGCCCTCGTCCGCATTTGCCTTGACGTTGTCGCACAGGGCGGTGATCTCAAGATGTTCGATGCCGAGGAAATCATGGATCATCGACTTTCCGCGTTCGCCGACACCGACAATGCCGATCCGGACCTTGTCGAGCTTTTCAAATGGCACGCCGATCATCGATCTCGCCGCCGGAGCTGCATCCGCTGTTCCGGTCAAAGAGGCCGCCACGGTTGCCACAACTCCGGTTTTTAATAGGTCACGTCTTGAAATATTAGTCATAGTGTCAAATTATTCTCCAAATGAGGTGTCAGATCATGCCGGGAACGTAGGCGGCTTCGCCTGCAAAACGCCAGTTCCTGCGGCGTGGGACGTGTCGGCCACTTCAACTCGAATGAATCCCACGCCCGTCAGCATCCCGAAGCGGAACGCTTTGCAGCCGAGGGCGGGTGCGTTCCCGGCTAATGCACCAGTTCGCCGCCGCCGATCTGTCTGAGGCCCTGGCCTTTGAGTCCCCAGCGGACCCGGAAAAACATTTCGCCGCCGCGATGATCATAGTGCACGGCGAACTTGTGCCAGCCGGCCTTGAGCGGAATGATCGCCGATCTGATCGCCCGTTCTTTTGTTCCCGCCTCATCGATCAATGTTTCTCCCCCGATCGATAAGCTCGCGTCCCATGTCGAATCGACCTGAAACTCGTAAATACCGTCCGCAGGTACATTGATATACCCATCAAATGTCACGCCAAACGAATCCTTAAAATTTGGCACCTGTGCGAATTGCTGCAAGCCAATCGATCTTGATTCTCCCTTCTTCGCCGGCGTGTCTTGGGCAAATGCATTGCTGGGAACATAAAGCGAGTACGCGACACCTGCCGTTTTGCCTGCGGGTTCGACAGCCGCCACATAGTCTTTGCGTATAAATGTGGCCGCATATACCGAACTCTTTCGGCCCGATGGCAGCACCACGATCGTTTTGAGCGTCAATGTCTCGCCATCTCGGGGGTTTGCAAGAAACTTCGCCGGGATACGAAGCGATTTTTCATTTGGAGTGCTTCCGTCAGTCGTGAACAGAACCTGGGCACCGGGGATTTGCGACGCAATATTTGCGATCACAAAATCTCTATCTCGTGGTATTACCACATTCCGCAATCCCGGCGGCTCCGGTATTCGATAATTTACATTTTGAGCGTCGAGACGCGGCAGATTGGCGGCAAGACGCCGCTGGAAATCAGGAAAGTAGCGGTCTTCTTTTTTTGACCAAAGCACCTCGCTCAAGGCAAGCATTCGAGGGAACGCCATATATTCGACAGCCGCAGGCGTTTCGAGATACTCGGTCCAGATATTTGCCTGGCCGCCGATGATGTATTTTTGTTCGTCGGCGGTCAGCTCTTTCGGGACAGGCTCAAAACTGTAAACCTTTTCGAGCGGCACATATCCGCCGATATTGAGCGGCTCGTACGCCGGGTCGCCCTGGCCATAGTCGAAATAACAAAAATCGGTCGGCGTCATAATGACGTCGTGTTTTTCCTTGGCCGCCTGGATGCCGCCCTTCATTCCGCGCCAGCTCATTATGGTCGCGTTCGGTGCCACGCCGCCCTCGAGTATCTCGTCCCAGCCGATGATCTTTTTGCCTTTTGAATTGACGAACTTTTCGATGCGTCCAACGAAATAGCTCTGCACCTCGTGCTCGTCCTTGAGGTTCTCGCGTTTCATCAATTCCTGCACAAAGGGCGATTCCTTCCAGAAGTCTTTCAAAACCTCGTCACCGCCGATATGTATGTACGGCGAATCGGGAAAGAGCTTTATCGTCTCATCCAAAACATCCTCGAGAAACTTAAATGTCGCGTCCGTCGGGCAATACACCTCTTTGAAAATGCCCCAAGTTTTTTTGACCTCGTACTTGTAGTCCGTCTTACATCCAAATTCCGGATACGCCGCCAACGCAGCCGACGCGTGCCCCGGCAACTCGATCTCGGGGATCACGTTGACATAGCGTGCCTTTGCATACGCGACCACATCCCTGATCTCGTCCTGCGTGTAAAATCCCGCAACCGGGCGCCCGTCGCCCTTGAAGATCGTCGAGTAAACCCCATCGTGACTCTCGCTCCGCTTTGACCCGATCTCAGTCAGCTTCGGATATTTCTTGATCTCGACCCGCCAACCCTGGTCGTCCGTCAAATGCCAGTGAAACTGATTAAACTTGTACTGCGCCATCAGATCGATGTACTTCTTAACAAACGAAACCGGCATAAAATGCCGAGCAACATCGAGGTGCATACCGCGATAGGGAAAGCGGGGTTTGTCCCTGATCTTTACAACTGGAATCTTCGCCTCTCTCTTGATCTCTACGGGAAACATCTGAAGCAGAGAGTGCGCCGCGTAAAACATCCCGTTCTCTTGCCCAGTTATCCTAATAAAATCGGGCTCAACATCGATTGTGTGCCATTCACCTACGGGCTTGCCCCGTACTCCAGGAGCCGGCACAAAATAGATCACATTCTTTTTCGCGCTTTGCGTGATCTCAAGCTTGAAACCATACATTTGCTGAGTCAGCCTGTTAAAGGCTTCGGCTACACGACGACCCTCTGGACGGATCGCCCCTAGCTTGGTCTTGCGATTGAATACAAAGGTTCCGTCGCCCGGTTCGATGGTTTCCGGCTTTGGAATAATGTTGAACTTAGCCTGCCCAAGTACCGCCGCCGAAAAAACCATCGCCACCAAGAAAACAACTACAAATAAACTCTTCATCATATTGGCCGGAACGCACGCGCCCTCGCGTGCAAACGCCGGTTCCTCCGGCGTCGTGAACTTTTGGTATCTTTCAAGTTGATAAAATCCCAGCCCGTCAGCGTCCCGAAGCGGAACGCTTTTGCACCCGAGGGCGGGTGCGTTCCCGGCGAAAGTATTCCTGGCAGACAACGCATTTTCAACATTTAGGCCGACTATGCCTTAAAGTAAGCACTACTGTACGGCCATTGCTCGGGCGAATCACATTGACGGGCTTTGACCGGATTATTTTCAATATAGGCTATCGTACTAGCAAAATGCCTGCTATCGCGAATATAGCGATCGAAATATTCTTTCGCCCAAAACTTCCCTTTTCTGTTAAGTACACGGTTGGCCTCGTGGGCGGTATAGGATTTGATCGAATGCATGATGTCTGCGACCTTGACGCCGACCATCGGCGTTAGCAGGATGTGCCCGTGATTTGGCATTATCACCCACGAGATGAGGCGGTACCGGTCCGCATCCCACGTTAGTAGTGTTTCCTGAAGGATCGTCGCAATACGCCTGTCGCACAGATGCCCCGCACCATAGTTTTGGTCAAGATAATATTCGATCCGGCGGCGAAGTCGGCGTCTGTTATCTCGTCAGCCGCGAGTTCGGTTCGCCATTTTTCCAGGACCTGTTCTGGCACGGAGTCAGCGAGACGAAAGGTGATGAACTGTGTAAAGCCTTCATCGTCAAAGTGCGGAAGATAACCACGACTGTGCCAGAATCTTGGATCTTTACCTTCAATATTCGCCTTTCAACACATCATACAAAATTCCACCCCTGGCCGGAACGCACGCGCCCTCGCGTGCAAACGCCGGTTCCTCCGGCGTGATGAGTTCTGTCATATTCAACTTGAATAAACCCTGCTTCGTCAGCGTCCCGAAGCGGAACGCTTTTGCACCCGAGGGCGGGTGCGTTCCCGGCATGGCGTTCAAAGTAATTTTGTGAAATCCTTTAATTCCGCCGGCAACGGCTGGGTAAACTCTAGCCGTTCACCCGTTTTCGGATGTGTGAATTCCAGCCGTTCGGCGTGGAGGAAAAAGCGGTTGAGGCCGCCGATGGCGTGGCGGATCTCGACATCCGCGACGGTATTGTCACGGCCTTCGTTGTAGATCTCGTCTCCTACGACGGGGTGATTTATGTACGCCATATGGACGCGTATCTGGTGTGTACGACCGGTTTTGATCTCGACGTCGAGGAGCGTGAATTTTTCGTAACGCTGACACACCTTCCACAGGCTGAGAGCACTGCGGCCGTGGTTCGCAACCTTCATCCGGAGGCGATTGTGCTTATTGCGGCCGATGGGCGCCTCGATCTTTCCGCCGGTCTGCTCGGTCAAACCATGGACTAGGGCAATGTAAGACTTAAAAACCTGACGTTCGCGAAACTGAGCTGAGAGAGCTTCGTGTATCTCATCCGATTTGGCGACGACGATGAGGCCGGAAGTGTCTTTGTCGAGGCGGTGAACGATGCCGACTCTCAGCTCCGACTGGCGGTCGGGAAGCTCAGATTGTTCGAATTCAAAATGAAACGCGATCGCATTTGCCAGCGTCCCGCTCTGGACGCCGGCTCCAGGGTGTACGACCATTCCTGCGGGCTTGTTGATGACGGCGAGGAATTCGTCCTCGTAAACGATATCGAGCGGGATATTCTCAGGCTCAAACCGGCCGGCCGGAGCCTCGACGAGATCGACCTCGATCTCATCGCCTTCGCTGATCTTATACGACGATTTGACGGCGCCGTCGTTGACCAAAACGTCTTCGTTCGCGATCAACCCCTGCAGACGTGAGCGCGACCACCCCTCAATCCTTTCCGCCAAAAACGCATCGAGCCTTGTGCCCGCCTCGGCCAATTCGACGACGAACCGCGAGTCGTCCCTAGTTTCGCTATTGTCCGGGCTTTTCACTCGGCAATAGCTCCACATATTTGGCGAGTGCTTTGACCAGATCTCGCATCGTGATCGACTCTTTCCGGGAACGAACAACAACGGTCACTTTGGATCCCCAATTCTTTCTATTTTCCGAGATATAATCACTTCTGAGGCGCTCAACCCGCTTAAAAGCGTCGCGATTGCGATCGTCTTGAGCGTAGCGTCGCTGGCGTTCGTTCTCGATCTCGCTTCGCAAATAGTTGGCCATGCTTGCGTTAGGATCAGAGTG
Source organism: Pyrinomonadaceae bacterium (assembly GCA_049663465.1). Classification (GTDB taxonomy): domain Bacteria; phylum Acidobacteriota; class Blastocatellia; order Pyrinomonadales; family Pyrinomonadaceae; genus OLB17. The sequence continues at coordinate 7,246 of JBATDM010000073.1, forward strand.
AAGTTGCCGTTCGAGTTCGACCTCGCGGTCAGACTTGGCCAGCGGCGCAGGTTCCGTAAGCTTTAGGTTTCCAACAGCCCAGTCCGCTCCCGGCAGTCCGCCGCCATCGAGATCGATCACTATTCCTTTGCCGGTGATCTCGACGCCGGTGATCCTCGCGCGACTCCCATTCTTGACCGCAACGCCGTATTCCTTCAAAAGATTGTTACAGCTGACAGAATTGTAGCTAACATCTGTGTTGTCAACAATTAGATCAACCCCAGTATCTATCGCGGGCAGGTCTATCTTGACAAGCACGAGCCGGCCCTCTAGGGCCTTTTTCATGCGCAGCTCACTATCATCCTGCGCAGCGACGAAATTGGCGCATACCGCCGCCATCGCAAAGACCAAACAAAAAGTTCTTCGCATACTTTCTCTCCTCCTCATACGAAGAGCGAGTCACGGCTTGTCAGGGTGAACTGGCCGAGGCTCGGCAGATCGTAGTCTCCAGAACAAAAATCCCACTGCGGCGATAAAAACCACGAGACTGACTAGCTGGGAGGTGGACAGGCCGGTTAGGCTCGTCATACCCCAAAGGTCACCACGCGGATCGTCGCGGATAAATTCAATTGAAAAACGAACTAAGGAGTAAATGATACCGTAGATTATAAGTATCTGTCCATCAAATTTCTTATGCCGGTGAAGCCAGTATAGAAATCCGAAGACGGCGAGCATCGTAAAGGATTCGATCAGCTGCGTCGGATAGAGAAAAAGGTCTGTGTGGTCGGGACCATAGACAGGAACACCGGTGTAGTCGTGGCCGAGGTCGGTAAAATGAACGCCGATCGCAGACGCCGTTTCCTTTCCCCAGCAGCAGCCGGCGGCAAAGCAGCCCTGGCGCCCAAATGCCTGGCCAAGAGCAACTGCGGGAGCAAAAGCATCAGCAACCTTCCAAAATGACAGCTTGTACATCCGAACGATAATAACGACCGCCAGAAAGCCGCCAATAAGTCCGCCGTAAAAAACGCCGCCGCTCCGTAGAAAATCAAGGGTGAAGATCTGAACACTGGGCTCGACCATGATCATCAGCACCTTTGAACCCACAAGTCCGCCAACCAACGTCCAGAGCCCGAGATCATATATGTGGTCGCGTTTCAGCCCGTCGCGTGCCGCCAAACGCGATGCCGCAAACAGACCAAACAACATCCCCAGCGCCAGCCAAATGCCGTAGGTCGTGACAGGAAAAGTGCCAATGCGGAATAGTTCAGGATACATTTCTAATTGTTTGTCGCTGGCTCGCTATCGGACGCAGGTGTCCGTCGTTTAGCGAGGAAAAGGTCGAGTACGAGCAAGCCCGCGCCAATGCAGATGGCCGCATCGGCCACATTAAACGTTGGATAATGCCACGAGCCAAACTGTATGTCGATAAAATCGATGACGTAGCCGAGTCTTAGACGGTCGACAACATTACCCGCGATCCCGGCGAGCAAAAGAGCCAGGGCACCCAGGATCCGGTCGTCACTGCGCGGAGTACGCCAGAAAAAGTAGAGCACGAGTACGGCGGCGACCATCGCAACCACCGACAAACCCCAACGTCCCGCATCGCCATGATCATCGAGCATCGAGAAAGCTACGCCAGTATTCTGGGCATAAGCGAAATTGAGAAATCCCGAGATCACTTGCTTATCGCCACCGGTTCGCAAGCTTTTTACGGCCCAAGCTTTCGAGGTCTGGTCGACCAGGAAGACGCCGCCCGAAATGGCAAGATAGGCTAATTTCCAGATGATGTCGCGTTTGTTCACTTAGGGCTTTTTCGGCTCGGCCGGAGCTTTCGGCTCGGACGTAAATATCTTGTTCTCGATCTTCCTTTCTTATCCAACTAACTACGGGGCGATAGCGGTTGGTGTTTCGCCATAGTTATTCGGTATAAGGAAATATCGCCTTAGGTGCCCGATATTTCTTCCACCAGTTTGCGTAGCAAACATCGGTACAGCCAAGAGCGTGGGTCACGACCTTCCATTTTCCGCCGGTTCGCTTGAGCAGCCCAAAAAAATTGTCGTCAAACATATCTTCGCCCTCGTTTCTCCGAGTAATTGATAGATCTGGCGGTCCGCCGGTTGAATTTTGCGGAGTTCCACTGACAAATGCCCAATTGCCTTGGATCTTGAAGTTGTCAACAACAAAGATGATCTTCTGCCTCATCTCCCTCTCGACCGGAACGCGAAGTGCGTCGAGTATCGCCTTGCGCTCGGTCGAGCTTTTTTCACGAGTATAGACGCTCTGACCGACCGCAATACCAGCAACCGAAAAAATGACGGCGCAAATTATGATCGCCTGTTTCAACATAATATCTCCTAAGCTGACGTTGCCTGTACGATCTCAGGCAGGGCGTCGGCGCAGCGTTCACAAACCGTTGGATATTCGTCAAACTCGCCGACTCGGGTCGAATAATTCCAACAACGTTCGCATTTATTCCCATCGGCCCTCTGAATATCGACACCCAGCTTCTCGCCCTCGCGAACCTCGACTTGAGACACGATAAAAATGTATCTTAGCTGTTCGTAATAGTCGAGCAGGAATCGTGTCGTCTCGGCGTCGGTTGTCAGAACCACCTTTGCCTCAAGGGATGAGCCGATCTGCTTCTCATTACGGGCGGTTTCGAGCGCTCTGAGTACTTCGTCGCGGATGGTGAAGATGCGTTCCCAGCGATTGATCAATGCCGAGTTGTCGGCATCACTACGGGCCGGAAATTCAGCCATGTGTACCGACACGGGACGCTCACCCGGCAGATTTTCCCACGCCTCATCTGCCGTAAACGCCAACATCGGCGCCATCAAACGGCAAAGCGAATCCGCTATCTCGTACAAAACTGTCTGGGCCGAGCGTCTCGCGACGGATCGTGGAGCAAAGATGTAAAGCCGATCTTTAATGATGTCAAAATACCGTGCCGACAGCGTAACCGTGCAAAAGTTGTAGAGAGCATTGTACGCCGCCTGAAAATCATATGCCTCGTACGCGGCTACGACCTTTTTCGATAGTTCGTTGAGGCTGGCGAGTGCCCAGCGGTCGACCTCTTCCATTTGATCGGCTGACACAACGTCCGCAGACGGATCAAATCCAGCAAGATTGCCAAGCGCATATCGCAGCGTGTTGCGCATCTTGCGATACGCATCCACAACACGAAGAAGTATCTCGTCCGAACAACGAACGTCCTCGGTGTAGTCAACAGCCGCCGCCCACAGACGCAGCACATCCGCACCCGAACGGTCTATTATTTCCTGCGGTGCCGTAACATTGCCGAGCGATTTTGACTGCTTTTTACCCTCGCCATCGACGACCCATCCGTGTGTGATGATCTGTTTATACGGGGCAGCATCGTGGGCCGCAATACCGCAACTCAAGGACGAATTGAACCACCCGCGATATTGGTCGCCGCCCTCGAGATATACATCTGCCGGGAACCGCAGCGTGTCACCACGCGTCTCCAATACGGCAACACAGCTCGAACCCGAGTCGAACCAAACGTCGAGAATATCAGTCTCTTTACGGAAATCGGCACCGTTGCATTTTGCGCACGTGTAACCCTCAGGAAGCAGCTCGCTCTCAGGCCGTGCGTACCACGCATCTGCGGTTTCCTGGGCGAAAATGTCCGCGACATGATCGACGATCTTCGGGTCAGCGACCGCTTCGTCACAACCCTGGCAATAAAAAACCGGTATCGGAACGCCCCACGAACGCTGCCGAGATACGCACCAGTCGGGCCGCCCCTTGAACATATTGTTCATCCGGCCCTCGCCCCACGCGGGATGCCACTTGACTGCGGCGATCTCGTCCATCGCCCGTTTTCGTAAACTGCTTCCGCCGACCGCCTCGTCCATCGAGACGAACCATTGCGGAGTCGCTCGAAAAATGACCGGGTTCTTACATCGCCAACAATGCGGGTATCGGTGATCGTATTTCTCGACGCTGAGCAGAGCACCGCTTTCGCGAAGGAACTCGACGATCTTCGGATTAGCTTCAAAGACGCTCATTCCCGCAAAGTGTTCGACCTCGCCGGTAAATCTGCCGGCCGCGTCAAGCGGAGCATAGACCTCAAGCCCGTATTTCTTGCCGATCGCAAAGTCATCCGCACCGTGGCCCGGAGCAGTATGGACACAGCCCGTTCCTGATTTTTTTGACGTCTTGCTCTCAAAACGGACGTCTAATTCAACCTCAGCATCGGCCTCGCCCAATGTGACGTGGTCGCCGTTCATGATGAGCGATGTGCGGTCAAGCCATGCGTGCCGAGCTTCCATTCGGTCGAGTTTTGACCCTTTGAACCGGGCAAGTTCGGTAACCGTCTCAAACCCACACGTCTCTGCGAACGCAGCACTTAGCTCGCTCGCAACGATATAGACCTCGCCGTTCGCCTCGACCGCCGAATAATCAAAATCAGGATGTACCGCGATGCCGAGATTCGCGGGCAGTGTCCACGGCGTCGTCGTCCAGATCACCACGAACACATTCTTTCCGGCCAACGCACCATTGATCTCAGCGGGGTCTGTTTTTAGGGGAAACTTTACATATACCGACGGCGACGTGTGTTCGCGATACTCGACCTCAGCCTCCGCGAGGGCCGTCTGATCGTGAATACACCAGTAAACGGGCCGCAAACCTTTGTAAACAAAACCGCGTTCGAGAAACTTGCCAAAAAGCCGAGCGGTTGACGATTCGTACTCGGGTGACATCGTCAGATACGGATCTTTCCATTCGCCCAGGATGCCGAGCCGCTGAAAGTCTCGCGTCTGATTGTTCATCGCCGTCGAGGCGTGTTCACGGCAGATGCGGCGAAACGACGCGACGGGAATATCAGCTTTGTTCTTGCCCTTTTCGGCCAACTTTTTCTCGACAATCGTCTCGATCGGCAGCCCGTGACAGTCATAGCCCGGCACGTACGGCGCCTCATAGCCCATCATCGAACGCGTCTTTACGACGAAATCCTTTAGTATCTTATTGAGAGCGGTACCGATGTGAATATCAGCATTCGCGTACGGCGGCCCGTCGTGAAGGATAAATTTCTCCCGTCCTTCACGCGACGCAATCACCTGTTCATACAGCCCCATCTCCTGCCATTTCTTCAAACGTGCAGGCTCCATCTGCCCAAGATTCGCCTTTTGCGAAAAATTGGTTCGCGGCAGATTTACAGTTTTCTTCAGATCAAGTTCTTCCGTCATAAAAGTCTAGATTTTAGCATTTGCGCCGCAGAATTTCGCATTTGTGCTAGGAACCAGCAAATCAAAAAGCCTCAAGCCATTTTTATGGCCTGAGACTCGGTGAAACAATCTACGCTCGCCCTCTTTACGCGCTAAGTCTGAGGAACGTGAACGGTACGGTTCACTTTAGCCTTAAGCGGATGCTGTTCCGGATGATCGATAGAATCTACATGAATATCGACATCGAGTTTTTCCCAGTACAGATGATGTGGTGCTATACGCTCTACGGTGAGCACCTCGTCCACCGTCGCGAAACGGAACCATGGAGAATCCTCGTATGAAAGGAACTTCTCCTCGCCGTCGAGTAGCAGCCAAATTCCGTTCGCAGAAATATCTGTTATCTCAGCCGTCAAAGTGAGTTCTCCACGCAAAACTTCTATTCCTCCTCCACAGTACACAGTAACGGATACTCCCTCGCCTTTGCCAGATTCATCGCCTTGTTGCTCTTCATCATGGCTATCTCGAATGGGTAAACACCGGCGATGCCGAGGCCATCGTTGTGGACTTTTAGCATTATCGTGAACGCCTCCGCCTCGGACAGCGAAAAAACGTATTGGAGGACGAAAACGACAAAATCCATCGTCGTAAAATCGTCATTGTGGAGAATGACCTTAAAAAGCTTTGGCTTTTCGAGCTTGGTCTTTTTCTCGACCAATACTTCGCCGCCGCCGCCGATGTCGGGAAACTCAGGCATACAGATTACCTTTATACCCTATACCTTCGAACTTCTCACTTATCTCCGTGCAGATAGGAGGGAATGGGAGAAAAAAGATGTAGACGAAGCGATTTTTTTCTGTTAAGTTTCATTTGCGCTGTTTACTTAGTATTCAATTTGTGGATTTTCTCCGTCGGGATTTGAAACCCGCAGAGGATTGGTCGTTTTGTCAGCTACCGACAAATGAAGAGGGATCAAAATACCGTGAGTGGTTCGCCGCGCAGTTCGTCTACTCGTTCAGCTCAGGCCGCTGCTCGGGCTATCTCTCACGATAGCATCGATAAGGTATTTAGTTCCGTCGGGCAAAAGCTCCGCGATGGGCAATCGCTGGATGCGGAGACCCTGTTGGTAAATACGATCGACGCCTTCGACCATACGCCGGTCAATTTGGCACACCTCAAACGGCTCCTTTCGTTTACGCTCGAAACTGCTGGGCGATACAAGGAATCATTCGAAACGATCGAGCCATTTGCAGACGAAAAGAATCTCACCGCTCTCGACGCTGAAACTCAGATCAAGATCGCGATCCAACTTGCGATCGCCTACAACCTAACAGGCGACCAACCGCGGGCGATTACGCTGCTCAAAGAAAACCGTGAGAAGGCCGAGCAAAACGAACTCAGACACCTTTTTGGAAGTGTCGACATCGCCCTCGCGCGCGTTTACCGAAAGCTCGCTGAGTACCCGATCTGTCGTGACCATGCGCAGAATGCACTTGAGCATTTTCGCGAAACAGGCAACTGGCTGGGCATGGCCGAGGCATATCGCGAGATCGCGAACAGCTATCATCAAGAGGGCAACAGCGAGCGGTCGATCGAGAATTTTGAGCTTGGCATCAACATCATTGGCGGCAATTCGGCACCGTTCATGCTCGGCAAGCTATATACGGATATGTCAGGCGCCTATTGGTTCCTCCGGCGGCCGCAGGATGGTATTGACTGTCTTGAAAAGTCCATTGAATTTTTTGACCAGACCGAACACGCACTTAATAAGGTCATTGCCTACAACAATCTCGGTCTCCATCTTATCTTGATCGGTGAATGGGCTAAGGCTGAACGGATGATCCTCAAGGCCCTGGAGATCGGTCTAAAGGAAAACTATGACCACGTCGCCGGAATATACGAATCGCTCGGCGAACTAGAGCTTTTGCGAGGCAATCTCGATGAGGCCGAGGCGCTTATTGATAAGTCGGTAAAATGGGCTGGCAAGTTCAAACACACGTGGTACACGATACAGGCAAAGCGGATGCTTGCCCGCTGCTATCTAGCCCAGGGACGAGCGCAAAAAGCCGGGGCCGAGGCAAAGGAGACACTCGATCTCTGTAACCAGACTGGCAATAAGCACTACGCGAATATGGCCGGGCTTGTTCTCGCTGAGAGCCATCTACAGCAAGGTGGTCTCGACGAATGTGAAGACACTCTAAACGCGATCGAAGATACTGATCCGTCGACTGATTTCTTCGTACTTGGTAATATTCAGCGAATTCGCGGCCTTGCTGCCCTTGAGGATCAAGACGAGCAACTCGCGATCCACCATTTTAGTCGCGGCCTTACTGTTTTTGAGGCGGCTGAGGACTTGTATCACACGGGTCTAATGCACCTTTTGCTCGGTGCCCATCTCGATGCCAGCAATGGTGAACGTGCGACGAGACACATCAGTTCAGCCGCAGATATTTTCAGAAAGCTCGGTGTCTCAGCCTTCGAACAAGAAGCTTCTAAGGCACTCGCACAGATTCAAAAAGGACGCTCAAACGGCTACGCCAGCACCGGCCAAAAAGAAAAGCGGACGAATTCGGTAGTTTCCCAACTGCTTACAGTTCGGCTGGCGGAGGCTACGGCGTCACGCGAACTACTGTTTCGCGAACTGGTCGCGGTTCTACAGCAAGAAAGCAACGCGAAAAAGATCGTCATTGCTCAATACAATGAAAAGAAGCGGCTTTATCCTTTCATTACGCACGGCTATTCGCCGCCGGAAAGCAATGAGCTTGCCGGAAAACTTAACGAAGCCCATTTGAAAGGCGAGGAAAAAGCATTTGTCCGATCAAAGAACCTTTCCGTTTTCCATCTTCGCGGCACTGCGGCCGAGCCAGCGGTGCTGATAATAAATCCGGCTTCGGGAGCTGTTCTCACCGACGAGAGTTCATTGCAGCCACTTCTTCGTGTAGTTGAGCTGGGAATGGATCTTGTCGCTTTTCGGGAACGTGATAAAACGCAGCCCACCGAGACCGATGTAAGCCCATACACGTCCAATAGTCTGATGCCCGGCTTCATTCATTCGTCACCGGCAATGACCGCTCTGGTCGAGGAGGTTTACAAGATCCGCTCGTCTGATGTGACCGTGCTGGTCACTGGCGAATCTGGCACCGGCAAAGAGCTTGTGTCCCGTGCTATACACACCCTCTCAAAACGAAAGGATAGGATCTTCGTGCCGTTCAACTGTACGGCCGTCCCGAAAGAACTGGCCGAGGGCCATCTTTTTGGATACAAAAAGGGAGCGTTTACGGGCGCTGTAAATGATTCACCCGGAACCATCCGAACAGCCGATGGCGGAACGCTCTTCCTCGATGAGGTCGGCGATCTGCCGCTCGACGTCCAGCCAAAATTACTGCGTTTTTTACAGGAAGGCGAGATACAGCCGCTCGGCGAGAAAAAACCGCTTAAGGTAGATGTACGGATCATCGCCGCGACCAATATGCCGCTGGAGGAAAAGGTCGCTGACGGCACTTTCCGCGAGGACCTCTACTACCGGCTCAATGTTATTCGTCTGCGAGTAGCGCCGCTTCGCGAACGCCGCTCTGAAATACCGCCGATCATTAATTATTATGTGGATCATTATTCGACCCGGTTTGAGAAGCATAATGTGACTTTTACCCCGCAGACGATAGACATGCTCATGGTCTGCAATTGGGAAGGCAACGTCCGTCAGCTCTGTAATGAAATACAGCGCGTAGTGGCTCGAGCCGTCGATAACGAGATAATCACGCCCGACCATCTTTCGCCCGAACTCAAACGCAGCGCCCAACCTTTGACGCCCTTCGATACCGATTCGCGTGTCAAACCGATCGCGACCTATGACGGCTCGTTTACACCGTTCTCAAACATCCCGACCGGCGGCACACTCGAGGACGCGGTCTCAGATCTCGAAATGCAGCTCATTCGAGCCGCGTTATCACGCCACAACTGGAACATCTCGCGTGTCGCCAACGAACTCGGCGTCACCCGCCGCGGACTGTATCTAAAAATATCCCGATACGGGATCGAGAAGGGCTCTTGACGCTCTACTTTTTTTGCGCGATTTCCGGGCGGAAGGTGTTATACTCATCGCGTCCAATACCACTTTTACGATTGCTCGAACAGGAGCTGGAAAAATGAAACCTACTCTTTTCGCACTTTTCCTATTTGGAGTTCTTTGCGTTCCCGCTCTGTTCGCTCAGACCACCGCCAACGATTATTTTTTGCGAGGTAACGAACGACAAAAGGCCGGAGATGTTGCCGGGGCCGTTGCCGACTATTCAAAGGCCATCGAGATCGATCGGTCATTTGCACCGCCATTTGTCGAGCGCGGTGAGTTGCGGGCGAAGGCGTTGCAGCGTACCGAAGCGATCGACGACTTTACAAAGGCGATAGAGCTGGACCCGACGCTGTATCGCGCCGTGGCCGGACGAGCATTCTGTTTCGGTGCAACCGGCAAAAGTGCGGAAGCCATCGCTGATGCGAACCGGGCAATTGAACTCGACCCCTCGAAACCTTCGGCATACTACACGCGTGGGCTCGTAAACTATTCGCTCCGGAATGTTCGAGCGGCTCTTCCTGATTTTAACCAGGCGATAGAGCTTGGGATGACTACTGCTACGGCTTATCTGCATAGAGGAATTGCTCGCGATGCGACCGATGATTTTTTGGGCGGGATCATCGATACCACCAAGGCGATCGAACTCGACCCAAAGTATGTAAAGGCATATTCGGGTCGAGCGGTCGCCCGTCGAAGCTACGGGGACTATTTGGGAGCGATCGCAGACTATAACAAGGTGCTCGAGTTTGAGCCCGGGAACACCGTGATTATCTTTAACAGATCCTGGGCAAAGCTTTTTATGAACGACGCGGCCGGTGCATACCAGGATACCCTCGAGTATCTGGGTGCCGAGGGTACCGCTAGTCCAAATGCCGCGCTCCCGGCTCTGGTCGGATACATTGCCTTAAGAAAAATGGCCAAGCCAACCGAGGCCAAAGCGTTTCTCTCGGCCGTTCTGAAACACTCGAAACCGGCGGAGTGGTCAACTAAGGTACAAAAATTTCTCATCGGCGACATTACTGAGAAGCAACTAATGGAGTTTGCCGGCGAGGACCATATGCAGATCACCGATGCCCATGCCTACATCGGTGTTAAAGCGCTGTTCGACGGGGATGTGAAAACAGCCCGGATCCATTTTCAGTGGGACCGTGAACACGGCAGCCACGCGCGTATCGCACATCAGCTTGCCCGAACCGAATTCGCCCGCATGTGAGGGATCAGCCCGATATCTGCCGAAGGCCGCTAATAATATCGGGCAGTACCGCGAGCACATCATCTACCTCGTTTTCGCAATTCAAGCGCCCGAGTGAAAATCTGATCGAGCCCATCGCCCATGAATAGGGAATATTCATCGCTTCGAGTACGGCTGAGGCTTTGTGGTCGTGGGCGTTGCACGCCGAGCCTGTCGAGACGCAGATACCTCGTTCATCCAGCATCGCCATTATCATTTCGCCATTCGTATTTTCGAACGAGATACTCGATGTGTTCGGCAGACGCCGCGAAACATCGCTCGTTCCGTTGAGACGAGTGTCAGGGATATTTGTCAGAATCTCGCTCTCCAAGCGGTCGCGCATCCCGCGGATCCGCTCCATCGGTTCGAGATCGACAGCCAGCTCGGCGGCTCGGCCGAGGCCGACGATCTGGTGGACGGCTTCGGTTCCGGCTCTCAGGCCATTTTCCTGACCGCCACCAATGCTCATCGACGGTAAATTCAGGCCGTCCCTGATGTAGAGAGCTCCGACGCCCTTGGGCGCGTGAAACTTGTGCCCGGAGATCGAGAAAAGATCGATCTCACTTTGCGCTAGATCAATGGGAACCTTTCCGGCCGCGTTCACGCCGTCAACATGAAACAATGCGTTCGAATGATCTCTGACTATCCGGCCTATTTCGCCGACGGGAAACAAGATACCCGTTTCGTTGTTTGCGAGCATTATCGACACCACGGCGGTTTCATTCGTCAATGTAGAGCGCAGCCCTTCGAGATCGAGCGATCCTTGGTCATCGACATCAAGCCATGTGACCAGAACGCCTCTATCTTCAAGCTGCTCGCAAAGCTTTCTAACGGCCTCGTGTTCAACCCTCGTCGTGATGATATGTTTCTTTCCGGTTGCCTCTAGTGCGCCGAGGATCGCCCAATTGTCACTTTCCGTCCCGCCCGAAGTGAAAACGATCTCAGTCTCTGATCTTGCACCGACGAGCCTGGCAACGCTAGCCCTGGCAAGATCGATCGCCGATCCGGCATTGCGGCCAAGCGAATATGCAGCCGATGGATTGCCAAACGTACCGGCGAGAAACGGAAGCATGGCATCAAGCACTTCGGGGATTACCTGTGTCGTTGCATTATTGTCAAAATAGATCATATCGGGCAATTCGTTCGCGCCGCCAATTTACCATTTACGCTTTACCAATTACAATTACGTTACATTGAACGCATCAATCACTATAACCGAACCGACCGGACACATATGGACATTTGAACTCGTCCAGGGCCGTACCGTCTCGATCGGCCGGGCGAAAGAGAATGACATCGTGCTAAATGATCGTCGTGTTTCGCGTAAACATGCGTTTATTTTGAGTGATGGAACTGGCTTTAAGGTAGTTGACGGCTATGTCGAGGGCGGCCAACTGCTCCGCAGCGTGAATCATGTTTTCGTTAACGGCGATGTTCACCTCGAAAAGGCATTGGCCGTCGGCGATGAGATAGTCATCGGCGAGAGCCGACTCGATTTTCACAAGGCAAAGCTGCCGTCAGTCGGAAGCATCGATCTCTCACCGCTTTCGTCCGGCACCATCGAACGCGTGGCGCAAAAGTCGCAGAACGTGAATTTTGACGATTCACCACTCGGCCATACGCAGGTGCAGATGTCGGTAAACGAGATCATCGGCGGAAGCTCAAATATGTCGATGGAATCGGCCGTTGCTACCCCTGATGAGATCAAAGATCTGCGGCGCAAAGCTAAGTTTCTGGATCTGCTCTTTGAAATGAGCAAGACTCTCGGCACCGTGCTCGATCTCGAAGAAATATTTGAAAAGGCGACTGATCTCATATTTCGCGGCACACCCGCCGATAGGGTTGTTGCTCTTCTTGTGGACGAAACCGGCGAGTTCGGCAATGAAAATGAGCTTTATCAGGTCGGCGCGAGAACACGCGACGCGAGCATTGAAAAATTTACAGAGAAACTTCCCGTAAGCCGCACCATCACGAAACGGGTGCTTGCGGATGGCGTCGCAATACTCTCGCAAGATGCAAAGACCGATGAACAATTTCAGGGTGCCGAGTCGATCGTCTCTCAGGGCGTCAGATCGACGATCTGTGCGCCACTGATCACTCAATCGGGTACTCACGGTGTGCTTTACGCCGACCGTCTCGATCCGTTTGCGGCATTCCGGGCAGACCATCTTGAATTGATCTCGGCCGTGGGTGCTCAAACCGCCGTGACCGTCGAAACCGTCAAGGCCCACAAACGCTTGGCGCGCGAAGAGGTCGCTCGTGCAAATTACAGCCGTTTCATGCCCGAGTACGTCGTTAAGCAACTCCTCGAGAACCCCGATTCATTCCGCCTCGGCGGCGTTAGTCAAACGATCACTGTACTCTTTGCCGACATTCGCGGATTCACGTCCATTGCCGAGAATGAGAATCCGGAAACCGTAGTCGGAATGCTCAACCATTATTTCTCGGCGATGTCCGAGATCATCTTTGGACACGGCGGAACACTCGACAAATATATTGGCGACGGCCTTATGGCCTTATTTGGAGCACCGACCGCAACGCCTGAGGACGCGCAAAATGCCCTTCGTGCAGCGGTCGCCATGCAAAAACGCCTGGTCGAATTGCGTACGGAACTGCAGGAACATGGATTTGCAAGGATCGCAGTGGGCATCGGGCTGCATACGGGCGTCGCTACCGTTGGTTATATCGGATCTGAGCGGCGGTCGGAATATACTGCCATTGGCGATACGGTCAATCTAGCATCAAGACTCGAGTCAAATACCACCGGCGGCCAGATACTTATCAGTGATGCAACGGCAACGGCAGCGGGCAGCATCTTTCCATTGATCAGGCGTGAGCCGATCATGGTCAAAAACCGAAAGCAGCCGGTCGAGTTGTTTGAAGTAGATTGGTCGTAGTTGTCTGGTAGCTCACACCAAAAAGGCATATAATCTACGCTAAGCTCGAACACCCAAAGAGAAGTCTTTTATGCTAAAGATCTCATCTCTAAAAAAACTGGTAACTGACTCCATGGCGATCGACCTCGGCACGGCAAGTACCATCATTGCCGTCAAAGGCCGTGGTGTCGTGCTCGATGAACCTTCGCTTGTTGCCATCAACGAGACGAGCGAAGAGATCGTGGCGTTTGGTCTTGAGGCGTTTGAGATGATCGGCCGCGAGGGCCGCGACGTCAGTGTTCGGGCCCCGCTCATCGGCGGTGTCGTCGCGGACTTTGAGCGGACCAAGAAGATGTTGGCGCACTTCGTCAGAAAGGCAAAGACCGGCGGTTCCAATATCTCGATCGCCGCCGTTATGAGCATGGTCTCTGATGTCACCCACGTCGAACAACGAGCCTTGCTGAATGCTGCAGATGACGCCGGCATTGGCAAGATCTTTATGATGGAGGAGGGCCTTGCGGCGGCATTTGGTGCCGGCGTACTGCCAACCGACAAACGAGCGACCGCGATCGTTGATATCGGAGCCGGAACAACAAATATTGCCATCGTCGCGAAAGGAACGATCGTCCATTCGACATCTGACCGCTATGGCAGCTATGCGATCAACGAAAGTTTGGCGACTCATATCCGCCGGCATCGCGGGCTTCAGGTTGGCGAGGAAACAACGGAGCTTCTAAAAACGACATTCTCATCAACCTTCCTTCCGGATGATCTCGAAAAGTCCATTGAGGTACGCGGCAGAGATGTGCAAACCGGTAGCCCGGCAGCGGTCGAGATCACCGCTGGTGAGGTTTACCCGATCGTCGAGGGGATCGTTCGCCGCATTGCCGGACGGGTAAAAGACACGCTCACCGAACTTCGCCCCGAGGTTGCCGCCGACATCTACGACCGCGGTGTGATCTTGACCGGTGGTGGTGCTATGCTCGAGGGCATCGATCAATACATGCGTTCCTTCATCAGCCTTCCGGTCTCTATCGCCGAAGAACCACGCTACGCCACCGTTCACGGCCTGCTGAAAATGTTCGACGACGAAGCCCTCCTCGAACGTGTCGCCCGCAACGAACTCAGCGTCCTCCAAAATGCTGAGATCCCATTCGAGGCCTAGGCACAGTAGACAAAAGCGCGAGCCCGCAACGCGATTTAGTTCTTTAGCTACAAGCTCAAAATTGACATAGGACACATAATCTCTTGTGATATTCTAAGACAGCAAGTGCGCCGTTTATGCAGTTTACGGATATCATCCCGACGATGAATAGCCTGCGCAATGTTATTGACATTGCGCTGGTCTTTATCATTGTCTATGTTGTCCTCAAACTGTTTCGCGGCACGCGGGCGGTTCCGACTGTTGTCGGGATGGTGATTCTTGCTCTGCTTTATTGGTTTGCGGTCACGCAAGAGCTTTCGACGCTCGAATTTGTTTTGCGATATGCGGTCGGTTTTATCGGTATCGCGATCATAGTCCTGTTCCAGTCTGAGATCCGTCAGGCATTGATCTATTTTGCTAACCGCTTTCGATTTCCGATCCTAAAGAAGCACCGTGGGCAATTCGGCGGCAGCGTGTATGACGAGATCGTACTCGCCGCAACAACGCTTGCTTCGGAAAAGACGGGAGCCCTCATCGTTATCGAACGCAATGTGGGTCTCCGAAATTTCATCGACGCGGGTGTGCAGCTCGACGCGCGGATCAGCTACGACCTTCTCGTCTCGATATTTAACCCATCGACGCCTTTGCACGACGGAGCAGTAGTAATTCAACGCGAACGTATCGCCGCTGCCTCGGTCTTTTTACCGCTGACAAAAAATCCTGAGATCTCACGCGAACTTGGAACTCGTCACCGCGCCGCGATCGGCATTACCGAGGGCTCGGACGCGATCTCGCTCGTCGTTTCAGAAGAAACCGGCCTCATCACATACGTCGAGGCGGGCGAGGTTCGTAGAAACATCGACACCACACAGCTTAGAAAGCTGTTGCTCGAAGCTCTCGAGATCCCATTGATCGAACCCCGCCGCGAACCGGCCAAGATTGCCGAGATCGAATCGGATATCACGATCGGCTAAGACGGAAAGTCACCGCAGAGACACAGAGATCACAGAGTTTTTTGAACTTGATTTCCTGTTTCTAGACGATAAATCTTCTATACTGTCCTAAGTGACAGATCTCCAAACGGAAATTAAGCCAAGAACCTTGTCGCTGCGACATGTTCTTCGAAAAGTGTTTCTTGAGGACTGGGGCCTCAAGCTACTGGCGCTCGTGATCACATTCGCGCTTTGGCTCGGCGTAACCGGTCTCAGTACGCCAACGACAAAACGCCTTACCGTTCCACTCGTCGTGAATATTTCGAGCAATGCCCAGATCACCAATGTTACACAGCAAGAGGTCGATATCGAGATCACCGGCGATAAACGCAAAGTCGAACAGATCAACCGCAGCGAACTCACCGCCTCGCTCGACCTGACCGAAATGAAGCCGGGCGACTGGGTCGTCTCACTATCGCCCGATACCGTCTTTGTCCAACTGCCACAGGGCGTCAAACTTGCCGATATCGTTCCGGGCCGAATTGCGGTGAATATAGAGGCGGTTGAGGAAAAAGAGATAGCTGTTCGGGCCGTAACTGTCGGGAGCGTTCCCGAAGGGTTTGAGATCTACAGCACGGCGGTGCTGCCTGCCAAAATTCGCGTCCGCGGCCCGGCGAGCATAATGTCATCGCTCGAGATAGTACAAACCGAGCCAATAAATATCGCCGGTAAAAAGGAAGAGTTTACCGCCCGCCAGATCGCGGTTGCGGCTCCGGACCCAAAGGCCGCTCTGCTCAACACGGTAGTGGACGTATTTTTCCGCATTGGTGAACATCGCGTCGAACGCGCCTTTGCCATCCCCATCAGCGGCGAAACGGACAAATTAGCCAGCTTCGTCCTCTACGGTCCGCGAACACCCCTCTCGCTCGTACGGCGCGATGATATAAAGGTTCAGATCGTACTAAACGAAAAGGGTGAGGAAGTGCCCGAAGTAGTTTTGCCTGCCGACTTGCAGAAGGTTGCCGAGGTTAGGAAGCTAAGGCTTGGGCAATGACAGGAATTCCTTAATGTCGCCTCTCATTTCATCCGTGATCTCGTGTTTTGCGGCGAAATGTTTTGAACGGTAATTGGGAAGTGCCGCCGTCAGCTTTTCGTTGAATACGACAAACTGCTCTTGCGTGTAAAACTCGTCGTCGTCCCCGTAGAGATAGAACGTCTCGGCCGAAAACGGCCTGTACATCTCGTTCGTATCCATATCACCCGGAATGCCGCCGCAGACACCTATGATCCCGCGCAATACGTCCGGATAGGTAAACGCAAACCGAAAATCGAGCGCACACGCCTGCGAAAAGCCGTACATGAAAATGCGTTCGCGGTCGATCAGGCCGTCTGCATCGAGCTTGTCGATCACATCGAGTACGAACTTGTGATGGAGTCGCACGTGCTGCTCCGGCTTTTCATCCGAAAGCCACCCGTAACCGATACGATAACCGTCCGGCGTCGGCCGGTAATGCGGATGCGGTGCCTGGATCGCGGCGATCACATATCGGTCGCCGGCAACCAATTTAGCCTCGCGCATCATATACCGCTTATGCGCTCCGTACCCATGAACCGCGATCAGCAGTGGTGCAGGTTTTGAATGATTTTCCGGAATATAGAGATCGTAGAAGAGCTCGATCTCAGCTTTCATCGATAGGTCGGTTTCCATATATGTAAGCTAATCCAGACTTGCCGCCCATTTCGCAGGATCGACCGCACCTCTCGGTATCCGCGAGCGATACAACTTATACTGCTTCTTTCGCAGGCCGTTGAGCGCCCTGCCAAACGCGATGAATGGCACTAGCTTGCTCAGTTTTTTGTACAACCAGAGTTTATGACGTAGTTGCTCCTCGCTCGGTTCGGCGTCCGACCGAAATTGGGCCCAGGCGATCGAACCGCAAAAACCGCACGCGCCAAAATGGGGTGAGAGCAAAATATTCTCCATAAATATGCGAATGCCGCCCTCAAATTCATGCAGCACGTCGTGAATCGCGACGATACCCTTATCGGCAACGTGCGGAGCAAAGCTCTCAATATCGATCCTTGTCCCGGCGTACGTATGGTCACCATCGATCCACAACAGACGCAATTTTTTATCCCACGACGGTGCGAGCTGAGATGAGAGCATCTGATGCAGAGTGATCCGTTCGGCGACCCCGTGCCGCTCAATATTTGAGCGGAAATCAGCCAGTGCGCTTTCACCGTCTGGCAGGTCAGGGTCCGTTTCCGACGGCGAGGTCAACGGGTCGACCGCGTGGATCATTCCATCACCCGCCAAAGCGGCGGATTTTGCAAGAATAATCGTCGATTTACCCTTGAACGAACCTATTTCCAAAACGTCGCCATGTGCCGTCGGGCAAGAACCCAGCAGAGCCAGAAAACGCATCTCGTTTGGCGACAGATAACCCTCGACCGGACCAACATCCGCGAGCAACTTTTCCACGAACAAAGAGAAATTCTCCGGTATTTTTGCGCGAGGTTTTTGCATATGATGCGGCATTGGTCAGACTACGTTAGTTCTCAGTTGGATGTCAAAAATCGCGTCATCATCAGCCTTGTTGATATAGACGACCCCGTGAAGCCAACCTTCATCCCTGTTCTCTGGGGTTTGGTAAGATTGTATGCAGTACACTCGGATTCGTAAAAGAGAACATTTACTGCTGGCCGCACGTATGAAATATTTGAATACAACAAACAATATTATGAAAGACCTATTGACGCGCACGTCGCTGACGTTCCTGTTACTCCTCTCGTTTATCGCCGCGACACTGCCGCAGGTTGGTTATTCGCAGATCGGCACTGCCGCTACTGCACCGGTCAGTTACGAAAAAGCGGTCGCCGAGATCGAGGCAAAAACCGAGGCCCGCCGCAAGGAACTCGGCATTCCCGGTATGTCGCTCGTCATAGTAAAAGACGGTCAGGTCATATATATGAAGGGCCTCGGATACAAAGATTTTGAGAACAAGATTCCCGTCACGGCCGATACCCAATTCGCGATCGGTTCTGCGACCAAGGCCTTCACCGCCCTCAGCGTTCTGATGACCGCCGACGAAGGCAAACTCTCGCTCGACGACAGCCCCAAAAAACTACTTCCGTACTTCAAAATGTACGACCCCGACACGGATAAGAACATCACCATCCGCGATCTCATGTGCCACACATCCGGCCTCAACCGCACAGATCTGGCGATGATCACCGGCAAACTCAACCGTGCCGAATTGATCCAGGTCGTCGCACAGGCAAAGCCGACGGCAAAGCTTCGCGAGAAATTCCAGTATCAAAACATCATGTTTACCGCCGCCGGTGAGCTTGTCACACAGGCCCAAAAAATGCCGTGGGAAAAATTCATCCCCGCACGCGTCTTTAAGCCGCTCGGCATGACGAACAGCAATATGTCGATCGCCGAGATGGAAAAGGCAAAGGACCATTCGCTCGGCTACAACTACAATTTCGATACCAAAGAGACAGTCAAACTTCCGTATCGTGCGATCGACCAGGTCGGCCCGGCTGGCTCGATCAACTCAAGTGCTCGCGATATGGCAAAGTGGATCACATTCGTCATGAACGGCGGCACCGTCGACGGCAAACGCCTCGTCTCAGAAAAAAGCTTTGACGAATGGCTCAAGCCTCAGATGAAAATGAACGACGCCGGCACCATGAATTACGGCCTCGGCTGGATGCTGCAAAAATGGAACGGCCTAGACGTCGTCCAGCACGGCGGCAACATCGACGGCTTTAACTCGATGGTCGCGATGATCCCCGAGAAAAAGCTCGGCTTCGTCTTGCTCACAAACGTCTCCGCCTCAAGCCTCGGCAACGACCTGATGCCGATCGTCTGGTCAAATATCCTCGACGGGCCAAAGGACGAGGCCGTCAAACTTTCGCAAAAGACGATGCAGTTCATGGCCGGCAAATACGGCGCGCCGCAAGGTTCGGTAGAGGTCAAGATCGAGGGCGACGACCTCTATCTCGTCGTGCCCGGCCAGCCGCAATACAAGCTGGTCCGTACAGGGCCGCGTCAATTTAAACTCGACGGAGTGCCCGACGGATTCGCGGCAAAATTCACACCCGAGACCGGCGACGCGACCGAGCTCGAAATGACCCAGCCGCAGGGAAATCAAAAACTTTCACGCATTGGCGCAGAGACAAAAGCAGCCGCAACATCCTCGGACGCGGGACCGGCCAAAGCTCTTATAGGTAAATTCTCCGCCCCCGGCGGTGCGGCCACCGTCGAGATAAAAGAGTCCGACGGCAAGGTCACGTTCAATATTCCCGGCCAGCAGCCTTACGAACTCACGGAAAAGTCCAAAGATACGTTCTCGATGTCGCCGCTCCCCGATTCCTATTTCCTCACGGCGAAACGCGACGAAGCAGGCAAACTCACCGCCGTCGAGGTGACTCAGCCCGAGGGCAAGTTTGAATTCAAGGTCGCCGACCCCGACAGCAAACCCGCGATCACCGTTGCGGAGCTTCAGAAGAAGGCGGTCGATGCCGTCGGCGGCGAGGCAAATTGGCGCAAAATAACCAGCCGTGTGGTCGAGGCAGACGTCGATTTTGAGAACCAGGGCGTACAGGCGAAAGCAAAGTCCTGGTCAAAAGCACCAAACAGATCCGCCAGCCAAACAAAGCTCGTCGCGCTCGGCAAGACCATCGGCAACGTCTGGGAATACTTTGACGGCACAACCGGCGAAGAGGCGGTCAGCTTTGCCCCGACCGAGAAATTCACTGGCAAACGCCTCGATGATATCCGCCTATCAAACGATTTCTACGGAATGCTCGACTGGACGACCAACTACAAAAAGGTCGAGGTCACCGGCACGCCAAAGATCAATGGCGAAGCGTGTTACCTCGTCTCATTCGAGCCAAAGGCAGGCACACCTTTCCAGGAGTGTTATTCAACTACGACCTTCCTGTTGCTTGCTCGTAGCGGCGTCATCTCGTCGAGCACCAGCTCACAACAGGTACCGTACCGCGTCATCTACTCGGACTACCGCGAGATCGACGGCATAAAACTCCCCTACAAAACCGTCAACAACAACATCGGCAACGGCAACATCGTCACCACCCTAACGTCCGTAAAGCACAACGTCCCCGTCGACGACAAGATCTTCGCCCCGAAAAAGGTCAATTAGCCGTTGGGTCAAGCGTGGAGAGATATGAGATCTTTTCAAAATCTGAATCGCGGGTGACGAGCGTCGCACCGGTCGTTAGCGCGACGGCGGCGAGGTGTGCGTCCATCGTCAGATTGCCGTGGAACTTGTACTTTTTCATCGAGCCGGCGACTTCTGAGAAGTGCTCCGCCGACGGGCGAAAAAATTGAACTGTCGGGTGATCCAAAAGGCCGCTGACGAAATTTCCAGCCTGGTCAGACCCGAGCGGCGGGGCAAACACCTTCGAATTCGTCGTGATCCTCAGAAACGCGAGGATCACCGTTTCGCATAGCAACACTGTCGAATTCGGGTCTGCCAGAGTCGCTTCCAGCCAGTCGAACGCAGCAAAATGCTCGTCCATTCCGGACATCTTTGCATAGATCAATATGTTTGCGTCCGGCAAATAGAGCATTTATGATCAGATCTCGCGCACCATCTCTTCGAGACGTTCGGTAGTTATTCCCGGCACGAGCGTTGTCTTGAACGGCTTGATCCTAAACGAAATCACCTCATTCTGCGCGTCCGATCTGATCCCTTTTCGCAGCAGATCGTTAATGACGTTCTTTTCCTTCAGCTTGCGGTTCCCGGCCAACTTCTCCTCAACATACTCCGCGACATCCGCCTCAAGAGTCAGAGTAGTCCGCCGCGTCCGCCGATTTACAAGTTCCCGCACGTCCATGATCGCCACCTCATTTTGAGCATACCATCGTTTGCCAACCAGAGCAAGACTTTTATGTTTTGATGCCTCAAGCTCAATTATCGCGTGGCGTAGTCGCCGAAGGTGACAAATACAATAGCGTAGGGTGAAACCCTACGTCTGGGTTCACAGATCGACCCTGTCCCCGACGGGGACGCGCGCCAGCGGGCGATAAAAGTTCGTCTCGACGGGTTCAATTATCGCGTAGCGATCAAATGAATGTAGCCGTGGGTCCTAACCCACGGAAAAGGTGTAGAAAAAGCCAGCCGCGTCGCGTCAGCGACGGGTGAATTCCCTCCAGCCGATATATCCCAACGCCGCATCTTCGTGTTGCTCGTCCGCGATCTCGACGAACGCTACTCAACTATACAAGCCCGGCGATGGTTGAGGCGATCTGATTGTATTTCGCGGTAGCAGGCCCAAGTTTCAAAAGGCGGGAAAGGCTAATGGATTTCTGCATCGGACATTCACGGTCGAGGACATCGGAGCGCAGGATGTAAAATTCCCACTGATCCAGATTCAATGGATCGATGGAATCCTGATCCTTGTGAGCAAGCAGACAAAATACATAGGCATCTGCCTGCCGCTTTCGCTCAGTCGAAACAAGATTGGTCTCCGCATCCCAGCCCTTCGTCGGTTGAATCCCGAATTGGATAAGAGACAGCGATCTCTGATGCCAGGACTGAAGGTACGCCGCTGACTTGACCTCGACTCTGGTCCCGTCGTCCATCCTTAGGTCGAAAGCATCCCACTCTTTCCTGACACCGCCGGCCAAACCGAGTGCATTCGCTACAATATACTCCGCCAACACCCCGCGCATCGCATTGCTAAGGAGATCCGACGCTGCCCATCGCCAGAATTCATTAACCCGCATCTCCGGGTGCGAACCAACCCCGCGAAAAGTTTCGTCACCGGATTTTTTCTCGATTTCCAGCGCCGGAAAAGCAAAGTGTTGATCGGACATATGAAACTAATTAGCAATTGACATACTTGATCGGATTCTGGGCACCGCGAACCTGATACTTCGCCGTGCTTTTTCCAATGTAGTGCCGCAGCCCCGTTGCAATGTGTCCGTCAAACTGCCATCGTTGTTTCTTTACTTCGTTGACAACGATCTCGTTATCATCGATCCATTTCTTTCGCTCTTCGGAATCGCCATCAGGTGCGGGATGCCAACTATCGATCTCGTACACTTCGCGAATGATTCCCTTATAAACAGCAAACGCATATTTTGCATTCTCCCGACGCTCGCCAATTCGCCAAACGCCTCGCGTGATCTCATATAGAAGTTCCGGTGTAATGTCGTGTTTGTAGAGACGGTTTACCGTTATCAGGATCACTCGTTCCGAAATTTCAGCCATTGGCCCGTCCGTCGCAGCCGATCGGCTATTACTAGTTCGAACATCCTCAGAATCAGGTATTGGTCGGATAACCGTTTCAATTTCCGCGTCTTCAACAGGCATCGACAGCAATGCGCCGTCCTCCAAACAAAAAGAAAACGTCGGATCGCCGTAGGTTCGACTACACGTTGGACAAGTTTTTATTTTCACACCGTTAGGCGTCTGGTTGAATTCGAAGGTCATAATTCGTTGAAGTCGGGCCAAATATTTAGGAAGACAATCCGGGTGTAAAAGCCTTGAGAGCGCGAACTAAAGAGGCCCTCTGTCCGGTTCCAAGAAGCCTTAATATCAAGTCAACATAGCCCCTTCCGGTCATCCCAAAGAATTTAGCGATTCGAACCGAAAGGCTCTTTCGGTTGTAAATCCCAAGCGCCAAATGTAAGTCTCGATCCTTGATAGCCTTGTGGTAGAGCCGTCTACTGTCCTTGTAGATGGTCGAGATATTGATGGAGCCGATCAAGTCGGTAATTCCATCTTGTAAACCTTGGATCGAATTCGCCTTTCTCGAATAGGCATTTAGACGAAATTGAATTTGACGCTCCGCACGGCTACAAACTTGTACATCAAGTTCGGTTTTAAGTTCATTAATGATGAAATCAGTTACGTTGGCCACAATTTCGTCCGGTTCCAGCGCCAGATATTTTGCCGCAACCCGCAAGAGTGGCTCGATACAAAAAAGATTCTCAACTTCTGCGACATCTACAGTATGCACACCCGCATCTTTAAGTGCTGTCAATTCGATATCAGTTCGAAAGTCGCGATCGATAATTCCATAGGCAGTCAAGTGATGGAGTGATGGCATTCCGCGAATCGCCTTGGTGGATTCAATAACTTTTTGGCAAGGGCCACGCGGTACGATGTGATACTTCGGAAATACGGCGCGGTAAAGAGGAAGATCGATACTGCCCGAGTCTCCTTCGACAAAAAGGACGTTCCTCCTGCTACCAATAATCTCCATGGTCAACTTATCAGGTAGGTCATTTATCTCGGGCACCTCATCCCACAGCCAGCTGTTCGGATCCCGGTATTCCCTAATCCAGAACTTTTTAGATGCCACCCTGCCGGCAGCAAAATCCAAATCGTGCGTAATGTAGACGAGTAGTTTGTTTGGACAAAGTTCCTCTACCTTATCCCAGAGGCGCTCCATTATTGATCGATGCAAATGAATTTCCGGTTCGTCAATGACAATTATCGAGCTGTTGGGCGCAAGCAAGCATTGACCTATCAGATAAAGACCTACACGTTCGCCATCGCTCATTCGTTTCGCATGGTATGGTTCACCCTTCCCCTTCTGAGCGGTCACCCGTCCGTCATCGAACACTATCGAACGTTGAGGCATTACGTTCTTCCAAATCTTGACGATCGTATCGATTTCAGAATCGGCAAGAGGAATATATTTCTTTTTTTCCTTTGTAACCCTTGAATGATCAGCGTTCCTTTTTGCTTCTCTAGCAAATAGGGCGGAAAGCACTTGGTCGTAATCATTCAGCATATGGGTATCCGGTTCACTTGCCCATCTGTTGCCCATCTTGTGGCTAACATTACTTTCAGCTCCCTCATAGCCATAAAAGAGACCGTTTTCCGCCTGTGTCAAAGATTTCATCTGTGCAAACTCCGGCAGAATAAGCGCTCTTTGGGCGGAGATTCGGTGAACGGAAACATCCGGCAATGCATTCGATTCGATCCAACTTCCTAAGCGAGATTTTCCTGCCCCATTGGCGCCAGTTATTACGACATTACCCACCAGAGAAAACTGTTCGTCATTTCCGATTCCCTTTCGATTCGGAAGCTTTAGTATTGGCCTTGTAGGATCAACTGTCGTCATGTTCATTCCCTCGTATCGTAGTCTGCTTTAGTGCTATCGCGAAACCGGCCAATAGCAGGTTTGGACACTTCCCTGATACCCTTTTTCAATAATATCCTATTTGTGCTCAAGAATTCGCTTGCTAGCGCGCCAGTCTGACACGAGGGCGAGGACGGGCGGTTACGAGCTTGGGGGTGACTATGCATTCGTGGTCGGAGCCGATGTCACTAAAGCCACTCGATCGAGATCTCGTTTTCAAGCTGTTCGAATTCACGGTCGCCGGTTAGTAGAGCGGCGTTGTGGTGTTTGGCGGTGGCGGCGGCGAAGCAGTCGGCGTAGGCGATGCCTCCGTTGGCTTTGAACCTTGCGGCAATACGGGTTAATTCAATGTCGGCATCGACGAGCTCGATCCCGATCTCGCTGATCCAACGAAGGGCCTGGTCGGCATCGGCGGTGGAGCGCCGCCGGGCGAGCGAATACCAGATCTCGCCGACATTGACGACGCTCATGAGCAGGGAAACGCCCTGTTCTCTGGCGTCGGCGATCGTGTCGGCGATCTTTACCGCAGCGGGCTCGTCCTGTAGATAGGCCATGATCGCCCACGAATCGAGAACTAATGCCTTAGGTCTTTTCATATTTGGCGATCTTTTTTTCTTCCCGCTCGCGGTCACGAGCACGTGTGGCCTCTAGTTCTTCGATCAGGCCTGCACCGCGAAACTTACCGCGAAGGCTATGTATATATTCGCGTGTGATCGGCTTGAGGATGATCTGCGCATTTTCTTCGTCAAGCTCGACACGGAACCGCGTACCCGCCTCAATACCTAGCTTTCGCCGAACGGACGAGGGAATTACGACCTGACCTTTCGTTGTAGCTGTTGTCTCCATTTGTACCACCGTCAATATTAGTAGCACGTTTATAGAATGTAAGTCAATCTATTTATATCTTACATTATCGTTCGCGCAGAGGTTTTCCTTTTCTTGTTGTGTCTGTGGGAACCCGGTCGCTACCGCTCGCGGTTCTGACACAGACGACACGGACAGTTTTTTAACGCAAAGACGCAAAGAACGCAAAGGGAAGAAACGTCATTTGCGGATTCTTATCCTCCCTTGTTCTCTGTGTCTCTGTGTCTCTGCGGTGAATCCCCGGCTCCGCTCAGCTCGAGTCGATGCCGGTTTCCCCTTCTCGCAGGAAATCTTCATATATAGGATTCTCATCCAGCGCGGGGGTCTCGCCGGTTTTTTTCCATGTATCGCGGGCGTGTGCCTTGGCACGCTGGAGGGCCTGGCGTTCGTGTCTCAGCTCCTTGATCTCGGGGTCGTCATTATTGACGGCGTGTTCGTGCAGCACGTCAAATCTTGGGTCCTGGATCTCTTCGTCGTATTCCTCGACCCCCGGAAAAAACAGACGCGAACGCTTTCGCGGCCGTTCCGGCGGCGGCGGAGCGGGTGCGCTCTCGCGCACGGGCTCGGCCCACATCTGGGCCATGCGTTGGAGCGTCGATTTTGATTTGCCAAACGCTTTGGCGAGATCGCGGTACGAGCATTTGTCGGGGCCTTCCTGCCGGTGATATCGAATGCATTCGATCATATACCGCTCGTTCGCCTCGCGGCGGTCGATCAGCAACTCGCGCTCGATAGCGAACCGCTTGAACTCAAACCCGAGAAAATTCCCGTTGATCTTGTAAAGCCGAAACTCCGGCACATGCAGAGCGGTATAGACGATCTCGGTGCTGCGGGCCCTGAGATGTTTGAGATAGCGATTCGCTGTGTCCTCGCCGCTCAGCGCGATGCCAAACACGCTGTCCATCGCGTTTGACACAAGCCGCAAACCCGCCAGGTCGTTTAATGTCAATGATCTGGTGCGTTCCGAACGCGCCACGTCCGCCAGCACCAGCACGGACAGATCGTGCCGGTGGGCGAGCCGCTTGAGCATGCGAACGACGGGCAGCAACTCGTTCGAGCCGTAATACGAACGTTTGAGCGCGGTCAGGCTGTCCAGGACGAGCACGTTCGCGTTGTGCCGTTTTACCTCGATCTCGATGCGGCGGCCGAGAGATTCGGCGGTCTGCTCAGCATTTCGGCCCGACATCAGCCGGTCAACGTCGATCGGCACACGGCAGAGTGCTTCGGGCGGGCGGTACCGTTTAACTGTCTGCTTTCCCGGATCAACATCAGCACTGTATCTGAGGGCCATCTGCCGCTCGGTCATTTCCAGATCAATGTACAAAACCCGCCGCGTCTCACCCGGCGCCGTAAACGGAGCGATCGACTTACTGCTCGCGACCGAATCCGCTATCTGCATCGCCAATGCGCTCTTGCCCGTCCCGACATCGCCAAACAATAGTGCGATCTCGCCCTCAAACCAAAATTCGCCAAACAAACCCCGCGGCGCCGTCGCAGCGGCCTCGCCCGGCCACACAGCTACCTGCCCTTCGTCCTCGATCTCTTCGGTTGTCGCCCGCTCATCCAACATTTGTCTTGACATATCATACAATAGTTGCAAGAATAGTCAAATGTTTTATGAACGAAACGACAAAAATCTTTGCAGGAAAAGGGGACACGGATGATCGTCGCCATAAATATTATAAACACGGGGCTTAGCGGCGAATTGGCCTGTCCCAAAGTGTCCCACGCTGGGACAAGCAATGGTTGCGATGCAGCAGCTTTGCGGGAAACTCTTTGTTTTGTGTCAGAATAATATCGGTTATGAAGATAGCGGTAGCAATGAGCGGCGGGGTCGATAGTTCGGCGGCGGCCGCGCTGTTAAAGGAGCAGGGGCACGAGCTGGTCGGCTTTACGATGCAGCTGTGGAACCAGCGGCGTGGGATCAGTGTCGATGAGAACGGCGACCCTTTGCCGTCGCGTTGCTGTTCGCTCGATGATGTTTACGATGCTAGGCGTGTGGCTGAGTCGCTCGGGTTCCCGTTTTACGTGCTCAATCTTGAGAAAGATTTTGAGCGTGATGTGGTCGAGCCCTTTGTCGCCAGCTACCTCTCGGGCGAGACGCCGATACCGTGTGTGGCGTGCAATTCGCGTTTGAAATTTGCTTCGCTTGATCGTATGGCGGTTTCGTTAGGGTGTGACAAAGTCGCGACCGGGCATTTTGCACGCGTCGAGCATGACGAGGCGGCGGGCCGTTATCGACTATTTCGCGGGCGAAACCACTGGAAAGATCAGAGCTATTTCCTATGGGAGCTGACCCAGGAACAGCTCTCGCGGGCATACTTTCCGCTCGGCGAGATGACGAAGGAAGACGCCCGGGACATCGCTCGCGGTGCCAATCTATATACCGCCGAGAAGCAAGAGTCGCAGGAGATATGCTTTGTGCCGGATGGCAAGTACTCGGAATTTATCGACCGCTATCTCGACCACGAGGGCCGCACCGATGATCAGCCTGCGGGCGGCGAGATCGTCAATACTGCGGGCGAAGCGGTCGGCACGCACACCGGCATTCACCGCTATACGATCGGCCAACGCCGCGGCCTCGGCATCGCTCACGAAAAGCCGCTCTATGTCGTACAGATCGAGCGTGCCCGGAACCAGATCATTGTTGGCGAAGAGGACGAGCTCGATGCCGTGGAATTTACCGCAAAGGGCGTAAACTGGGTCGCCTACGACACGCCGACCGAGCCGGTCCGGGCACTGGTAAAGATCCGCTATCGTCACGACCCTTCGCCCGCGACGATCCATGCCTTGCCGGATGCAATGGCACGCATCGTCTTCGACGAACCGCAGCGGGCCATCACACCGGGCCAGGCGACCATATTCTACGACCCCGACGGCGGCGATGAAGTGGTCGGCGGCGGTTGGATAATTAGGAATTAGAACGAAACAAATATGCCAAAACCAAAAAAGAGACCAAGCAAAAACGCCAAGGCCGCACAAAAGGCCTTGGCCGAATCGAAACTGCTCGCGTTAAAGACCGATCGTGAAGCACAAGACGGCCAGGAGTTTAAGTCATCCGTCGTCATGCCGAGGGCAAACACCACGCCGATCAAACCGCGGCCTGATAAGAAGCGAGGATAGGTAAGAGACGGTGAAGAAAGAAGAACTTCGAAAACTGTATCTCGAAAAGCGTTCGTCGCTGCCCGTAGCCGCCGCCTCGACGGCGAGCGGGCAGATCGCCGAGAGGTTTTTTGAGAACATAGTCCTCGATCACGTGAATGAGCTGCATACCTTTATTCGCATCGCCAGGTTTAACGAGATCGACACTTCGGTACTTTTCTACCGGCTCTGGCGAGATCGCTCGCAGATACGCACCTCGGCCCCGCGTGCGGATCTGCTTAGCGGCGAAATTGAGAGTGTTGCGTTCGATGCTGCTACCGAATTGGCAGAAAACTGCTGGCGGATCCGCGAACCGGTCGGCGGCATCATCATCGCGGCCCAGGATCTGGACATCGTGCTGGTGCCGCTGCTGTGCTTCGATAAAAGCGGCCACCGCGTCGGGTACGGCAGGGGAATGTATGACCAGCTTTTGGCACAGTGCCGTCCGGATTGTCTTAAGGTCGGACTGAGCTATTTTCCGCCGGTCGAGGTCATCGATGGAGTCCATCAGTCGGACGTAAAGCTCGACATTTCCGTGACGCCATCGGCCGTGTATCGGTTCGATGGAAACAATGCCGGAGAAACACCCTAGGACTTCTCCGGCACGATGATCTTTGAAAACTAACAACTACTTGGCCTGCAGGATATCTCTGATCTCGGTCAGCAGCACTTCCTCGGCCGGCGGCGGTGTATCAGCGGCCAGTTTGGCAAAATAGCTCATTGCCATTTTAGCAATGATAAACATTACGAACGCGACGATAAGAAAGGTAATGATATCGCTGATCAACTGCCCGTAGAGCAGCAAAGGAGTACCGTCCTTGACAGCCGCATCGATCTGATCCGGAGTTGCTCCGGGACCGAGTTTTCCGCTTAGATCGTAAAACTTGGTCTTGAAATCAGTTCCACCTGTGACCAGCCCGACAACAGGCATGATGATCCCTTCGGTAAAAGTCGTCACGATCTTGCCGAAGGCGGCGCCGATAATCACCCCGATCGCCAGGTCGAGGACATTGCCCCGAGCGATGAAGGCTTTGAAATCGTTTAGCATACAGTCTTCCCCCTATTTGAGTAATTTACAAAAAAAGGCGGGATCGACCCGCCTAAACCTAAACAAAACGCAATTGATCAGACGGCTGCGGCGTCCGCTGATTCTTCTTCGTCCTCTTCGTCAATGTCGATCAGATAAGCTTCCTCGGATGTTTCCTCTTCGACGGGAGCGGCAATGGTAGGTTGTGCGGATACATGCTGGGTGGCCGCGGCCGCAACCTCTTCTTCCTGAGTTTCGCGTGCCTGGAGCATGCTGCAGCTACCCTCGAGTATGGCACCTTCTTCGACGATGAGTCGTGGGCTGTGGATATTGCCCATGACGCGGGCGGTGCGGCCAAGCTGGAGCTTTTCACTGGCAAACACGTCGCCGTTAACAGTGCCGTTGATCATTGCTGCCGCAACCGTAATATTTGCATCGACCTGGCCATTCGTTCCGATGATCAGAGTGCCCGATTCGGAGTTGACAGTTCCGATAAGGCGGCCGTCAACCCGAAGCATCGCATGAAACTCAGTCTCGCCGGTCAAGGTTGTGCCGTGGCCAACGAAGCCGCTAAGGCGCCCTTCTTTGATATCGCGGGCCATCGAATCGCTCTCGGATATTGCGCGTGAGGATGCGGTCGGTTGAGCTTCGGTGGCGTGGTTGTAGCCGGTCGGCTGTGCTTGTTCGGGAGCGTCGTCCCGGTTTCTGCCCATTCGGATCATAATGTGTTACCTCGCGTGTTGAATTGATGAGCGACAGGCTTTTAAATGCGGTCTCCGGCCTCGATACGGATCCCAAACGTGCCGATCTTTTATGTCTTTTTAATAATAGGTCACTTATCGGACATGTGTCTAGTTCTTTGTTAAAGGTTGTAAATGGCGGCCGGAAGTGGCAAACTCTTTAGTTTTTGGGGGATTACGAGAAAAGTTGAAGACCGAGACCAAAACCAAGACCAAGCTGCTCAAGAAATTGGGCCGTGCTATCGATGATTTTTCGATGATCGCCGACGGCGACAAAGTAATGGTGTGTCTATCGGGCGGTAAGGACAGCTACACGATGCTCGACCTGCTGCTGGATGTACAGCGGCGTGCACCGGTCAAATTTGAGATCGTCGCGGTGAATCTCGATCAGAAGCAGCCCGATTTTCCCGAGCACATCCTGCCCGAATATCTCGAGGGCCGCAGCGTTCCATACCGTATCGTCGAGGAAGATACATTCTCGATCGTCACCGCGCACATACCTGAGGGCAAGACGTACTGCTCGCTCTGTAGCCGCCTTAGACGTGGAATCTTGTATTCCACAGCGGTCGAAACGGGCGTGACAAAAATCGCTCTCGGCCACCACGGCGACGACATCATCGCGACGTTCCTAATGAACCTCTTTTACGTCGGCCAGCTCAAGGCTATGCCGCCGATCCTGCGCAGCGACGACGGCCGAAATACGATTATCCGGCCGCTCGCCTACTGTCAGGAAAAAGAGATCCAGGCATATTCGGACGAGCAGAAATTCCCGATCATCCCGTGCAATCTGTGCGGTTCGCAGCCAAACCTCAAGCGTGCCCGCATCAAACGCCTGATCAACGAGCTTGAAAAGGAAACGCCCTTCATCCGCCAGACGATGATGACCGCCCTGACCAACGTCACGGGCTCGCACCTGCTCGACAATAAGCTCTATGATTTCAGCAACTTCGAGCCGATGATCAAGGCCATCCCCGCTGGCCACGGCTCGGTCGAAAAGGAGCTCGACGAAGTCTTTGACCACTCCGAGCCGTCCTACCAGCCCAACCTAATGGCCGCCGCCGGCCTCGAACTTTCCAACCAATAGAACGCGGTTAATCTGCGTCCCACGGCATCCGAAACGGTGAATACCGCACCGTTTCAGCCCTACACCGAACTGTTTCATGGCGAACGGCACGTATCCGTTAACGGTCCCTTTCATCATTTCCGGAACGTCGCTCAAAATGACGGTCGTTTGCGGCGTTGATCGTGCAGTTAGTGCCACGGGCTGAAGGCCGTGGCGATACTTGAAA
Organism: Pyrinomonadaceae bacterium; assembly: GCA_049663465.1. Classification (GTDB taxonomy): domain Bacteria; phylum Acidobacteriota; class Blastocatellia; order Pyrinomonadales; family Pyrinomonadaceae; genus OLB17. The sequence goes on from JBATDM010000073.1 coordinate 38,856, forward strand.
CGGGTCGGGCAATCGGGTGGTGCGAGAGGCAGAGGACACCGATTTGAGCTGAGCGTGGGTCCGTCCGCTTGGGCGGTGTGGCGGGGTTAGAGGACGCTCTTTAGGCTTTCGATGATGGCCTCGGCGTAGAGGCGGGAGCCGGTGATGTCGGGGTGTCCGACACCGGCCATGGCGCAGCGTTTGACTCCGTAATCGATGCCGGTTGAGCGTTTTAGCTCGTCGAGCGATGTTTTACAGTTTACCTTGCGCTGTTCGTATAGCGGGTCAGTAACCGAACCATTTCCGCGTGCACGGAAGAGCACCGTTTCAGGAGACTCGACGGCCTGTTGTTCGGTCAAGGGCGTCTTGATAAAGATCGCCTGCTGCCTGCCAGCCGATGCGTTCAGCTTTTCTACGGCAAGCTGTAGATTGTGATCGGACTCTTCGTTCCATATTCGCGAGCGTTCGATGCCATTGTTAAGGATCCTTTTAAAGAACAGTGTACGAACGACCGGATTATTCGCGAGCGGTTGCAGAAAACCCGGAAATCCTAGCGTCTCGAGCCAACCATTGAGCACCTTGCTGCCGGACGAATGCGGCGAGATCATCGGGAAATAGCCGATGACCGCTATGAGAGAATTGGGATTGTGTGAGGCTATGTGCTCGAGCAATTCGCCGACCCGATCGCGGCAGACCGTGCGGATCATTTCGCGAAGTTTCTTTTCCTTGCCAAAGGGGTCAAGGACGCCTTCGACAGTGATGTCTGTAATACCCGCGGTGAGCATTACAAGATCGGCGCCCTGCTCGGCACCCGCGGCCTCGTATTCCGCTGCGGCCATCTCTACCTGCTTCCACATGCTCGGAAAGCTGACATTTACTTCGCCCTGGTAATAATAGCCTTCATCACGGCCAGCACGTCTGTACGCCTCAGCTTCTTTAGGATCGAAACGGATGGTAGCTCCGGAATGCGCCTTTACCTTGAGGTCGACCTCGCGGCCTGAAAAGGCCTCGTCGCGAAGCCAATCGGAAACGATCGTGTAGGTTTTGTCCTTCTCCTCGAGCCCCTGCCCCCAGATCAGCGAATCACCAATAACGAGGGATCGAAACGGCGGTTCCGCCCCCGCCGCCCAGGTGTTGAGCGAATTGGCGTTCGTCGAAATGAGGAGTGATATTCCAAGAGCCTTGAGAAACTCTCGGCGGCTAAATTCGGACATAATTTAGGGATAGGCTAAACGAATGAATGCGGCAATGCAAAGGTTTAGGAAATACGCAGCGGTAAACCCGTGTCTGCCACGCTTTTTTTGCAATGTGCGCTTTCAATTGGTATTTTGCCTGTGCTATATTCGTCGAAATATGAAGCCGTCTGTCCGCATCCGCTAGAGTCGCCTCAGAATTAGTGTTCGCCGTGAGCTACGCTCATTGCGCGAACCTTTCCGGCACACCTCGTGTCTGTCTTTTTCATTTATTAAGGTGTCTCTGTTATGTCATCGAATTCTGAAGCTCCGTCTGTAGAGACGGTCGATAACTCGTTTTGGGCGGTGGTGCGCGAGGCGTTTGTCGGATCGAAACGCGATTTTACCCAGGGGTCGATACTCATCGGGTTGATAATATTGGCGATGCCGATGATCCTTGAGATGTCGATGGAGGCGCTGTTTGCCATCATCGATACGTTCTTTGTCGCCAAGCTCGGTGCCGAGGCTGTTGCCGTTGTCGGGCTGACCGAGTCAGTGCTCGTGCTGATCTATGCCGTTGCGATCGGGCTCAGCATCGGTGCGACCGCGACCGTTGCCCGCCGGACGGGCGAAAAAGATATGGACGGTGCCGCCCGGAGCGCCGCCCACATTATTTATCTCGGGATCATCGTCTCGGCGGCGATGGGTGTGGCCGGTGTTGTCTTTGCGCCTGATATTTTGAGGCTGTTGGGGGCCGAGGAGAGCGTCATCACGCTCGGCACGCCCTTTATGCGGATAATGTTCGGGTCCAACGCGGTGATCGTGTTTCTGTTTTTGCTCAATGCGATATTTCGCGGGGCAGGTGATGCGGCGATAGCGTTTCGCGTGCTTGTGATCGCCAACGGGCTGAACATCATTCTCGACCCGATGTTCATTTTTGGTGTCGCATTTTTCCCCGAGCTAGGAGTGCCCGGTGCAGCCGTGGCGACGGTGATCGGCCGCGGCGTCGGTGTGATGTATGCGGCGTGGTCGCTGTTTTTTCGCGACAACGGGGGGCGTATTGAGATCAGACGGCAGCACTGGAAGTTTGACCCGAAGCTGCTCTGGAGCCTGGTGCGTCTGTCGGCGATGGCGGTGCTGCAGTTTGTGATAGCGACGGCGAGTTGGACCGGTCTGGTGGTGATCATGGCCGGATTCGGAACGGTCGCTCTTGCGGGTTATCAGATCGGGCTGCGCGTGATCGTTTTTGTCATTCTACCTGCGGTCGGAATGGCAAATGCGGCTGCGACACTCGTCGGTCAGAACCTCGGTGCCGGAAAACCCGACCGCGCCGAACGCTCGGTCTGGCTCGCCGGGTTTATCAATGCCGTCCTGCTCGGGCTCGCGGGTATTTTCTTTATCGTGTTTCCCGATCTCGTGATCTCGATCTTTACGACCGACCCAGAGGTCGCAGCATTCGGCCGCGACTGCCTGAGGATCGTCGGCTATGGCTACGCATTTTACGGGCTTGGGATGGTGATGGAGAGCTCATTTAACGGCGCCGGCGACACCGTCTCGCCGACGTGGCTAAATTTTTTAGTTTTCTGGATATTCGAGATACCGCTCGCGTACGTGCTCGCGACCCATTACGGAATGGGCCCGCAAGGTGTGTTTTGGGCAATCACGCTCGCTTTCTCACTGCTCGCGGTAACGTCAGCGTTGCTCTTCAAACGCGGCAAATGGAAGCTGAAGACGGTTTAGGGCGGATTCACCGCAAAGACGCGGAGTCGCAGAGAGGAATTTTTGGCCGCAGCCAGATGCCGCAGTTACATAGGTAACTTAATACTCCGATCCCGATCGTCGTGGATCTGCGTGGATCGGCGTCTATCTGTGGCCAATCTCCCTTCTTCTCTCCGCGTCTCAGCGCCTCTGCGGTAAAATGTGCCAATGATCTTTCCCGATCCGCGAACCTATGACTATCCCGACTGGGTCCAGATCGGGCGGTTTATGTATCGGGCGAATGACGTGGTGGCATTTGGCACGCCGTTGGCGGTCGAGAATGTGCGCGAGGCGTACGAGCGCGGCATTTTTCCGTGGTACACCGAGGGCATCCCGCTTCCGTGGCATTGTCCGGAACGGCGAGCGATTCTCAATTTTGACGAATTGACGATCCCTCGCAGCCTCGCTCGCAAGAAGCGAAGAACAGAGTTCACATTTACCATCGACCACGCATTTCGTGATGTAATGCGCGAGTGCGCCGATTCGTATCGGCCCGGCCAGGGCGGAACCTGGATCACACCCGAATTCGAGCAGATTTACGGCGAACTCCACGATCAAGGCATTGCTCACAGCATCGAGGCATGGAACCCAAACGGCGAACTAGTCGGCGGCCTCTACGGCATCGATGCCGGCGGTGTTTTCTGCGGCGAATCGATGTTTTACCTCAAACCAAACGCCTCAAAACTCGCGCTTCTATTTCTAATCGATCATTTAAGCGAACGCGGTTCGACCTGGCTCGATTGCCAAGTAATGACGCCGCATATGGAGGCGCTAGGAGCGAAAGAGATCAGTCGAATCGGGTTTTTGGATAAACTGATCGCGACACAGTCCTGCTGCCTAACTATTTTTGACGCCGCCGCGCTATAGTTGCAACGTAATTTGTCAGATCTTGAGGTGGAAGGAATGGTATTTCAAAAATGGCTTTTGATCTTCGTCTTGGCTTTCGTCGTCGTGGCAAGCGGACAGAGCGATCTTGAGCAGAAATGTAACAGTGTTTTTGCTGATCAAAACAATAAAAATTCGCCCGGCATTGCCGTCATCGTCATCCAAAACGGCAAAGTGCTTCTAAAAAAGGCCTACGGTATGGCGAGCATCGAACATCAGGTGCCTTTTACCCCTCAGAACGTCGTGCGGATCAATTATGGAGAAGGGCGAGAGTTTATTTCGATAGCCGCTGTGCTAATGGCCGAGGACGGTAAGTTAGACCTCAACGATCGCGTCCGAAAGTATTTTCCTGATCTTCCCGCGTGGTCGGATAAGGTAACTGTATGGGATCTGTTGAATCACCGCAGTGGTTTTGTTGACGAGTGGGCGACTCTTCTACTTACTCAGGCCAACATGGCTAACCGGTTCGACAAATCGCAATTTCTAAGACTGCTCTACACACAACCGAGGCCGGAAATCGAACCCGGCAAAGGCTATATGTACAGCAATTCTGATTTTGGGCTGCTTCGCTTAGTACTCGAAAAAGCTTCGGGCGAAAGACTCTCAGCGTGGATGAAAAAACGGATGTTTGACCCGCTGAAGATGAACTCAACAAGGCAGTTTGATGATCAGCTAGCGGTGATCCCAAACTTTGCCCGTATATATGAAGATAATGGCAGCGGCAAAGTCAAAGTTAAACATGCCGACAAGACATCGCCCGGCTCTAATTATTATGTCGCCACTTCTGCCGACGATCTCGTGCTCTGGGCCGCCGCCCACGCGGACGAGACGAGTGACATAGCAAAAGCGACTGCAATACTGCTCAAGAATGACAGGTTGATGCCGAATAACAAGGACCACTACATTTTTGGCCAAACCGTCACAAAGATTGGTGACAAAACAGTAGTATTTCACGAGGGCGTCAATGAAAACCTTTACCTGACGCGAGTTCCTTCCGAGGGGCTGGCGATAATCACGTTGGGTAACACCTATAACGATTTGGCCCATCAAAATAAGGCGATTTTGAATTACATTCTTAGAACACCGGACGCCGACATGCCAAAACCAACCTTTCTCTCAAAGCCGATCGCGGCGACGAAAGAAGAGTTTGCAAAATATGAGGGCCGCTACCTCCTGCAAGATCAAACAACCTGGCAAAGTTATGTCCCCATTCGGCGAACAAACGATTTCTTTGTCTCAGATGGCGTCCTAAAGATAAGATTTTCCGGAGACCTGGTTTATTCGCTCGTGCCGGTTGGGAAAGGCGTTTTCTACTTGAATGAAGAAGGCTACGGGACACAGGTTACATTCAGCCAGCCGACGTCAAAATCTGCGCTCGAAGCGAAACTCGAATTTGACGATGGGTTCCCGTCGATGCGGATGAAAAAAGAACAAATTTGGTCGCCGACCAAAGCTGAACTCTCATCGTTCACCGGCAAATACTATAGCAAGCATCTGGATTTTTACTGGACCATCGCCCTAAACTCAGACGGCAAGTTAATTGTTAGGCGGCCGACCATAGCGGATATGGAATTGGCGCCAGACCTTAAAGGTGAATTTCGTCTAACCTTAGAAGATCGCGTAGATCACGGCTTTGATGCATGGGTAGCTTTTCACACCGACGCAAAAGGCCGCGTCACCCACCTGACCGCCCATTATCCGCGGTTAATGAATCATAGATTTGACAGGGTTTCTAAATAGAATATTTTCGTGACGAGTCACTGTCCGAATGCTGCATGAGGACATTTTCAATTTCACTTGCGAGATCGTCCGCGTTTTCTTTTGTAAAACAGATCGGTGGCTTTATTTTTAGGACGTTGACGAAGGGACCGTCGGTGCCGGTTAGGATGCCATTTTCGCGGAGTTTGTTTTGAACGGTCGAGGCGAGTTCGGTGTTGGGGTTTTTAGATTTTTTGTCGGTGACAAATTCGAGACCGAGAAACAAGCCTTCGCCGCGAGCGTCGCCGCAGACCTCATGTTTTTCAACCAGATCTTCGAAGAGTCCAAGCAGATAGCCGCCGACTTCTCGCGCATTTTCCGGTAACTTTTCTTCATCGAGAACGTCCAGAACGGCCTGACCGATCGCACACGAAACAGGATTTCCGCCGAAGGAGCTGAAAAATTCCATTCCGGTCTCGAATGACTCGGCGATCTCGTCAGTTGTCACCACGGCGGCCATCGGGTGGCCATTGCCCATCGGTTTGCCCATGACAACGATGTCTGGAACGACGCCGTGCATCTCGAAACCCCAGAAATACTCACCCAAACGCCCGAAACCTGTTTGAACTTCGTCGCTGATACAAACGCCGCCATGTTGCCGAATAAACGGGTAGACTTGCTTCAGGTAGTCGTTTGCCAGCGGAACCTGCCCACCGCAGCCGACGATCGGTTCGGCGATGAATGCCGCCGGTGCGATGCCGTTCTCGTTAATTCTTGCAAACAGATCCGCCGCGTAGCTTTTGCCCGCCGACCCGTCGTTTTCGGTAAAACGGCCTTTGTAGGTGTCGGGGAGTTCGGCTTCGAGGATCGCGTCGGGCTTTCCGCTGCCGCCCTGACGGTTGTATTTGTAGTGGCTAATGTCGATGCCGAGCCGCGTGTTGCCGTGATAGCCGTGTTCCATCACGACGATGCCTTGATTTTTTGTGTGCGTCATCGCCACCCGGATCGCCAGATCGCTCGCCGCACTGCCTGAGTTTAAAAAGAAAACTTTGGTCAACGGCGAAGGAAATTTTGCCAATAAGTTTTCGGCGTATTCATTGTAAATATCGTTTAAATATCGCGTGTTTGTATTGAGCCTCGCCATCGCTCGCTGCCCGGCCTCGACGACTCGCGGATGACAATGCCCGACCTGTGGGATATTGTTGTAGCAATCGAGATAAGAATTTCCGCGAGCGTCAAACATGTATTGAAACGCCGCACCGCTCATCTTGATCGGCTCGGAAAATTGCAGCGACAACGCTTTGCTTGTCGTCTGTTGGCGTCTTGCCAGATCGGTTTCCCCGGTGTCCGTGATCTTTGACTCAAAGCCGCACACTTTTCTCAATTCATCCTCGTACCAGACAGGATTTATTCGGATCCATTTTCGCAAGAGTTCCCATGCCGGTTTCTCCGATATGGTGATGTATTCACTGTCGGGTCTGTCGAGTTTTGCCTTGGCCGAATTGCAGACGCTGATGCCTAGACGGGTGGCGACGAGCCAATAGAATACCTCGATCTCGGTTTCTTCAAGTGGCAAAATATCATGATACCCGCGAATGATCGGCAGCATCGCCTCGACCGGGCGATCTTTGCCGAGAACCGCATAGGTGACGGCGATCACGAGTTCGTTTATCAACGGCGTATAACACATATCGCCGAAATCGATAATGCCTGAGACCGCACCGTCATCTACCAGCACATTCCAGTCATTTGCATCGTTATGAATGACTGAAAAGCGTAAATTCTCGATCTGCGGCTCGACCCTCTCGCGATTTTGGAGAAAGAAATACTCGACCAGCTTTCTATCCGCAGAGTCGTCAATGAATGGTAAAAATTTTTCGCTGTGCCCGTAATGCACGAGATCCCAGTTGATCTTGCGGGCCTCGATTGCCGAACTTCTGAATCCCAACATCTGCCAATCCATTTCAGCGAGGAATTTCCCGAATGAATAGAAAAGCGACTCTGAATGCTCGGCGTTGGCCAAAAAAGCACCGTCAACAAATGACAAAAGCCTCGCCCAACCTTTCGGGGTTTTAACCAGATAATTTCCAGAGGCGTCCGGCTGCGGTTTGGGAAATCGGCCGGGCATCTCGATCGATAAACGGGTCAGCAGGTCGTTCTCGGCCGTCAGCAAATCCTCAATATTGGCTTCGTCGGGGTAGAATTTTAGAATATGATCGCCGGAGACCGATGTGATCTTGTAGTTCTCACTATCATACCCCTCGAGCTTTTCGATGCCCGATGCGTTTATTCCGTAAACATCGGTAAGAAATTTTTCGATCTCTGGCGTCATTGATTAGAAAGTAAACGAAACACATTTACGCTTCAAACCTAGCCAACATAGATTTTTGGATCCTTCGCTAGATAGCTGATATCAGCGTTCGCTCTGACTACGAGTGTCTCTGCTTGAACTAGCTAAGATATTCTCCGAAATAAGTGATAAGTTATAGAAGAAAAGTGATACTTTTCACTTGTCACCTATCTCGTTTCACTTATTCCGAAGAGTTATGGACAGCAACTTTCTTATTTACGGAGCAAACGGCTACACGGGCGAATTGATCACGCGCTATGCCGTCGAGCGCGGGTTGAAGCCGATGTTGGCGGGGCGCAATGCTATTGCGGTTGAATCTTTGGCTAAGAAGTATCAGCTTGATTATCGTGTGTTTTCACTTGATGAGACGAGTTTGCTCGATGGTGCTTTGAAGCAGGTTGATATGGTGCTGCATTGTGCGGGGCCGTTTTCGATCACATCGCAACCGATGGTCGAGGCGTGTATTCGGAACGGGAAGCACTACACGGACATCACTGGCGAGATCGCTGTATTTGAGGCGTGTGCGGCGATGGACAGAAAGGCGCAGGAGGCAGGCGTGATGTTGATGCCGGGCGTTGGTTTTGATGTGGTGCCGTCGGATTGTCTGGCATTGCATTTGAAGGATCGGCTGCCAACGGCGACGCATCTTTCGCTGGCGTTTTATGGCAAGGGCTCTCGAATATCGCACGGCACGCAGGCGACGATGACGATGAATGTCGGCAAGGGTGGCGCCATTCGAAAGGACGGCAAGATAACGAGCGTACCAGCGGCGTGGAAAACGCGCGAGATCGATTTTGGCGAAGTCAGAACCGCGAGCGGTAGCGACCGGGTGAGTAAGCAAGCGGTGACGATACCGTGGGGCGATGTCGCGACGGCATTCTATTCGACGGGCATTCCGAGTATCGAGGTGTTTACCGTCGTTCCGCCTCCGCAGATCAAAATGCTCAAGGCGAGCCGCTATCTCGGTTGGCTGCTCGCAACCAAGCCTGTAAACGATTACCTACAGAAGAAGATTCCCGCCGGCGGCCCTTCGGACGAGGAACGCGAAAAAGGCAAAACACTAATGTGGGGCGAGGCCTCAGATCTAAACGGCAACCGCGTCGAATCTCGCCAGCAAGGCCCCGAAGGCTACACAATGACCGCCATCGGAGCATTGAATATCGCTGAAAAGATCCTCGCAGGCGACTTCACGCCGGGCTATCAAACCCCCGCAAAAGCTTACGGTGCCGATCTCGTGATGGAGATCGACGGCGTCTCGCGCCAAGATGTCGATTAGGCGTTAAACAACTAATCAACGATCTCAAAATCGACCCACTGGCTTGAGACGGCGTTCTTTCCGCCGAGTTCGTCTGAGACGACGATCTGCAGGGCGTAATCGCCTGCGGTGAGGGCGTCGACCAACTTTACATACGAAAAATCATTTATTCGAGACCAATCGGATTGCGGTTTGAAGTCGGCATTTTGGAACGGGCTTTCGACGACGAGTTGGCCGTCGCGGTAAAGGTTCATCTGGGTTGTGAGTTTTGGCCGGTTTGTCGTTTTGTCCAAACGGGCGTTGTAGATCGTGTAGGCATAGGCGACGATCGAGCCGCGTTTGAATCGCCGTATCGCCGGAACAGCTAACGAACCAGCCACCGACAACGCATCCTCGACCTTTGTCGCACCGGGAGTTTGAAATTTTCCCGCAGCATCGACGCCCGAGATGGTCAAACCAGAGACGAACAAACCATTCTTTCTGAGATCAGGAATCTGAATGATCTGGCTCGATGAACCGAGCGTCTGGCTCGTCGCATCTCTGACCGCAACGCGGAAATTGTACGTTCCCGGCTTTTTCACTGGCACATCGGCCGCATAGATCAGTCCATCGCGGGCAATGACCGCCGCTCCGGCGGCGTCAAATTTCAGCGTGTGCGAGCGTGTAAATTCGTCTATTACCTCATTCTTCTCGCTCAGCGTGACGGCGACCACGTCGAGGACGATTTTTTTCTGCCCGCCCGGTGCGTCGGCAAATGTCAGATCTCCGCCATCGAGGTGAAAGAGCGAGCGGACGACATTGCCCTCGGCAGCGGAATTTGCAAAATATGCCGTTAATCGAACATTCAAACCGGCCTCAGCGAGGGGTGCGGCGATCGCCTCGTACAGTTCGCTGTCGCCCGTACGCCGCTTTGGCGTGGCTTCGCTATTCGCAACTCCGACAAAGCCCGCACGCGAGATGACCCGCAGCCCGGGCCGGCTTACCTTTATCTCGATCCGGTTATACTTCTTCCCTTTGAACGTATCGGCATCCGGCTCATAGGCGATCAGGTAATAGCCTTTCTCAACATTCAGTGCCTTTGCAATAGGAACATCCAGATAATTTTGCCCTTGATAGAAAGTACCGCCTGTCTCGTCGGCAAGGTACGCCATGCCCGAGCGGCGATTTCTGTCATCCTTTTCCCGACCGGCGGTGATCGGGCCGGTCGCATTTACATTCTCTTTTGTTCGTACCTCATCACGGGCCTCGATCATTCCGGGATTCGTCACGCCGCGAACATCGATCGTATTGATCACGACCGATGCCCGATTTGCGAGTTCGGTAAAATCTCTGACCGCGTCGCTCGAACGCAGTGTCGCTCCGGCTCGGGAAAACATCGAGAGGTCGTCGGACAAAACGAACAGCAATTTGCGGCCGCTGATACGTTCTAGGCCATTGACGACATAGCTAAACAGACCCAATGTGCCTACGATCCGGTTGCTGCGATTTGCATCTTCGTTTGCCTCGCGTATCCGCCGTTCGTTCTCGGATTCGATCGTATTGGTCCCGCCGCCGGGCTTGTCGTAGGTATTCGATCTTGCCGCCGAGTTAAAACTGCCGTCCGACGGGTCACAGCCCAGGCTGGCAGGCAGCCATCGTATCTTTCCGGCGATCTTTAGCAGTTGCTCTTTGTCATTGGTATATTGCTGGAGCACACTGCTTCCGGTTCTCGTTCGATATATCGCCACGCGGTCGGTGGGCAGCATCTGTTCGCGGATAAATTTTTGCAGAGCTTCTTTCGCAGCCGTCATTCCCAGGTGCGTCGCAGAGCAGTTGCCGTCATCAACAATGAATGTGAGCACGCGGCCCGTATTCTGAGGGTCGACGCGTACCGGAGGCATTGGAATATTCCGGTTCGGCGTCTGCCGCCGCGGCGTGACCGGAATCTTGGCCGTCCGCCTTCCAGTTTCAGTATCTACATACGAAAAATTTGTTATCTTTTGCGGTTTCCCGTCCTGCAGCACCTCAAAATCCGACGCCGACAGATCGCGCACCTGCTTGCCGTCCTTGTCCACCACCAACAGGTCGATCTGCACCAGCTTGGTCGTGATCTTCACAACCTCATCATCAACAACCGGCGATGCCGTCGGCGAAGGTGACTGTGCCCGAATACTGACAGAGGCAACAAAAATAAACACCAGGATAAAGAAAAATGGAGCGGTCCGTTTCATATTGGTAGTTTCCCCATCATTTTCCGTACGGAACGAAGAAATGAATATTACGTTGCCACTTTTTTGACGACCGAAGTCGCCGTCAATGATCGAAGTGTCGTTCCGTTCATCGTCTTGCGGTCGTTTGATGCAATTTTCGGTAAGCGGGAGCACTAAAATTTCGTCCTGAACACGAAAATATAAGCGAGGGAAAACAAGCATTTCGTACTATCCTCACGCGAATTCTGGTTGACTGGTCGCTACAATGGCAATCGGCCAAAATGGCCGAGCAAGCTCCTCTCCATAGCCGCCAGATCGTTCGGTGCCAGGCCGCGAAGGATTGCGTAGTGGCGAAACGCTCCGTCCCTGTTGCCCATGCGGATATACAGCCACGCCAGCTTGATGTTGGGACGAGCATCTCCGGGAGCCAGATCAAACCCCGCTTGAAACTCGCGAAGCGCTTCGTTGCGATCCCCCTTCCTTAGAAGCAGATCTCCCAACGCAAGCCGAGATTCGAGCAATGTGGATTTTATTTCAACCGAACGTCTTCCCGCAGCGATCGCTTCGTCCAGCCGTCCAAGATCCGCCAACAGGGTTGACATGCTCATGTACATAACATGATGGGGGTTGAGGGCGATCGCCTTTCGAATAGCATCCAAGGCTTTTTCATTCTCACCATTCTCCTGATAAAAAATGCTGAGATAGTTATAGTTCTGATACGTTGGCTGCTGTTTGAGAACCTCCAAATACTGTTGTTCGGCCTGCTCCACCATTCCTCTGTAGTTGTAGGCCTGAACGAGTTGGCTCCGGGCTCGCATATCGGTTGGATCCTTTTCAACGGCTGCCTTGAATTCCTCCAGGCGGTCGGCTATCTGTTGCCTGGCCCTGAAGCCTTGTACGTTAATAGTCGTCCCTGGCGGCAGCGGTGAGAGTTGGATAGATCGCTCAATGAGGTCCGCCCCTTCGATATAACGCTTTACGCCGATATAGGCAAAACCGAGGCTTCGCAATATATCAGGGTTATTTGGTTTCAAAGAGTTTGCAAGTTCGAGGGGCTCTATCGCTTCCGCATATCTTCGATTCACCGACAATGTAAATCCAAATTGAGAAGCCATCGAAGCGGTGCGCGGCAGATATCGGTAGGCGAGACGCAAACTGGCTAGCATATTGTCCTTGTCGCCGATGGCCTCATAATTATCACTCAATACAAAGTGCACCTCACCGACCGTCGAATCGATAGCAATAGCTTTTTTCAAGACTTCGATCGACTCGTCAAAATACCCGGCCGATTTGAGTTTTGCTCCGAGATTGAACTGCGCGACGAAAAACCTTGGTTCGAGATCGACGAACTTTCGAGCCGCCGCTATCGAGTCATTCGGACGATCTAGATAATCGTATACCTCAGAAAGCCGGATGTATGTGACGCTAATCGACGGCCAGGTGACCGCTATCGTTTCGTAGATACCAGCCGCCCGCAAATATTCGCCCGACATGAAATATGCGTCGGCGAGTGTTCCGAGATAGAAAATGTCGTCCTGCGGCCGACGGTTTATGGCCTCAAGTAATTGGGCCGCCTCGGCAGGACGGTTTTCGACAAGGTATATTTCAGCAAGCTGGGACCGAATGCGTGTATTTGCCGGGTCCAGCCTGAGGCCCTCGCGACATTCGTCGACGGCTTGAATATGTTTTTTCTCGATAACCAAGGCCCGACAATACATTGAGCGGACATCCGCATCCCGCGGCTCAAGTTTGACCGCCTTTTCAAACGCCGAAGCGGACTCAGTTTTGCGAGAAAGGATCCCGTTCGCGATGCCCAACAGTACCTGTATCTCAAACCGCGTAGGGGCGAGTTTTCCTGCCTCTCGCAGAGGTACAAGTGCTTCTTCCGGCTTGCGCTGAGTCAAAAGCGTTTTGGCGGTTTGAAAAAGCTGCCTGGCCCTCTCCTCATCAATGCCGTCTTGAGCCGATATTTGGAGCTCCGACGCGGGCCATGGCTGTCCCAGCTCCCGTTTGGTAGGTGCCGGGCGTTTCGGCCGGGATGCGGGTGTGGATTCTCCCTTTGGGGAGGCCAGCTTCAGTGCTGGTTTGGTTGAAGGTTCTCCAGCTGGCGTTGGAGTTTGCGCCAGTGAAGCGGATGCTGAGATGACCGCATACAACAAAACCGCGATCAAATATTCGTGTGAGAACTTCGACATCTCTTTACAACATAAAATGCTTCAAGCCGGAACCTTGAAACGACCCCTATCGAGAACATTATACGTCCAGATTCTTCACATCCAGAGCATTATCTTCGATAAATTTACGCCGGGGTTCGACCTGGTCGCCCATTAGGACGGTAAAGAGGTCGTCGGTTTCGATGGCGTCTTCGACGCGAACCTGGAGCATTGTGCGTTTTTCGGGGTCCATCGTGGTTTCCCAGAGCTGTTCAGGGTTCATCTCGCCGAGACCCTTGTAACGCTGGATGCTAAGGTCTTTTTTGGCCATTGCCATGACCTTTTCGAGAAGTTCCACGCGAGTTTCCAGAGTTTCGCTCTTGCCGTTCTCACCGAGGACAAACGGGCCGGGAAATGACGTTTCGAGGGTTTTTGTTAGCTCAAGCGCCTTTTGAAACTCGACCAGGCTGCCGAGATTCCAATCGATCTTTGTCGTCTGGCCGTTAGGATGTGTGATGTCGATCTCGAGCAGGCCGTGTTCGACGTCGCCCGTCAATTCGGCATCGTAGCCCGCATTTACAAGCTTGCCAGCGATCTCGGCCATCATATCCTGCTCGCCAAAAACCTTTCGCAGACGGATCTGATTCTTGGTCATGATGCCGTCCTTACCGCCAAATGCCTCAAGAAGTACATCGACAATGGTCGGATCATTATTAAGGCGACGGGCAAGCCGGTCGGAAAATTTCTTAAGATCGGTGGTCTGCTCGAGGGCCTTTGAAAGCTCACGCCCCTCGACGGCCCGCGAATCAGAGGTGATATTCGCGTCGGCGGTCGCCATCCGCATCAGATAGCGGAACATGCCCATTTCGTCCTTGATGTACTCTTCCTTTCGGCCGCGTTTTACCTTGTAGAGCGGCGGCTGGGCGATGTAAACATAACCGCCCTCGAGCAGATCGGGCATCTGCCTGTAGAAAAATGTAAGCAAAAGCGTGCGGATATGCGAGCCGTCAACGTCAGCGTCGGTCATCAGGCAGATCTTGTGATAGCGGAGCTTGGTGACATCAAAATCGTCGCTGCCGATGCCGGTACCGAGCGCCGTTATCAGAGCCTTGATCTCGCCGTGGCCGAGCATCTTGTCAAATCGCGCCTTTTCGACATTGAGGATCTTACCCTTGAGCGGCAAAACGGCCTGATTCTTACGATCGCGGCCCTGTTTGGCCGACCCGCCGGCCGAGTCTCCCTCGACGATATAGATCTCTGACAATGCTGGATCTTTCTCCTGACAATCGGCAAGCTTGCCGGGCAGTGTTGATGAGCCAAGAGCCGATTTACGAACGATCTCGCGTGCCTTTCGGGCCGCCTCGCGAGCACGTGCGGCATCGACGGCCTTTCCGACGATCTTTTTCGCGACGGCCGGGTTTTGTTCGAAAAATTCGCCGAGTTTTTCGTTCAAAAACGACTCGACCGGGCCTTTTACGGGCGAGTTCAGTTTACCCTTTGTCTGCCCCTCAAACTGCGGCTGAGGTATCTTGACGCTGACGATCGCCACCAGGCCCTCGCGGACGTCGTCGCCCGAAAGATTGACCTTGGCGTTCTTCATCATGCCCGAGCTTTCGGCATAATTATTGATCGTACGCGTGATCGCGCCGCGAAAACCGGAGAGGTGCGTACCGCCGTCGACAGTGTTGATATTGTTGGCAAAGGTGAATATCTTCTCGTCGTAGCTGTCGTTGTACTGCATCGAGATCTCGATGGACAGTTCGTCGTCAACCACCTCAAAATAGAGCGGTTCATCGTGTAGCGGACTCTTGTTCTTGTTGAGATGCTTTACAAATTCGGCGATGCCGCCCTTGTAATAAAACTCGTGCGAGCGTTCCTCTTCGTCGCGCTCGTCTTTGATAAAGATGCGGATGCCTTTGTTCAAAAAGGCTTTTTCGCGAAGTCGTTCCGACAACTTTTCAAAGCTGTAGATGGTCGTCTCAAAAATGCTCGAGTCGGGACGAAACGTGACCTTTGTACCGCGTTTGGTGGTCGTTCCCGTCTTTTTGAGAGGTGCGACCGGTATGCCTGCCTCAAATTCCATCTCGTGCGTCGCACCGTCACGCCAGATCTCGAGGCGGAGATATTCGCTCAGAAAGTTCACACAGCTCACGCCGACGCCGTGCAGACCGCCCGAAACCTTGTACGAATTCGAGTCAAACTTGCCGCCTGCATGCAGGATCGTCATCACGACCTCAGCCGCCGAGCGGCCTTCTTGCTTGTGCATATCGGTCGGGATACCGCGGCCGTTATCGATGACCGTGATCGAGTTATCCATGTGGATCGTCACCTCGATCGTGTCGCAATAGCCCGCCAACGCCTCGTCAACCGAATTATCAACCACCTCGTAAACCAAATGATGCAGCCCGATCTCGCTCGTCGAGCCGATATACATCGCCGGGCGCTTTCGCACAGCGTCGCGGCCCTCAAGGACCGTGATCTGATCTGCACCGTATTCTGTCTTTGCTTTAGCCAATTTTGTAATAACCTCTGGGTCTATAATTCAATTTTTACGATCTGGCCGCGCGATATGTCATTGAGAGCATCGAGTGCTTGCGGCTTGCGGCACCAGCGACAAAAGGTTCTCGAGCCTATTCGAGCGAGCGCAAACTACAAGGATCGCGATCGGCAATTCGCGCGGATTCTGCTGATACTCAATATTCTTATCAACAGTAACCAGGACGTCGAAATCCTTGCTGGCCGCCTGCAAGAGGGCCCCGTTCTTAAGGCTCTTGAAACCAGCCTCTTCGACCGTTGCAACTTCGTGGCCGCCAAACTCCGATCGCAACGGCCGCGGAACACATTCGTCAAACAGCAACTTCATGATCGGCGAAAACCTTTACCTTTAGGAGTTCGAGAACGCCAATGGCCTGATACCGCTTAACCGTCGGGAAATGGTCAAGAAACACCTCAAGACTATCGCCGCCCTCCAAATAGTCGAAAAGGTTCTGGATCGGAACACGAGTGCCCCTAAAAACCGGTGCTCCGCTCATCTTCTCCGGGTCGATCTCAATTATTTCTCGCAATTCGTCGCTCATTGTCGCCAGTTCTTTTCGGCCTTGCAAAAGATGGAGATCCAATGCTTAGTCGAAAGAGAAATTATACCATTTTTGACCACCTTTCGACAGCTGTCCGAGGCAATAAATAGCTTTATTTTATTGAATTTCAGCCGTACCGTTGGCGACGCGGAAGATCGCCGCAGCCGAGCCAAATCTTTCGACAAAACTTTCCTTTGAGGTGGTCACAAACGTCTGTGTTTTGCCGTCGAGGAATTCGAGCAGGCGGCCGATGCGTTTGTAGTCGAGCTCGGCATCGATGTCATCGATGAGAAAGAGCGGATACTCACCGCGTGTGGCGTGATAGACCGCGATGTTGGCGAGTTGGAGCAGGAGGAGAGAGCTTCGCTGCTGGCCGGCAGAACCGTATTTGCGAATGTCATGGCCGTCGAACTTTAGCTCCATATCGTCACGGTGCGGGCCGATCAGGGAATATCCAGCCGCAACCTCGGCCTGCACGCGAAGAACGAGACGCTTGGCAAAGAGATCCTCGAAATCATCGAGATCACCTTTCCCTTCGAGCGAGGATACATGCCGGACGGTCAACTCTTCGCGGGCAAAGAGCTTTTTTTCGAGAACTTCGTTTATGCGTTCGACAAATCTTACGCGGGCACGGTGGATCTTACTTGCGAGCTTTATGAGTTGTTGATTCCACGGCTCGAGCAATTCAGCAATCTCGGCCAAGGTACGGTCCTGATCGGCAAAAGATTGGAGCAGTGAGTTCTTTTGCTTTACGACACGGTTGTAATCGGCAAAAACCTGTACGAACGGCGGATGGAGCGAGACGATCCCGGCGTCGAGAAACCGCCGCCTTGCCTCCGGCGTGCCGCGAACGATCTCAAGCTCGTCCGCATTGAAAACCACCGCGTGAAGCTGACCGATATATCGCTGTGCGGTCTCTTTCTTGCCGTTTACCACCAGTGTTTTGGTGTTTCCGTCGATCATCACCTGCAATTCGCGGACGATCTCGGGCGATTCGCGGACGCTGCCCTTTACGATCGCCGTCTTGGCCTCAAATCGAACCGCCTCGTGCAGCCGTGCGGTCCGAAACGAACGCCCGGCCGCAAGCACACCGATAGCCTCGAGCCAATTGGTCTTGCCGTGGCCGTTCTCACCGACAAACACATTGAGCCCGGGCCGGAATTCGATCCGGCCCTGCAGATTGCGAAAATCGGTCGCTGCAATGGCTTCGAGAAGCATCTGAAAATTCTAGCATGCGAAGGTCAGAACCACCTGCGGTAGCGGGTGGTTGGACATAATGCTGTAGCGACCCAGTACAGATTTTCTGAAAGCGGCGGCTATTTATGAGTTTGCTATTATTAGGTGTTGAAACTTGTTTAGCGTCTGTAATATCCGAGCTTATGAAACGCATTCTTGCCGTAACCTTGATTTCAATCTCCTTGTGCATAGCCGCATCCGCTCAAACGAGCCTTAAGATCGGCGAGCAGGCTCCCGCGTTCTCGGCCGCATCGATGGACGGTACGAATTATGACCTCAACGAACTACGGGGTTCAATCGTAGTGATGACCTTCTGGTCAACAAAGTGTGAGATCTGCCGGCATGAGTTCCCAAAGGTAAATCAACTCGTACAGACTTACAACGCACGGAACGTCGTCTTTCTCGCTCTAACGATGGAGAACGAAGAGAAGGTTGAGACGTACCTTCGCAAAAACAGCCTCGCGTCACAAATATTGCCAAACAGCTTTGGCATCGTCCTCAAATACGCCGATCGCACCCGTGACGGCAGCCTCGATATGGGGTTTCCGTCGTTCTTTGTGATCGACCAAAATGGGTTAATACAATACCGTTCGAGCGGGTTCAACAAAACGTCGGCACTGTCTTCGACCATCGAACGCCTCGCCGGAAAGCAAGCGGCTGTTAGCGCAACACCTTGACTTTGGACTCGCCCGAAACACAAACCGGATCCTGATTCCCTTTCTTCGATTTTTCTTTTCTGTTCTCCGAAGCGTTTTTTGTGTTGTCTGACGGCGACGCATCAGGTATATTTTGAATTCGCCTCTCGTGCGGAGAGGTAGCCTAATTGGTAAGGCAGTAGTCTTGAAAACTACCGCGCGTAAGCGCTTGCAGGTTCGAGTCCTGTCCTCTCCGCCATCTTTTCCTCATAGTCTGACTTTCGAATTCCCTTCACGCGTAGCTTTGCGATATACTGAATGACTGTTCATTCATAAGTGTTCCGCTATGCCGAAATCAGCAAAAAATGGTAATGCAACACGGGCCGCCGTTAGTGATAAGCGCGAGGCGATCCTACGTGCGGGGATAAAGGTGTTTGCGCGAAACGGGTACTTTAGTTCAAAAGTGTCGGACATTGCTCGTGATGCCGGCATCGCCGACGGGACCGTGTATCTGTATTTCAAGAGCAAGGACGAGATACTGCATTCAATATTCGATCGGGCGATGGCCGAGTTTATTGATGAGGGACGGCGTGAATTGGCTGAGATCGCATCGCCCGCGGGCAGACTCAAGCGCGTCGCGGAGCTGCATCTTGAGAGGCTCGGTGCCGACCGTGATCTCGCCATTGTTTTTCAGGTGGAACTTCGCGGATCGACAAAGCATATGCAGGAATTCTCTGCTGCGGGGTTTGGCGAATATCTCGACATCATTCGAAAAACGATCGAGGACGGTCAGTCGTCGGGAGATTTTCGCAGAGATATCCAGCCCGTAGTCGCGGCAAAGATCTTGTACGGCTCGCTCGATGAGATGGTGACAAATTGGGTCCTCTCGAAAAAATCCTATCCGCTCGCGCCAATGGCAGGCGAGGTGTTGAAGATCTTTATCGACGGTATTTCGAAGTAGGTACGATGCCAAAAACTCTCAAGCAACCAGTCTCTACTCAGGTGGCCGAAGCGGCCGAACCAAGCACGCTTCCCGAATTGTTTCTGCGCTCCGCCGATGAATTTAACCTACCTGACGCTCTCAACTATAAAAAAGACGGTGAATGGAAAAGCATTGCTTCTCGAGCGGTTGTCGAGCGGGCAGAAAATATCGCCGCTGGGCTATATTCGCTCGGTTTGAGAAAGGGCGACCGGGCAGCGATCCTTGCGGCAAACTCGCCCGAGTGGACGCTGGCAGATGCTGGCTGCCAATTTGCGGGGATCGTCGACGTCCCGATCTATACAACGCTCGCACCGGAATCGGTGAAATACATCATCGACGATTCTGCATCGCGAGTTTTTTTCGTGCAAAACGTTGAAACGTATGAGCGTGTACGCGAGGCAATTGCGGACTGCGGTTCACTGGAACGCTTTGTCCTGTTCGAGACCGGTGAGATCGACGACGACAGAGTTTTATTGTTCAGTGATCTTGAGAGCCGAGGTTCTCGGTTGCGTCGCGAATCCCCCGGGCTAAGCGACAAACTGCCTCAGGCGGTCGAACCCGCCGATATCGCCACACTGATCTACACCAGCGGCACGACCGGTGAGCCAAAGGGCGTGATGCTGACGCACGCAAATCTCATCTCAAATGTACTCGATGCGAGCGAAAAATATGGATTCTCTGGTGGCGATATTTCACTATCGGTTTTGCCGCTTTCACATGTTTTTGAGCGGACCGGCATGTACGTTTACATTCGCTATGGGATGCGCGTTCATTTTGCCGAGTCGATCGACAAGGTGCCCGGCAATTTAAAAGAGGTCCGGCCGACCATCTTTATCGGCGTGCCGCGGATCTTTGAAAAGGTCTTCGAACGTGCCCGCCTAGCCGCCGCCCAATCTGGACGGGTCAAAGAAATGATCTTTGACTGGGCGGTCGATGTAGCAAAAGAATATGCGTCGTTGATGGAAAGGGGCGAGCCGATACCGATCGCATTGGCGGCAAAACACGGTATTGCGGACACGATTGTCTTTGCGAAACTGCGTGAGTTTTTCGGCGGGCGTCTGAGGTTTTGTATCACCGGCGGAGCAGCATTGTCGGACAATATCTATCTGATATTTACCGGGGCCGGTATCTCGATAATGCAGGGCTACGGGCTCACCGAAACCTCGCCGGTCATCTCGTCCAACAATCCGACGGCCGTAAAAGTCGGCACCGTAGGCAGGCCTATTCGTAATGTCGAGGTGCGGATAGGATCCGACGGTGAGATCGAAGTTACCGGGCCTGGCGTGATGGCCGGCTATTATCATAAAGAAGAAGCGACGAAGGCCGCGTTTACCGACGACGGTTGGCTCCGCACCGGCGACATTGGGGAGATCGACGCCGAGGGTTTCTTAAAAATAACCGACCGGAAAAAAGAGCTGTTCAAAACGTCCGGCGGCAAATACATTGCACCATCGCCGATCGAACAGATGATCCGCGGTTCGCGATTTGTAAATCAGGTTGTCTTAGTTGGTAATGAGCGAAAATTTCCCGGTGCACTGATCGTGCCAAATTTCGAAATGCTCGAATCCTACGCAAAGCTGAAAGAGCTCGACATCTCATCCCCGGCTGAGTTTTGCGTTCATCCACGCATCATCGACCTCATAACGCGGCAGATAGCGGCAATGACACCGACGCTTTCGCAATACGAACGCGTAAAAAAATTCGCCCTTCTCGAACACGAATTGACGGTCGAAACGGGCGAATTAACGCCTACACTAAAAGTAAAACGGCGCGTCGTTGATGAGAAATACCGCGATCTGATCGACGAACTCTACGCCTAGAGCGAAGACGTGAGTCTAGCCGCGAATTGAACGAATAACACAAATATTAGGAAATTATTAGTGCTATTCGTGGCCAAAAATCCTAGTATAGTATTGTCCGATAACCGAGGCTGGTCGCACTCGATGTGATCGCAGTTTTACCCGCTCCGAGGGCAAACTCCAGAATGGTCATCCCAAGGCTCTTTTTGGACTTGTCCACCTCAACGATGTCGTACGGCTCAAGCAGCGGATCCGTTTCCAAACCCTTTTTGATCTGATCGAGGTTAGCTGCGATGGTCTCGCGTTCCTTTGAGCCATCTTTCATGCGATATATCTTTATATCTTTGGTTTTTGCTTCGGGGCGAATGCCGCCTATTTTCGCGAGTGCTTCGGTTAGCGTCGTGCCGCCCGCCTTTAGATAGATACCCTGCGGTGCAAGGACTTCGCCGGTGAGATAAACGGGCAGAGCTTTCTCGACCACGACGACGTCGCCGGGATAAACCGGTGGATTTGTGGTCTTTAAATCGGCCAACTTATAGATCTCTGACGGCACTGTCAGATTACCCAAGGCCTTTTCCCATTGGGCCTGCTGCTCGGGCGTAGCACATTTGGGCGGCTGTGTCCGAAATACCTGCACCATACCGCTAGCCTCATCCTTTGGACCCGCAGCCACCGCGAGAACCTCAACGAGCGTCGCCGCCCGACGCAATTCGATCTCTTTTGCACTATTGACCTCGCCATAGACCGTCACCGGCAAGATGTTGCGCTTAGTGATCTCAAGGCTCATCTGCGGGCTGCGCAGCAATTTGGTAAGGCGGTCAGATACTGCTGATGTCAGTTCGTTCTGTGAAAGGCATTTCGCGACGAGCGGTACATTGTCGTATGGCACGCGAATGTGTCCATTCTCATCGACAGTCGCTGCAAAATTGAACTGTTCCTCGCCCAAGACCTTGACCGCGATCTGGTCGCCGGGCCCCAACAGATATCCCTTGCCCGGCGTCGGCTGAAGACTCGCCGGGATGATCTGTGCCGAGGCAGTACTAAAAAGGAGAACCGAAATAGCTATAACAAATAAATATGATCTCATCGCAAAAAACCTCACTACCAAGAGCGCTAAGTCTAACGCACAACACCAACGTTTAACAACCTCATGTTTGCTCTCAAGGGGTTCGCAAGGGGCCGTTTTTATTGATTTCGTAACCTACAAACACGCGTACTTTCATTAGACGGTCGGGAGTACAATTTTGGTTGTCATCTTTGAGAATTTTGAAGGCTGATCCTTAAGGATTCCATTTTGGGATTTTGTGCTAATATTCTCGATAAATGCCGGAATCGAAGCCAAGAAAACGAGGCGCCAAGCCGTTGAACTCCGGCGACGCTGACAGGAAAAATGTCACTCTGCCCGAGGATATCAAAGCGGATCTGACGAACGAATTCAAAACGGCCCACTACTCGGCATCGGTGTCTGCGTGGTTCGGCACCAAGATGGAGAAGGATAAGAGTCTCCTCACCCTCGCCTCCGCCGGCATCGGCATCCTGGTTTCCATCGGAGCAACAACTAAGATCGAGAAGGTCTGTTATTTTTTCGCGATCGCGTTCTTTGTCGTCACAGTGTTCTTTACGCTGTTAGTTTTTGAGCTGAATGCTAAACTCATCGAAAATCTCATTCGCGAAGAGAAAATGGATCGGCTCGGAAAGATCGCACAGAATGTCGACCATGCGTTGATCTTAAGCTTTCTTTTGGGGGTCATATCATTTGCAGTGCTCGGTATCGCGAGATTTATGAATTGGTAAGGAGGAGTAAATGAAGCTTTGTTCTACTTGCGGCCAAAGATTCGATGACCAAGATAATTTTTGCAGGGTTGATGGAGCCATTTTGACTCTTGATACGCATGAACAACCACCAATTTTGGCGCCTCCGCCAACTGGAAGTCTCCCGGACGAATTCGAGATCACCTTGGGGGCCGGGCTACCGCTTCCGCCGCCCCGCGCAAATTCCCAAATGCCTGGAAGCACCGGATCTCTGCGTTCGTTCGGCGGGCTCGAAAGACTAGGCCCGGTCGGCAAGCTCAAGAGATTCTTTTTCGGTGACAGTTAGAAATTATTATGACGCAACCCAAGATTGCCAAGAACCGCATCTCCCGCAAAGCAGGTAGCTTTACCGAATCCGTCATCCGCGAGATGACCCGCGAAGCTATGAAATTCGGCGCCGTCAATCTCGGCCAGGGATTTCCGGATTTTGCCGCACCTGAGGACATCAAAGGAAAAGCGATGGAGGCGATCGCAGCGAATCATAACCAATACGCGATAACGTGGGGCGTTAAGAGCTTTCGCGACGCCATTGCAGAGAAAACGAAGTGGTTCCTCGGTCTCGATATCGATCCCGAGACCGAGATCACAGTTACCTGCGGTTCGACCGAGGGAATGATCGCAGCGATGATGGCAACGGTCGATCCGACAGAAGAGATAATAGTATTTGAGCCGTTTTATGAGAACTACGCACCTGACGCGATATTGTCAGATGCGACGCCGAGGCACGTGCCGCTCTATCGCACCGATAACGGTTTTGTCTTTGACCGCGAGGAACTTCGCTCTGCATTTAACGAAAAGACGAAAGCGATCATAATCTGCAACCCGAACAATCCGACCGGCAAGGTCTTTACCCGCGGCGAACTCGAATTTATCGGTGAGCTCTGCAAAGAATTTGACGCTCTCTGTTTTACGGACGAAATATACGAACACATTCTCTACGAATGCAGAATGGAAAAAGGCAAAATGCCGCAGCATATCTCAATGGCAACGATAGATGGGATGCGAGATCGAACCGTCGTCGTAAATTCTTTGTCTAAAACGTATTCCGTGACCGGTTGGCGGGTTGGGTATTGCATTGCCCCACCGGATATAACATCCGCGATCCGCAAGGTCCACGATTTCCTGACCGTCGGCGCCGCAAATCCGCTCCAGCATGCCGGTGCGTATGCTCTGAGCCTGCCGCCAACTTATTACGACGAATTACAACTCGACTATCAGAAGAAGAGGGACTTCATCGTTCCGGTGCTACAAAACGCCGGTTTCAAATGCGACTGGCCCGAGGGTGCGTACTACGTGATGGCCGATATCTCGGAGTTTGGATTTGCAAACGACATCGAATTTACCAAACACCTCATCCGCGAGATCGGCGTTGCCGTCGTCCCCGGATCATCGTTCTACCACGACCCATCGCTTGGCTCACAGATGGTCAGATTTTGCTTCTGTAAGAAAGACAAAACGCTCGAAGCGGCTGCGGAGCGCTTGGCAAAATTGCGGTGAGATCCGAAGAATTGTGACTACGCTAGATCAGCTTGAAATCGGGATTGTACTTCCGCCTCCAGATAAAACCGTCGAGAACGTAGTGGGTCAGTTGGGGCACGGCAAGCAGCGGTACGAGATACATCTTTAAGTTTCCCCATTCCCAATTCCCACCAAAGAGATACGGTTTATCCTGCCAAACGCCGCGATGCCAGAATAGCTCTTCGACATAGGCTAGCGCCCACAGCGTGGCCAAAAATATCAGCCAGTGCGATGAAAGTGTTCGATATACCGGCCCGGCCGTTTCACGCTTCATCCGAGCATAAACGTAGATCAGAGCAAAATACGGTACGCCGTGGATGATGATGTTCGTCACGGTGAAAGCGTAGTCCGAATTGAACCAAACTATTCCAAGGTACCAGCAGATAGCAGTCGTCGCGACGACGATGTCCTTGCCGATATTGATAAAGCCGGTAGTGAAATATTCGTATATCGATTTGGCAAAATAGGCGGTCAGAGCGAGAACGTAGATCGGGAATATGACCGTTTCGACCAACGCGGGCAGCGACACGAAATCGTTCGGTACGAACCACTGGAAGTTTCGCGGCAACTGCGTCATCCAGAAGGCGAGCGGATACACGGTTGCAAGATAGACCGCCACCGCGTCGATCCACCATGTCGCACGTGAGGTCTCGCCAAGCTTTCGCCGGTACAACGCAACCCAACCGTACTGCTGGCGAACGAAATGGAACACCGCGATCACGGCCAGCACTTTCCAAAATAGGAGTTCACCCTCGGAATACAGAGCAACTCCGACCGCATAGCCAAAGACCGGAACGAGCAGATACAGCCAGAACCGGCGTTTCAACTCCTCGATATCAAAATAGACGCGAAATGTCGTCGACCAAACATGCGCGACATCGATCAGCAAAACCGCCGTGATCCACGTCCACTCGGGTGAGTCACTATTCAAAATGCCAAGCTGCCAACCAAGCGCTAGAAGCAGCAGAGATACGATCGCACTGCCAAGAAAAACGGTCAGGTCGATCCCTTTCGAGAAAAGCCAAAAGTTTGATTTTGTTAAGGTCGCGTCCATTACAGTTTACTCAGAGCTTCGCTTGCCGCACGCAGTCCATGATAGAACGCTTCCTCAAACAACGCCACGCCGCTTAGGTCTGTGTGGGCGAAATGAATGTTGCGATACGGCTGCGTCGCGCGTTCGCGGATGCCGCTCCAGATAAAATTTGGCCGTGGTGAGATCATCGCGTGGCCCCACCGCATTATGTCGATACGAGTCGTTAGTTCGTAAATATCACTGTGCGCCCGCGACAGGTCGGTCAGGCAAACGTCAGCGAGTTGTTTCCAATCGTAGTTGAAGAGCGTCGTGCGGCCATTCGGGTCTTCGCACATCGGGTAGTAGTACGTCAGGATCGTCGGACCGTAGTCGATCCCCTTCTGATGCGTCGCGGTTACGTAGCCGAGCGATTGGCTCTCATAAAGCACATTATCCCAGGCGAGGGGAAAGTCCTTTGTAAATCGCGGTTTTGGACGACCTTTGAGATGGAGATTAGCAACGAACCAAGCGTTATGTTGAAAATCAGCCGCCGCGAATGGCGCATCGTCGCGAAACCCGCGAATAACGTACGGAGCGGTAAACATCGGCGAGGCAAAAATCGCTTTTTCGCAATGAATGCCTTTTAGTTCGCCGCCGTCAAGACAGATCACATCGACGCCATTCTCTGTCGGAACGATCGAGACGACCATCTGCCCCTTTCGTACGTGGCCGCCGACCTTCTCAGCGAAGTGGTTGACAAACCGCCCGTTGCCCTCGGGAAATGTAATGAACGGTTGTGACTCAACACCGCTCGTGCGGACGCGCGAACAAAAATAGAATAAACCAACCCACGCCGACACCTGATCGGCCTTTAGGCCATAATCATCCCTCGTTGCATAATCGCAATACCAGAGCAAACGTTCTGACGTAAACCCCTTCTGCCGCAGCCATTCGGCAAAGGTGATCTTATCGAGGTCGGTCACGTCAGCGTCGGTCGAACAGTTCGCCATCGGCACGAGGAACGCCCGCTTTCCCGACGCATCCCGCCAATTGACCCACGCATCGATCTGCCGCTGAAACTCAGCGAACTGCCGTTTGTCATCCTTGCTCTCACCGACGTGAAGATAAAGCCCCTCGTACCAGCGGCCCTTGTAGTAAACGCGTTCCTCGGGCTCGCGACAAAGGAACTGCTCTTTAACAATGATCTCACCTGACAGACCACGGCCCTCAGTCAAAGACATCTCGTCGAGCAGCGAGACAAGCTCCGTATTCTCCTGAAACGGAACCGGCAGATAGTGCGCAGCCCACGGATATCCAACGGGATCGCCCGTGCCGCTTTGCGAAGTGCCGCCGACCTCTTTCTCAAGTTCGATCAGAACGAAATCATCGAAATTCTCCCTCTTGAATTTCCACGCCGCCGTCAGCCCCGCGATTCCGCCGCCGATGATCGCAACCTTCTTTGCTTCCCATCGATCCGGCGGAACCGCGAATATACGATTCTCACGCAATACGTGACCGAGAGCGTCCGATTGCCCAACGATCTCTCCGTCCGGAAAGGATGCGGGCACACCCGATCTGCACGCCGCCAGAGCTAACGGGGTTCCAAGAAATGTTGCTAAAAGGTCTCTGCGTGAAAATTTCATCAAAGAACTCAAACAGGATGGACAGGATCGGCAGGATTAATGCTTGGATGCAATCGGAAATACTCCACACGTGGATTTCCAAAATTAATTAGAAGTCCAACGTCGATTCCAGTCGCATTTAAATAATTGATAACCTGGGCTTTATGGTCGGAAAGTATTCGGGCCACAGCCTTTAGCTCTACTAGAACCTTTTCGTCAACGATCAGATCGGCGAAGAAGTCGCCAACAATTACTTCTCTAAACTTCACTTTCAGCGGAACCTGAGACCGAGCCTGAAGACCTTTTTGACTAAGAGCTACAATCAATGCTTTCTCGTACACAGATTCCAGAAATCCGGATCCCAATTCTTTCATTACCTCGAAATAGCATTCCAGAATCTTCGATTTCAATTCTTCGTGTTTCATCCTGCCAACCCTGTCCATCCTGTTTGAATTGCCTTCGGTTTCATTGCTCGAACCGCCTCCACTCTGACTCGTAGTACCTCACTAAGGCCTGATTATCGAGCCGATTTATTTCTAGTTCTTCGTCGGGGCGAGACATGTCGTTTGGAAACTCAAACATTGAGGCAAAGGTTTCGTTATTGAGGAATCGCAGTTCTACGTTTGCGGGCGGTGTCTGCGGCTCGTCGAATGGCTGGAGCTTGGCCAGAGCATAGCCCCAGATGCCGAAGCTTGGAACCGCGGCCTGGAACGGCCTCACCGAATAACCGCTCGCTTCGAGCGTATTCATCACGCACCAGAATGATTTGCGAGCGATGAGCGGCGAGGTTGTTTGGATGACGACTGCCGACTCAGGCTTGAGCCTTTTTTTGAGGAGATTATAAAAACGCGTAGTGTAAAGTTTGCCGAGGGCGAAGTTGTTCGGGTCGGGAAAGTCGATAATTACGATGTCAAACGGCTCTGTCTCGACATCATCGAGCCATACAAAGGCATCGGCGTTCGTCACCTTGACCCGCGGGTCGTGGAGCGAGTTGTTGTTTAGCTCGCCGAGTGCCGGAACGCTGTCGGCGACGCGAGTCATTTCCGGGTCGAGATCGACCAGGTGCGCATGTTCGACCGACTTATATTTGAGCACCTCTCTGAGAGCGAGGCCGTCGCCGCCGCCGAGCACCAGAATGCGCTTTGGCTCGCCCTGAAATGCGGCAAATCCCGGATGTACGAGCGCCTCGTGATAGCGGTATTCGTCGAATGAATTGAACTGTAGATTGCCGTTTAGAAACAGAGAGTAGCCGATCTTGCCCTTTGTGACGACGATACGCTGGTACGGGGAGCTTTTTGCGTAAATGATGTTATCGACAAAGAGTGCATCCTCGGCCATCGTCGTCAGGCTATCCGCCTTGATAAAAGCGATCGCGAGCAGGACAAAAACGAAAACGCCCTTGACCCGCATGATCGTAACGTTCTTTTTAATAAGCGGGAACAGGAGCCATGTTCCCCAGATGCCGACCGCGGCGTTGAGCATACCAAAGAGCAGCGATGTGCGGTTTAGGCCAAGTGTTGGCACCAGAAAGATCGGGAAAAGGAGCGAGGCGGCCAAAGCCCCGATATAGTCAAATGCAAGAACCCGCGACACGAGGTCCTTAAAATCCATTTCGTCCTTCAATATCCGCATCAGTAGCGGTATCTCGAGTCCGACAAGCGTACCGATGATGAAAACCATCCCGTACAGGACAACGCTGAAGTAAGAAAGGTTTGCGAATGTGAGGAACAAGAGCGGTGCTGAAAAGCCACCGATCACAGCGACCGCGAGCTCGATATCGATGAATTTTTCGGCGACATGCTTATCGACAAATCGCGACAGCCACGAGCCGACACCCATCGCGAAGAGATAAATTCCGATGATTAAGGAAAATTGAGTTACGGAGTCGCCGAGAACATAGCTCGACAGAGTTCCCGCAAGCAGCTCATAGATCAGGCCGCAGGTAGCAATGACAAAGACGTTGAGAAATAAGAGCGGCGCGCGTTTCATCTTAAAGGATGAAGGGATAAGGGATAAGGGATAAAGTAAAGAAAGCCTTTATCCTTTATCCTACTGCCTTTATCCTTTCGACTAGTTGCCCTGAATTGCCGACGAGATTATCATCGCGACGCCGATAATGATCGCACCGATGATAATAGCGAGCGACGTATTCTGATCTTCTTCGATCTCTTTCTTGACCGAAAACGGCGTCACCAGCACGACTATAAAAAATGCGAGGGCAAACACGATCAAGCCGATGCCGACGAAAATGACCGTAGTCGTTAAGACGGGCAAAAGCTCTTCGAGTTTGACGACCAGAGCGAGGGTCGGGGCAATTGCTGCAAGATTCAACATTTATTTTCCTCCACGAAATCCTGAATAAAAAAACGGCACTCCCATACGCGATTTGCTGCCGGAATTAGCTATCTCCCACCCCATCCAGGCAGAGGCCGAGTAGAACAGCAAGACGCCGACACCGAATACCATATAAAATTTCTTAAACATATTGTCCTAATTACTCGTCATCATCCGAGGCGGCGGCACTTGAGCCAAACATACTGTCCTTCCAACGAGCACTCTCGAACCCAAACTTTCTGAATAAGCCCAAGAGGGGCATGATCGCTAGCACGAACAGTGCACAGCAGAAATTTACGCCGCGGTTCACGCCCTGCTCGACTTTCACCTTGACGGGCATCTGGACTTGCCAATTCTGCCATGTGCCCTCAACGCGAAGGGTGTACTTGCCCGCCGGGAGAGACGAAAGCGTCGCGTCTGTCGAACGGCCGCCCTCCGACCAAGCTCCGTCGCTGTCCGAGCCGGTGTAATACTCGACCGGAATATTGACGGACTCGACCTCCTGACTCTGGTCGTTTATTAGATCAACATCGAGATCGGCCCAGGAATTATTGACGTCGGCGCTCGCTGTTATCCGAACATTTCTACTGCCCTTTAGGTCAAAGGGCTGACTGAACCCGGCCTGTGCCGTCGTAGCGTTGACGAGCGGCGGCAAAATGATGTCCTGATTCAATGCTGTGCTCGAGATTCCGGTCAGCGGTATCATGAAAACAGCAACCACGAGAAGCAACAAGAGCGGCAATGCGCCCCAAGTATAGTAGAACCTGCCTGTAAACGGCTGATTTGGAGCGACGCCCCACGGTTTCGGTAGGTCTGAAATGCCGAATGCCTTTTCGACCTCGGCGTTGGTCATATAGGTGCCCAATGACCAGTTCATCTCGTTCGCCGTCGCTTCCATCGAAAGCATGTTCGGTGCCGCGATATAGTCGATGGCTCGGACGGTCTCGCCCTGTTCGACGCGCCAATAGAATTCACCTTTTACGTACTGGACAGTTGCCGGCGCGTCTTGAAATATCTTGTATGTTTTGCCGCCGTAGCTAACCGTGCCACCCGCCGTGTAAACGCCACTCTGCGTCACTTCGGCCGGATTCACGGGCTCGACAAAATTCCAATGATTGTCCGAATGGACAAGCCAGCGGAAGCCAATCATCGGATTGTAGAGCAGGTATTCGTGCCAGAAATACTGAATGCCGTCAAACGTCACGCTGCGAACTACCGCACCGATGATCTTGTACTTCTTGCCGTCAAGAAGCGTCCCTTCGGCACCGATCGGGGCGACAAACTCAGGTGCGTTCGGCGGAGGTGTCAGAGATTTGAAATAGCTTAGATTACCCTGATTGACGTCCAGCAGCGAATCGCAATTGGGGCACGTGACACGCTCGGCTTTATCCGGGGCGATCAGGTTGAGCGGCCCGCCGCAGTAGGGACAACCCATTCCGGCCGCCGAGACGCGCTTTGCCTCACGCTTTGCCGATTTGGCATCGCTGAGCCCGATCTCTTCGAGAGTGACCTGGCTGCCGACAAAGACCCACGGCGGATCTATGCTGTAATCGATACTCGCAAACGCATTGTTCTTGCCCGCAAGATCCGCGTATTCGAACTGCTCGCCCGGTGTCAGTTTGTACGGTATCTCGCCATCTGCGGCGACCGTCGTACCCTTTCCCTTTTCCTGCACCATCAGCGGCGTCGGATTTGGGATCTCCGGAACTACCTGACCAAGCTGTAGGTCGATCAACGTCGGGATCGAAACGCCATCGGGTAGCGGCTGGTAAAATGTCAGGTAAAATCGTCCTTGGGCCTCGGCGAGCCAGCCGACCCAACCGTTAGAAAACGTCGCGTACCACTCGTCCCAAAACCCGCCAAGCTCATGCTTGAGCTGTGCACGCCCGGTCAATTCGAACCGCGCATCTTTATAAACGCCTTTGAGGCCAAGCTTTAACGGAGATTCTGACTCCGCGATCTCAGCGACTTTTCCCAGGTCCTCGAGCCCACGGTCCGTCCGCGATACGGCCGAGCGGCAATATGGGCACACGACAACCAGCGACGAACCTGACTTAAACTCGATCTGTCCGCCGCATGACGGGCAATTTGCCTGAAGAACGCTCATTGCTGCCCCCCTGCAATTTCAAATTTGAGATCAGAACTTTGAGATCCGCCGCGTTCGATCTTTGTAACTGAGACATGACCCGCCCCAAGATCAGCTTTTAGATTAGTTTCCCAATCCCATTCCGGCCGTGTACGGCAGCAGTAAAGGTTAAGTGTAGCGGTGGTGTGTTCGGGATATGTGTGACAGGCGAGGTGTGATTCGGTGAGAGCGATCAGGCCGGTTACGCCGCCTTCGCCATCGAATTTATGCCAGACCGAACCGACAGGACGCAGACCGAGATCGGCGATGACACGCGAAAGGACATTCCTTATCGCATCTTCGTCGCGCAGAGAGGCAGGGTCACAGCCTGTTGCCTCGATCAGCCATTCGGTTCCAACGATCATCTCTATCTAAAATGCTCTACGACGGGATCGTGAGCGGAGTTCGGAACTTGGTTTCTATTTCGTGCGTTATAATCAACGCGTGAGTGCCGTATGTCGAACAAAACTATAACTGAATTCTCCCGCTTTGTCATTTTTGCAGTGACTTTGGGAATGTCGATGGCAGGTTGTGCGTTTGTCTCGTCGCAGCCGGAAACCCCATCGGCGGAATCAAAGTACGGGCCGCCAACGGTTCTCGGAACCTTAGATTCAAAGGAAATACCGGAGAGCAGCGGTATCGCAGCATCACGTTGCCAGAGCAATGTTCTATGGACCCACAACGACTCAGGCAATGAACCATTTATCTTCGCCATAAACCTTGCCGGAAAACGCCTTGGCACATGGAAGGTTACAAATGCGAAGAATATTGACTGGGAAGACATTGCCGCGTACAAAGACTCTTCGGGGAAGTGTTATCTCTACATTGGCGAGATCGGCGATAACAAGGCACAGCGGGCCGAGCATACGATCTATCGGATTCTGGAGCCTGTCGTTACTCCGTCAAGCTCTGCGTCAAACTCAAAACTTCCTTTGCCTACGGATGGCGTTGAATCCGTAACGTTTGCATATCCCGACTCTGATCAGGATGCTGAGACACTCCTCGTGGAACCGCGATCGGGCGATATTTATGTGGTCACAAAACGCGTCAGCGGCCCCGCCGGGGTTTACCGGGTCCAGCCTGATTTTAGCTCCAGCCAGACAATAAAAGCTGAGCGGGTCGCGGCACTATCGGTTCCGGCCATCCCGAATGGCTTCGTGACCGGCGGTGACATTTCGCCCGACGGAATGCACCTGATCATCTGCGACTACACTCGCGCATATGAATTTGATCTCCCTGCGGAATCAAGTTTTGAAGAGGTATTCAGACAAACAGCAGTGCCGATAGATCTCGGCCAACGAAAACTCGGCGAAGCCATTTGCTACAGCGTTGACGGAACGTCGCTCTACGCCACCAGCGAACGCGACGATTCACCGCTGATCGAGGTAAAACGACGCAGATAACGCAAAAAGCCGGAGCCTTGCCCTCTGAAGGACTCGGATCCGGCCGTTTCTCACATTTTCGGAACAGCGATCTTACTGGATTATCGTAAATTTGCCCTTGGTCTCAATCGTCTGACCCTCGCCCACACGAACGCGGTCCTTGATGACGACCTTGATCTCGTAGTTACCGACAGGCATTGTGTTCGTCGCGAGCAGCCTGGCGAGCGTCAACCGCTGGCCCGAGTCACTGAGCCCGCTCCAGTCCTCTTTTTGCCGCATCAGTTCCTTACCGTCCTTAGTCAGAACGTAATCAACATCAACCGCTGGCCGCAACGTGGTCTGGTCGATCTGTGCGTTGTAAACCTGTAGGTAAAGCCCTACCTCTTGTCCCTGACGATAAACCCCCGAAAGATTAGGAATGACCTTAGCATTTCCGATCACAAATGACTGGCCGATGTCCGAGTCGTTGGTCGAACGCAGCTTAGACGCTAGTACCATGGACGAGGTCGATAGTTTCTTATCATCGTATCGCGGCACGACAAAACCAATATTCTGTATGCCTTTGTTGCCAGATCTCACATCGCGGACGACCACATCGACCTTGTAGGTTCCCGGCGTCAGAGCGATAGCTTTCTGATAGACCGATTTGCGGTCCAGTGCCTCGGCAAGTTCGGCGGCTGTCGCAGTCGCGGAAACCGAGTCTTCGAAAATTCCGGAGCGCTTACCCGAGACGGCCGTAATACGCCCAAAGATGTTCATGGTCGCCTGCTGTAGGCCGCCACTTTGCTCAAAAGTAAGTTCCTTGTTATTCGCCTGAACCGTAAATGCCGTGATCACGCGATCGTCCGACTGGCGAAAGAAATCGACACGGAGATCAAAATCAAGCGGATTGTTGTCGAGCACGCCTGAATCGCCGCCGGCAATACCCTGCAGGTCGCTGAATTTGACCGCAGGCGGTTTGCTCAGCCCGGTGAGTATCTCCATCCTTCGGAACAGCGTATCCTGTTCGCGCTGATATGATCTCTGCTCACCGCCGCCGTAGCCAGCCAGGCGATCAGCTTTATCCGAAAGTCCAAGTTGCTCCGCCGTCGTCAATCCGGCACCAGGAACAAATCGCAATGCGTCCTTTTCGTTAGCATCACGCGCGAGGCGATATTCGCCTGTTCCCGTCGGATCGACAAACTCGATCTCAAGTCCGTCGCCGACATTGTCTAGGTGCCGGTAAAACCAGACCTCAAATGGATAGGTCGTAGTCGATCCGCCGCCCTCATAGCTCGGCCTGTCGTATGCACCGCCCGACGGGTGTGCCTCGACCGAATCAGGTTTTCCCCAGGCGATATAGACACGTCCTCGATCTGTTTTCCAGCCGGGAATTCCGGATGCAAAATGCTCATTGGAATAGGCGATCCGCTCGTAATATTCTTCGCGGTATTCGTTTTCCTCAGTGTCGGGATTGGGGTCGCGGCGGCGCCAGAATTGCTCGATGAAATTCTCGCGTTCTTCGTCGGTGACGAGGGCCTTAAACGCCTTTCGCTCCTCGCCGGTGATGATGTACGCCACATCGTTGTCGAGCCATTTTTTGTAAATCTTATCTGTCTCCTTTGAGACATTGCGGACATTGCCCGAGACGTCGCCCGATGTCTTATCCGGCGGCTGCGCCCAGACACCTACGGCACCAATGCCAATGATCAACGTCGACAACAAAAGGATCCTAGAAAAACTTAACTTTGACATAACTGTAATGCTCCAAAACCGTCCACAATGGCACGGAAACGAATTTCCCGGAAATTCTTTTAACTCAAAAGAGTTTAGACAGTATTCTCTCTTAATTCAAGATGCTAAATGGGGCAGATTTGGTTGTATAGAAGGAGCTATGAAACCTCGGCATCGGTCCGCCTCTTTTTGGCAAAAAACCAGGCGATAAAGATCGACACCACATATAGTGCCATCATCGGTGCGGCAAACAACATCATGTTGAATATGTCACCGGTTGGGGACACGACGGCGGCAACGATCAATATGACGATAAGCGAGATCTTCCAACTCCGCACCAGCAGCCTAGCGTTCACAAGTCCGATCCTCGCCAAAACATACGTGATCGCCGGCATCTGAAACACCAAACCCATCGCCAGCATTATCAAAGTAATGAAATCGAGATAGTCGCTCGCCCTTAACTGAAATTGGAATTCCCCTTCGCCAATACCGAGCAGATAGCTCGCGGCCGACGGAAACAGAATGTAGTACGCAAACGCCGCTCCGGCCACAAAAGAGATGGACGAAAGTCCAATAAATGGAGTCACATACGAGCGTTCGTGTTTATAGAGTGCGGGTGAGATAAAGAGCCACAATTGCCACAACAAAAGCGGTAGAGCGAGGGCGACCGCCGAATACATGGCTACGGTCACGAATAGAGAAAAGGTCTCCATCGTCGTCGTGACGGTCATCTTGGCATCGACATTTGGCTGACTGATCGCGGTCTCTTCAAATTTTAGCGGCAGTCGCACACCAACCGGCACGATTGAATTGTTGGTTAGAATTGTCTCCGTTGTAAATAGTCCGAGCTTGCCGTCGGCATCACGTCCGACCTGTGCATTCACGGACGCTCCGGCGGCGATGAGAGTCGGCCCCAGATTGGTAGGCTCATCAAAAATATATCGCCCCGCGTCGCCCTCGTTGAGGCTGTCCAATCGAAGCAGCGTCTCTGAACCGGTGATCCCGGTGATCGGCAGACTCCGACGCGACGCCTCGGACAACGCCTGGCGTATCGGAACGCTCAGAAAATTGTAGATCGTGTCTGAAAAATAGAAGCAGACGCAGAATGCGACAACAAGAATGACGACCGAGGCGACGAGCCGCTTGCGCAGTTCGTCGAGGTGTTCGAGAAACGACATCTGGCCGCCTGGGTCGGCTTCCTCGGTTTTATTCAGTTCTTCCATCCAAGATCAAAACCAGTTTCTCTTGTCGTTAACGTCCGGTGTAGATTCGGCAGGTTCAGTGGCCGGAGCATCGTTAGCTGCCTTAGGCAAAAGGTCCTCGAAACGCGACGGGTCGGCCTCGCTTATCACAGGAGCGGCTGGCGTCTCACCGTCCACCTTCTTCGCCTGCCCATTTTCCGTTCGGGCCACTGGTTTTACCTCGGCCTCGATCGTGTCTAGATCAAGGGCTTTTGTTTCTTCGTCAAAATCGACTTCCTTCTGCCACGTCTCCTTGAACTCATTCGCAGTACCGCGAAACTCCGCCATGATCTTCCCAGCCTTTTTTGCCATTTCAGGCAATTTGCGCGGACCAAGAAAGATCAACGCCACAATGCCGACAAGGATCAGCTCGGAGGTCCCAATAGACTCGAAGATAAACAAAAACATCTAACTTACCTCGATACAATATTTACCACCGGCCTCGACAGACCCAATTACGCACGAGCCTTCTACTTCGGCAAGAAATCCGGCGGCCTTCGATTCCGGCAGACTGATAAGCAAACCACCGGCCGTCTGCGGGTCGTACAACGCACTCTGCATCGTTGCCGATACGTCTTTCGCTATTCTAACCGTTTCGCCGACATAAATGCGATTGTTCTTGTCGCCACGCGTCAACATTCCCTGTTCGATGAGTTCCAATACGTCCGGAAGCAGTGGAACCGTTTTAGCGTCAATATTTAGAGTTACGCCGCTTGCCTTTGCCATCTCAAACGCATGGCCCATAAGGCCAAAACCCGTAACGTCCGTACAGGCATTTGCTCCAGCCGCTAGCATGGCTTTAGACGCATCAGCGGCCGACGTGGTCATTGCCTTGATCGCCGCTGTCTCGGTTTCGCGGCTTGCCACACCCTTTTTAATGGCTGTGTTTATCGCTCCAGTTCCGATCGGCTTTGTCAGGATCAGCACATCGCCAGGCTTGGCTCCGGCGTTTGTAACCACTTTGTTTGGATCAATTACACCGGTTACAGCATAACCGAACTTCATTTCTTGATCATCCACCGAGTGCCCGCCGATCACCACGACTCCCGCTTCGTTCATCGCCAACTGTCCACCAAGCAAAATCTCGCCAAGCACATCCCAATCTCCTTTTTGCGGGTAGCAGACGATCGAAAGTGCAGAGATGGGATATCCACCCATCGCATAAACATCATTGAGCGAATTTATCGCCGCGACACGGCCGTAGGTTTGCGGATCGTCGGCGACAGGCGTAAAGAAATCAACGGTTTGCACCAGTGCAACCTCGTCAGAAAGACGAAAAACACCAGCGTCGTCCGAATTCTCAAATCCGACGATCACATTTTCGCTGTTCTGTTTTGGCAGCTTACTCAAAACTTGAGCAAGATCGCTCGGTGCGAGTTTGGCCACTCAACCGGCGCAACTGACCATTTCGGTCAAACGCTTTTGCATTTCAGATAACTCCTTTATTTGCTTAGTATTACTTGATAAATTCGATCCAGATCGTCCGTGCTGTAGTACTCGATCTCGATCTTTCCGCCTGGCCCTTTCTTGGCCGGTTGGATCTTTACATTTGTGCCCAGGGTACGCATCAGCCGCGTCTCCGCGGACTTCACGTTCGGGTCAACGGCACGCGGTGTAACCTTCCTGTTCTCAACAGGTTGCGGCGATTTTACTAGTCTCTTGACCGTCTGCTCAGCCTCGCGAACCGAGATTCCTTTTTCAACTATCGCCTTCGCTATCTGACGTTGTATCTTTGGGTCGTCGGTCGTCAACAACGCACGTCCATGTCCGGCGGAAAGGCGACCGCCTTCGATATCCTTCTGTATCTCTCCCGGCAGCTTGAGCAGACGTGTGATCGTCGCGATCACGTTTCGCGATTTCCCAACACGTTCGGAAAGCACTTCCTGTGTGAGTCCCAAACTGCTAATAAGTTTCCTGTATGCTTTCGCCTCTTCGATGGGATTGAGTTCCTGCCGCTGAATGTTCTCGACCAGTGCAAGCTCGAGCATCTTCTCATCCGAAACATCCTTGACGACCGCTGGAATTCGCCGCAGTTCAGCCCGCTGCGATGCGCGCCAACGCCGTTCACCCGCGACGATCTCATATCGCTTACCACGCTGCCGAACAACGATCGGCTGCACGACGCCATTCGCACGGATCGACTGGGTCAGATCCTCGAGATCGTCCTCGGCGAACCGCGTTCGCGGCTGTTGCGGAT
The DNA here is from genome assembly GCA_049663465.1 of Pyrinomonadaceae bacterium. GTDB lineage: Bacteria > Acidobacteriota > Blastocatellia > Pyrinomonadales > Pyrinomonadaceae > OLB17. Next base: position 76,980 of record JBATDM010000073.1, read on the forward strand.
TTGGTGAAATGAGGTCGATGTCGATCTCAAGGCTCGCACCAGCCTCATAGATCTCGGTAGTCGAAGTTTCCTCACCGAGCAGGGCGCTCAAGCCCCTGCCGAGCGTCTTTCTAGGCATTGTCTATGATCTCCTTTGCAAGCTGAACATATGCCTCGGATCCGCGCGAGCGCGGATCGTAGAGCATGATCGGCTTTCCAAAACTCGGGGCCTCGGCAAGCCGTACATTTCGCGGGATGACGGTCTTTAGCACCTGCGAACCGTAAAAATCACGAAGATCCTTCGCGACCGCGGCGGAAAGGTTTGTTCGCTCGTCATACATCGTAAGCAGAAGGCCCTCGATGGCAAGTGCCGGGTTCAATTCCCTCCGAAGACGAGCAAGCGTATCAAACAACTCGGTCACACCCTCAAGGGCGTAATATTCGCACTGGATCGGCACAAGCAACGAATCAGCCGCCGTCAGGCCGTTCACCGTCAAAACACCGAGCGAAGGCGGGCAGTCTATGATCAGATAGTGAAAGTAGTCTTTTACTGAGCCAAGAAGTTTTTTAAGTGCGTGATTTCGGTCGGCGACACCTACAAGCTCGACCTCAGCCCCAGCCAGATTCTTATCTGACGGCAAAACCCAGAGTGATGGGATCTCGGTCGAAATGACCATTTCGCGAGGCGAGTCGCCGGCGACAAGAGCGTCATATAGAGTTTTGCGTGTAGTGCTCCGAGGAACCCCCGCTCCTGAGGTCGCATTTGCCTGAGGATCAGCGTCAACGAGCAACACCTTTTTCCCTTCCGCAGCAAGTGCCGCAGATAGGTTTACAGCAGTTGTCGTCTTTCCGACACCGCCCTTTTGATTTGCTACCGCAATGATCTTTCCCATGTCGAAACGAAGCGAATTTCTAAGGTAACACAGCAATATTTCAATATCTAATCGTAAATGTGGCACGTGCCACAATCGTGAAGAATATTTCACTCGCAATGTGGCACGTGCCACAAATCACGCGAAAAGCTCTAATTTTGCTGTGTTTTCGTGGGCGAATGGGCCGTGAGGTGTACGAGAACAGAAGACACCGCAGCCGGCGTGAGACCTGAAATATTACGTACCTGAGCGAAATTTTGCGGTCGCGCTCGTTCCAACCGCTCAACCATCTCATTAGAAAGGCCGCCTATTGTCGCAAATACGAAATCGTCAGGCACTTTCAGGCTGTCATGATGATTGACGCGTTCGGTAGCAACGCGCTGTTTTTCGATGTAGCCGCTGTAAAGCGAATCCGCGAGCGACGTCTCAAGGTCGGCCATTTTTATCGCGTCTCGCAACTCTGCCGGTAATAGGCGGTGGATCAGATCAGGTTTGACGCCCTGTCGCATTGCCAACTGCGATAGCGTTATCGAATCGCCAAGATCAACCTCAAGGATCTGCGAGATGCTCGCATACTCGACCGATGAACGCTTGAAGCGGGTAAAATCTAGTACATTGCGGAGATTTGCGATTCGGTCACGTTTCGTATTAAAACGCTCCCAATCCGAATCTCCAACCAATCCGGCCTCACGCCCTTTTGGCGACAAGCGTTGGTCCGCATTGTCGTGGCGAAGCGTCAAGCGAGCCTCAGCTCGCGAGGTAAACAGCCGATACGGCTCATCGACACCATGCCGGATCAGATCGTCTGCCAGAACACCGATATATGCCTCATCTCGTTGTAAAATAAACTCCTTACGGCCTTGCACCGCAAATGCTGCGTTGATCCCGGCGAGCAACCCCTGGCACGCTGCCTCTTCGTATCCTGTAGTTCCGTTGATCTGTCCCGCAAAGAAAAGCCCGTCCATCCGAGTCGATGCCATAGTCGGTCGCATCTCCCTTGGATCGACGAAATCGTATTCGATCGCGTAACCCGGACGAATGATCTGTACACTCTCAAACCCATCAACCATCCGAAGCAGTTCAAGCTGTAGATCGGACGGCAGCGAGGTCGAAAATCCGTTCAGATAGACTTCGTTGGTGTTGTGGCCCTCGGGTTCGAGAAAGAGTTGGTGCCGGTCCTTGTCCGCAAACTTGACCACCTTGTCCTCGATCGATGGACAATATCGCGGCCCAACCCCCTTGATCTTGCCCGAATACAACGGCGATTGACGCAGATTGTCGCGGATCGTCTGATGAAGGCGTTCGCTCGTGTAACCGATGTGACACTGGATCTGCGGCTGCTCGATCTTTTCGGTGGCGAATGAGAATGCGACAGGCTTCTCATCCGGCGGCTGCGGTTCGAATGCGTCCCAGTCGATCGTGCGGCCATCGAGCCGCGGCGGCGTCCCGGTCTTGAGCCGTCCGACCGGAAATCCATGTCGTTTGAGGCTCTCAGCCAGCTCGATCGACGCAGGTTCGCCCGCACGTCCTGCCGAATACTGTTTGCGGCCCGTGTGGATCATTCCATTGAGAAATGTGCCGGTGGCAATGACGACTGACTTGGCCTCAAATCGGCGCGAATCCTGCATCTCAACGCCTATAACCGTCTTGTTCTCCACAATTAGATCAACCACGATACCTTGGCGTAAGTGTAGGTTTGGCGTCGCTTCGAGGACGCGACGCATCTCTGTGCGGTACAAGCTGCGGTCCGCCTGAGCACGCGGCGACTGAACCGCCGGGCCGCGCGAACGATTCAGAAGTCGAAACTGTATCCCGGTCCGATCGATAACCCGACCCATGATTCCGCCAAGGGCATCGATCTCACGCACGACATGTCCTTTGGCTATGCCGCCTACCGCCGGATTGCACGACATCTGGCCGATGAGATCGAGATTGATCGTGACAAGAGCCGTCTCGACGCCAAGACGAGCCGAAGCCGAGGCCGCCTCACACCCGGCATGCCCTGCACCGATCACTATCACATCAAAAGTCTCGTCAAACATACGCCCTTGGATCGGATCCAATTAATCAGTATACCAAAATTAGCGTCTCAGAATCGCGCAGGCGAGCCCTATTTCACTGCAGTTTCAAGCAAGGTAATCGTAGCATTGCTTGCATCGACTTCGGCCTCAATGCCGAGCGGCAAGGTGCAATTGTCACGAATATGGCCAAATGACAGCCCATAAACGACCGGGACACCGAGGTCGCCCAGCCGATCCTTTAACACACTTAGAAGCGAAGTTGACGGAGCATCACTCAACGGTCCGCCATTGGTAAATGTGCCCAGTGCAATACCTGCAACTCGTTTACGATCAGTGCTTTGCCGTAAATGCGTTAATAGGCGGTCTACCTTATACGGAGGCTCATTGATGTCCTCAATGAACAGTATTTTACCCTCGAGATCTCTCAGGGCATATGGCGTACCTGCTAGGGCTCCGATAAGGCTCAGGTTCCCGCCTGTCAATCTGCCGCGACACTTGCCGGGGACGATGACCGTCGGAGCCTGAGCATTTTCCGAAACTCCAATTTTGTAGTGCGCCGTTGGCTTTGTAAGCGTGTTGAGTACATGCGTCCGCGTGTAATCTGAAAATTCCGATGTGCCGACCGGGCCGTGAAAGGTAACAAGGCCCGTTGTTTGATTGATCGCGAGGTGCAGGGCTGTTATGTCCGAGAAGCCAACAAAAATCTTTGGATTCTTCTTGATCAATGGGTAGTCAACATTCGGGAGGAGCCTCGGAGCTCCACTTCCGCCACGGACACACCACACCGCATCGACGTCCGCGTCGCTGAACGCCCAGTGCAGATCATGCAGCCGTTCTTTGTCGGTGCCGGAGAGAAAGCCCGAACTTCCCTGTGCAAACTTACCAACTTTTGTCTTAAATCCGAGCCCCGCGAGACTTGCCAACGCTTTGTCGAAAGCTTCGGCCGATACACCGCTCGACGGAGCGATTACTCCGACCGTGTCACCCAAAGCCAACCGTTTTGGCTTGATCATCTTCATTGGCCGCTGGTTTTTTGTCTCTGCCGCGCCGATGACCGACCGGCCCAAGATCGGTAATGCTGCTGCTCCCATAAGTAGATCACGCCGTTTCATAGACCACTACTTCCCTATGCAAAATGTTGAGAATATTCGGGTTAGCATATCCTCAGTCGTCGTTTCGCCGGTGATCTCGCCTAGGTATCGAAGTGCGTTGTGCAGGCCGATGAGGACGATCTCTTCGCTCATTTTCTGATCGAGTTGATCGATCGACTGCTCGACCTCGGTTCTCGTTCTGAGCAGCAGATCGTGGTGTCTCGCATCGGTGACCAGAAAACCGGCGGTCGAAATATCCTCCGGGGCGAACGGGGCAACGATCGCATGACGCAGGTCGTCGAGGCCGTCGCCGGTCTTGGCTGAGATCGGCGTTATCTTTTCGCGCAGGTATCCGAGCGACGAATGCTCGGCAGCGATCATCCGATCTACGTCCGACGAAGGCACTTTATCGATCTTGTTGAGAGCGACGATGTAATTCAGGCCCTTCACACTCTCAAGCAATACTCGATCCTCGTCCGAGGTTTGCACAGACGAGTCGAGCATCAAGACAACAAGATCGGCATCCGCCATCGTCGCACGCGAACGCTCGACGCCGATGCTTTCGACCGTATCCGTCGTGTCACGCAGACCGGCGGTATCAATGAGCGAAATCGGAATGCCGTTGATCGTGAACCGCTCATGGATCTGGTCGCGGGTCGTGCCGGCAATGTCGGTGACAATCGCCCGGTCACTTCCCAGCAAAGCATTGAACAGGCTTGACTTACCGACATTCGGATGACCGACGATCGCGACGCGGAGGCCTTCGCGGATAAGATGTCCGGCCTTGAATGTGTCGGCCAGACGTTTGGTCTCGCCGGCGAGATCAACGAGGCTTTTTTTGACGCTGTCGAGTTGGGTAGCGGGCAGATCGTCCTCGACAAACTCGAGTGCTGATTCGAGCACGACGATCACATTGAGCAATTCATCCTTCAGCGGCTGTAGCCGTTGCGATAGCTCACCGCGCATCTGCCTTACTGCCTGACGCGCCGACGCCGTCGTCTGCGCATCGATCAGGTCGCGGATCGCTTCAGCCTCGGCAAGATTCATGCGGCCATTCGCGAGTGCCCGGAGCGAAAATTCCCCCGGCTCGGCCATTCGCGCATCCAGGGACAGGCAAATGTCGATCACCTGCCGCAGCAAAACGGGCGAGCCGTGACAACTGATCTCAACAACATCCTCACCAGTAAACGAGTGTGGAGCTTTGAAGAATGTAACCAGGCCTTGGTCAATGACCTCATCGCTTCCGGGATCGGTAATGCCGCAAACATGGGCATGGCGTGGATCAAACCCGGTCTGGCGGCCTGTAAGCTTGATCGCGATCGGCAGAGCATCGCCGCCACTAAGGCGCACCACGCCGATACCGCTACGGCCCGTTGGAGTTGCTAATGCGACAATTGTGTCCAGCATAGGACTATTTCACCACAGAGACACTGAGAACACAGAGTAGGAATATGCAAAAACCCTCTGTGCCTCTGTAATAATTTATACTGGAGTCTCACTTGCAGGCACAAGTCAAGGACGTTGTCGCCAGAGGATCTCAAAGCAGAGCCAAATGATGCGAAATCGAGTATAATGATCCTGATGGAAAATCCCGACCGACAGAAACGAGCTGAGTTGCGTCGTCAGCGGGTGGTGATTACCCGATGTAGCCTCGAGGATTCGGATGTCGATCCAAATCCGACTTTTGGGCCAGAAGCGATTTCGCTTGTAACCCAGTTGACCCGCGAAGTTTGGTCCTTAAGCGGCCTGCCGTGGCCGGAATACAACCGGGCGGGTACGCCGTATCGATTTACAACTCTAGGACCTGAGTGATCGATCTATTCCCAGATTTCCACGACATCTTGATCGAGCTTGCGGATGCCGAGGTCGATTTTGTACTCGTGGGTGCATTTGCGCTCGCTTTTCACGGGCATCCACGCGCTACTAAGGACATCGACATTTTTGTTCGTGCGACCGACGCAAATGCCCAAAAACTTTATCTCGCTCTCGCAAAATTTGGTGCGCCGTTAAGTCAGTTTGATACAACGGAAAAAGATTTTGCCGAAAGTGGCAATGTATTACAAATCGGGGTTCCGCCTCGGCGAATCGATATTATCAATTCAGTGACCGGCATTACTTTTGACGATGCTCTTGAGGAGAGTTTGGGCTTCCAGCTCGATGGGCGACACATTAAGGTTGTCGGATTCGCAGCGTTGGTCAAAAACAAACGTGCGGCGGGACGTCCGCAGGATGTTGCTGACGTAAAGGCTTTGACTGATCCAAGGCGAGCGGGGAGGAAGACCTAACTACTGGAGCCGAACTTGCAACCGCCGGTCGCGGCCGTCGCCGACCGATTCGGTGAATAGATCTTCTTCTTTTTGGAGCGACATGTGGATGATGCGGCGTTCGGTAGAATTTAGTACGCCGAATGTAAACGGGCGGCCGTTCTTCCGGGCCTGGTCCGCGGCAAAGCGCGCCATGGCATGGAGCTCGGCTTTTCGCGACTTTCTAAACCCTTCGGCATCAACGACGAAGCGGTGTTCGCGGTCAAGTTGGCGACCGTAGACCTGAAATAGCAGCGTCTCAAAAGCGTCGAGTAATTCGCCATTCTCAGCTAGTGCAAAATGGGCGTCCTCACCGCTCAGATCGAGCAGACATCCCTCGTCGTTCCACTCGGACGATACGGTCAGATCAAAGCCGAGATCACCGACAAGGCCGCCCAAAAACTCTTTTGCATTCTCACAGGTTTCGTTCATACTCTTACGCCGTCCCCAGCTTTGGCTTTATTTGCTTCGCACCTTTTGGCACTGCATCGACGATCTGCGTTCCCGGCGGAATATTCGTTTTATTCATCCGGTTGATGACCATCTGCTGACCAAAGCTAACCAAGTTTCCAAAGAACCAGTATAGCAAAAGGCCCGACGGAGCTGCCCACATGACCCAGAGCATCATGACCGGCATCAGATACGTCATCATCTTCTGCTGCATCTGCTGCTCGGGCGTGACTGTTGCCGCCTGCGGGGTGAACTTCATCGACAGGATCATCGACAGGGCAAATGCAAATTCAAGAATATGCCACGGGTCGGCCGCCGACAGGTCAGGAAGCCACAGGAACGTCGCCTGCCGCACCTCGAGCGAGACGGTAACGGCCGTGTAAAACGCGATCAGCAGCGGAAACTGCAACAGCATCGGAAGGCAACCACCAATGGGCAGAGCATCCTTTGTCATCTTGAGCTGCTGCATCTGCAGATCACGCATTCGCGGATCATCTTTCGGTACGCCCTTTTTCTGCAGCTCTTTGATCTGGTCCTGTATCCCCTTCATCTTAGGCGCGTTGCCAGACGCCTTCTTAAACGATTTGCTCTGCGACCAACGCAGCGGGAACAACAGCGAATAGAACAGGAACGTAAAGATAATGATGGCTACGCCGTAGTTATGCGTGATGCCGTTAAAGAAATTGAGCGCGTACAGGATCGGGATCGAAAGCGGCTTGGTAAGCCATCTCAGCCACCAGTAATTGCTGAAATTAATAAGGTTAGTGATCTCAACCGGACGCCCAACCTGTTCGCTAAGGCGGTCATTGAGCGATGATAGGAGAAAATAATCCTTCGTTCCCGTATATATCTTTGTCGCGGTACCGTCAGCAACGATCGGCAGGTAAACGGTCACCAGATGCCGCGTTTCGGTCGATTTTGCGTCACGCAGGACCCAGCGGAAAATGCTCTCGAAATACGGTCTCGTCTGAACGTCGTATTTAGAAGCACGATACTCGACCGACTGCGCGGGGCTTGCCGGGATCGCGGCCATCGCAAAATATGCATCGCCCACGCCGGCCCAATCGACTGTTCCGATGTCGGTCAGGGTCGATTGATTATTGGCGTCGTATGTAAAAGCGTAATTGCCCTGATGCCGCTTAATGTCGCCATTTATGCCTGCGACGGCCTCAGACTCAATGTGATAAAAATTGTGGTTATTGATCTCGTGGTCGCCAATGCTGGCACCGATCAAGAGACGCGTATTCGGAACTGGCTGGCCGTCTTTCTTAAAGGTGATGCCGAGATCGGCAACGTAAGTATCGGCCCGGAAAACAAAGCTCTTTTTGACCTCGACGCCGCCATCGTTGAGCGTAAAGTCGATCTGCTTCTCCTCGCCATCCGCAAGGTTGATCGTCTCTTCGGGTACGGAGATCTGGTAATTTCTATCGTTGGCGAGGCTGTTGAGATTCGGGTCGTCACTCGAAAGGCGAAACGGTATCTCACGCGGGCTTCGCGACAGAGCTTCTTTCGAGATCAACTCGAGCGGCTTTTCCTCGCCGGCGGTCGAACCATCTGCATAAACATCGAATTCGGCCCTGGGCGACTTGTTCTTAAGCAATATCCAACTCGTCGCAACCGCTCCCTTTGAATCGAGAGTCACTTCATACAACGGCGATCGGATCTTTATCAAGCGGTTCGGCGTTGCATCCGGCGCGGTTGTCTCAGCGGTTTCCGGAGCTTGCGTCGGTTGTGCAGTCGGTGCGGCGGTCGGAGCAGTGGCTAGGTTTGCGTTTGCCTCGGTGTTCGAATTGCTATTTCCTGGAGACGGCTTTGGCGCAAAGAAATATTGCCAGCCAAACAGGAGCGCCATCGACAGAACAGCCGCTATCAAAAAGCGAGATTGATTACTCGGATTGTTGTTATTTTCCACTCTACTAATTTGCTACCCGCGAACGTGCCGATCAAAGATCCAGAATCGGCAATCCAAAACCAAAGCTTACCCGACCGGGTCATGCCCGCCCTTACACAACGGCTGACATCGTAAGATACGCCTTAGGCCCATCCATGTTCCGCGTATCGCCCCGTATTTCTCGACCGTCTCTCGCGCGTACTCGGAGCAAGTCGGCTCAAACCTGCACGCCGGCGGCAGAAAAGGCGAAAGAAACGCCTTATAAATACCGAGAATATCGAGAACCAAAAACTTCATTAGAATTTTGCTACTGAGTTCACAGAGCACGCAGAGACCGTTGTTTATTTGCCACCTTTCTCAGTGACCTCTGTGCTCTCTGTGGCTATTCTTTTCAGAATTTCTCCAAACTCCGCCAGCGGCTTTTCGAGCTTTGCATACAAGAGGCTTCGGCGAGCGTTCAGCACCCAATCATATCGCTGATCGACAGCGTCAAGCTCAACGCGGCTCAGCCTGAAGGTCTCTCGCAGCAGCCGCTTTGCGCGATTGCGGTCGTGCGCCTTGCCGATCGCCTTCTTGGTCGCTGTAATGCCAACGCGGTGCAACGGCCTCGTCGAGGGCAAAATGAAAACCGTCATAAAACGGCCCTCGATACGCGTGCCCTGCTCGTAAACACGAAGAAACTCGGCGCGTTTCAGCAGCCGAGCTTCCTTCGGTAAAGAAAAACCTAGTAGTGCTGAACCGTTAATCGCTTGCGGCCCTTCGCGCGTCGGCGCTTGATCACCGCGCGGCCGTTCTTGGTCGCCATGCGAGCGCGAAAGCCGTGCTTCTTTGCGCGTCGGCGGTTGTTCGGTTGAAATGTTCTCTTCGGCATAATTGCTCTCCACAATGTTCCACTGCAAGAGTGAAAACCTAGAGTTTACGCGCCCAGAGAGCAACTTGTCAAAGCGAAATCGCTCCCGCAAGGAAACTGGGAACTGAGAACTGAAAACTGAGAACTGGTACCCAAATCAGTTCTCAGTCCTCAGTCACGAGTTTCCAGTTTGTTCGGAACCGACCTGGGTATTTCGTCGCGTAGCGCTCACTTCTCCGAACTGTTTCTTCAACATCTATTACTGCCCAGGGCTTACTCGGAGTCCCCCGTGGTCTCTGTGGCTAATCTTCTGATCGCCGCAACATAAAGTGGATGCTCCTGTTCGAGGATCCTTGCTGAAAGCGTCTCGACGGTATCATCAGCAAGCCGTTTGACCTCTCGTTGGAGTATGACGGGGCCGTGGTCGAGGAGTTCGTCGACGTAGTGAACGGTGCAGCCAGTTGTCTCGACACCGGCGTCAAATGCCTGCCGTTGGGCGTCGAGGCCCGGAAACGCCGGGAGCAGGCTTGGGTGAATATTGATGATCCGGTTTGGAAATGCCAGGACAAACGAGGGCGACAGCAACCGCATATAACCCGCGAGACAAACCAGCTCGACGCCGCGTTTGCTTAATTCGCTAATGATCTCGACATCGTGCTCAGTCCGTTTCCTTCCATTTCTCTCGACGACTACCGCCTCAACGCCACGTTCCAGCGCCTTCGTGAGCCCCGCGACATCGGCCTTATCGCTGATGACGACGACAGCCTCAGAATCAGGTATCTCGCCGCTCTGTACAGCATCAACTATCGCCACCATATTCGACCCGCGGCCTGAGATTAGAATGCCTATTTTCATTTGGAAAAATAGGATAACAGGTAGATAATCGCCCCACCAGTTTACTTGAATTGAGTTCACATCTTTGTTAACATAGTTATGCGTGAAGTGGCTTTTTACACGAAGACGAATGGTGATTATCCCGTCGGAGATTTTTTGAGGTCGCTTCCCTCGAAACTGAGGCGGAAAGTTACTTGGGTTTTGGATATTGTAGAAGATTTACAAATTGTGCCCCGACAATACTTCAAAAAACTGACCGGTACCGATGGGATATGGGAGGTTCGTGTCGACACTGGGTCGGTCACGATCAGGCTGCTTGGCTTCTTTCATCGCGGAGATCTTATCGTGCTGACAAACGGCTTTGTCAAAAAATCACAACTAACGCCAATGTCCGAGATTGTTGTTGCTGAAAAACGAAAACGAGAATATCTGGGGAACGTAGTATGAGTGACTTAAAGAAATTTATCGAAGAACAAAAAAGGCTTGACCCCGAATTTGCCGAGGGCTATGACGAAGGCTATGAGAACTTCAAGATCGGCGTCCTGCTCCAGATGTCGCGTGAGCAAGCCGAACTGACCCAGGAAGAGGTCGCCCAAAAGATGGGAACCAAAAAGAGCGCGATATCACGCATCGAGAACCACGCCGATAATATAACGCTCTCAACCCTGCGAAAATATGCGAAGGCTTTGGGAAAGAAGGTTCATTTTGAGATCGTTTGAATTTGTCGGTGGGAGAAATGCCAGACTGACCCTATTTTGGTTTTCCAAAATTCTTGGCCTTACCCAAAACGCTGAGCGTATAATCTTCCCAAGTAGTCCCAGATCCCTTTCCGCCTCCCCAATTCGCTCTGTCACAATATGAATCGTAGAGACGGCCACCGAATTCTGCGGCGATAAAAAAGCTCTTTTGACCCGTTTTCCAACTAAACCAGCAGGAAGTATTTGGGCCCGGAACAAGAACGGTCATTTCCAGTTTGGTAACACCGAGCCAGTATTGATCTACTTCAATCAGCAATTCACTAAAGGTAATCCCTCCAGAATCCCTAGCCGGATCGTGCGTGATCTTCCTCAGCGTGCCGGTAAATATCGCTCCTTTAAACTTGGTCGTGTAGTATTCCTTCGCGTCTGACCTGGGTTCACCATAACTCTCGCAACTACATGCGTGCGCAACCGTCACTAAGAAAAGCATTCCAAACAACGCTGCCAAGAATGCCTTGAACCTAATTACCAATCTGCTCATTATTTCTCCAAGATCGATACCGGCGAGCTCCCCTCAATAACTCGACCGATCCGATAGCTTGATTTTATGATTGCCATAAATTCATTTTCCCGCTCTGGCAAACAAACCACCACCATCCCGATCCCCATATTGAAAGTGCGGAACATTTCATGATCCGAGACATTTCCGAGACGCTGCATCATTCCGAAGATGGGAAGTTCCGGCCAGGTGCCGCGGTTTATTTCGACCGATACACCGTCGGGCAGAATGCGGGGGATGTTTTCGAGAAACCCGCCGCCGGTGATGTGGACGAGGCCTTTGATCAACGGAGCGTCGTCGTCCGTTTTCTTGTCGAGCAGCGGGCCGATCTGCGGGAGGAACGACTGGTGCGTCTCGAGCAGAGCTTCGCCGACGGTGGTGCCGAGTTCTTCGACGAAATCGGATGGTTTGAAGCCGCCGACCTCGAAGAAGAGCTTGCGTGCGAGCGAATAGCCGTTCGTCTGCAAACCGGTCGACGGAATGCCCAGGACGACATCGCCGGGGACGATGCTTTTGCCGTCGATGACCTTTGGTTTATCGACAATGCCGACGATAAAACCGGCAAGGTCGTATTCGCCCGGCGGATAAAAATCAGGCATCTCGGCAGTTTCGCCGCCGAGCAGGACGCAGCCGTTTTCGCGACATGCACGTGCCATGCCCTCGACAACCGACGCGGTCACGTCGGGTTCGAGCTTTCCGGTAGCAAAATAATCGAGAAAGAACAGCGGCCGAGCACCCTGCACGAGAATGTCATTGACGCAGTGATTCACCAGGTCCGCACCGACCGTATTGTGCACGCCGGTCTCAAACGCCAGCTTGAGTTTTGTCCCGACACCGTCCGCCGAAGCCACCAATATCGGCTCGGACATCTGTGGAAAAGTTGCGGAAAACATCCCGCCAAAACTGCCGATCTCGGTAAGGGTGCGTTCATTGAACGTGCTGCGGGCGTATTCGCGTATCTTCGCGACCGCGAGATTTGCATTGTCGATAGAGACGCCTGCGTCGGCGTATGAGATTGATTGGGTCATGATCTTTTGCAAAACCACGCTTCGGAATAAGTGAAAAGTTATAAGTGAGAAATGATAAGTCAGGAACTTTTCACCTATCACTTATTACTTATTCCGGAGCGGTACTAAACCGTTGAGCAATGCCAAATTGCTGTTTCAACAATTCCTCAAATGCCTCCGGCGAGTCGACAGCCGTTTCCGTCTTTTCGCCATCGGCCGTAACAATAAACTTCGTATCCGTCAGTGTTTTCCGCCCTTTTTCAGTCAATATCGAGCAGACCTTGCCTTTCGTGAAATGCGAGTCTGGTGAATATTGCTGAAAGTCGCACATCTCGGCGAATTCGGACAGATCGCGGGCGATGTCCTTAAAGATATACTCGCTTTTCCAACCGTCGCCATCGCGTTTCGCAACCTCGAGATAATCGCCGTCAGATCGTCTGATCACATAGGTGCCGGTCACGTCGGTTTGTTCAATATCCAAAACAAATCTCAGCGGTTCGGCAATAAAGTCACCAAAACCGACATCGGCGAGGTATTCGTCGCCGCCGATCGTGACAATGATCGCGGCGTGATCGAATTCGGGCCCGTGCTCCGTGCCGTTGAAAACACGAGCGGAAACAAGCCGGGTCGCAAATCCTAGCGATTGCGACAGTTCATTGAATAGGCCGTTCAGCTCGTAACAGAATCCGCCCCGGCGTTCGTCGACTATCTTTTTGTAGAATCTGTCGATGTCGAGAACTATCGGCCGCTTCCAGTGAATATCCAGATTTTCAAACGGCACGCTCAACAAGTGGCGCCGCTGCAAGAGCTTCAGACCGTCGGCATCGGCAGCAAGGGTCGCATCCGCGAGTCCGATGCGCGATAGATATTTGGCGGTATCGATCATTTCACGACTCTCCACTCGATGCCTTTTACGCTCGCACATGTTGGGCCGCCATCGCGACCGACGCCGGCAAACGATGTTTCAACGATCGCTGTCGGTGTCGACAGAGTCTCGGTGACCTGCTTCGCTGTGATGCTCATTAGCGAGACCTTTGCCCGCCGGCCCCAGCACGAGTGGTGCTCTCGGGCGTAGGTGCCGGAATTAACATAGACAAACCTCGCATCCTTGGGGCCTTGAGCGTATTTGCCGAGAAAGTTAGGCGTGCCGGCAACAGTATCGACACTTATTGTAAATTCGAAGACCAGCTTTTCAGACGTTTTGATCGCAGGCGGCAACAGTTCATCGCGGCCGCGTTGGACACACATCGTTACCCCGCTTAACGGCTTTTCGACGATAATACGCATCTGCAGATCCTGTTTCATCGTGCCAGATGCACGATTATAACGCTTTCCAAACCTAAACTCATTGACCAAACCACATTTGGCGTTTAGCATTTCGTTAGAGGAAACTTATGAGCTTCACATTGATCGACATGGGCAGCGAGAACTTCGAATTGACGGCGAGCGTATGGAGTTGGAAGGCCGCACTTGAGGTAATCAAGGACCTCGATATCATCGGCGAAGGGGCCGTACGGCAGATGACGTATAACGCGACGGGCGTCAAGATCGACATCACCGACGCTCACGAGATCGGCTCGCGGATACGCGATGAGGTGCTACCGCGGGTGCCCGCGGGAAGTCGTTTATTCGCCGATCTGAGCGTTACCGAAGAACCTGATGACGGTACGCTTTATCGCGATTCGGACGAGGAATGGAAGAATTACAGCGTCACGCACGACTGGCTTAAGGAGTTTTCCGAGTTTTGCCTGCGGTCAAAGGGATTTCAAGTATTCTAGGGGACTTTGCAAGAACTGATCCAAACCATCGAGCCGGTCTTCCGCAACATATGGGTGCAAATGTCCCTGTTGATCTTGTTCGCGACCGTCCACGGCTACGCCGGTGCTTGGCTGGCGGTGAGGATGCTGTTTCGGCCGCGTAAACCATTCAAAATACTGGGCATAACGGTCTTTCCGCAGGGGATGATACCGCGTCATCGCGAGCGTCTCGCAACCGCGATCGGCAAGGCCGTCGGCAACGAGCTCGTCTCGACCGAGACCATTCACGAACAGCTCATCGGCAAAGATTTTCTGCGAAATAAGATCCAGTCCGTCGTTGATTCCTACACCGACGAATTGCTTGCCGAGGATTACCCGTCACTCATCGAAGCGCTGCCAAAGAATATTCGCGAACCAGTACTCGACGCTATTTCGGGGCTGCAGCTCAGGATGGCGGAGCATATCAATTCGGTGCTGAAGAGTGAGGAATCGCTAAAGACGATCGAGGGCTTTGTCACGCGGCGGGTCGATGATGTTCTGGGGAAACGGGTCTCTGATGTGGTCGATGACGAGTCGTTTCAAAAGATCACGGCGTTCATCAATGAGCGTGTTCGCACAGCTGTCACGGCTCCGGCATTTCAGGCGAATATTAGCGAGTTTATCGGTCGGCGACTTGATGAACTTGTAAATTCGGAGACACCGCTGGGGACTATGTTCACCGATGACGCTGTGGGCTTGCTGAAAGAAAAGGCCAACGAACAGATCGAACCCGCGATCAAGCAGCTTGCTGATCTCGCCGCGACCGAGAAAACGCGAAACCAGATCAGCTCACTGATCAAGCACGAGGTCCACGACTATTACGAAAATCTCTCGTTCTTTAAGAAGATCTTCGTCTCACGCGAAACGCTGCTTGATGAGGTCGATGATCTTGTAAACGAAAGCCTGCCAAAACGGATCGAGGAAACCCTAAACGGTGCCTTCTTTGCTGAGGAAGCACGTAATTTCATCTCCTCAAATATTGACAATGCCCTCGCCAAACCGCTGCCGGTCGTGATCGGAAAGGTCGCCCCCGAACAACTGGCCAGGCTCAAGGAACAGGTCACAAAGTCCGTCCTTTCGCTGCTCCAGAGCGATCAGACCCTCGACGGAATTGCGAAGTATCTAAACGAAACGCTTGAGAATCTTCGCCCGCACTCGATCGACGCGATCTTGAATTTCATTCATCCCGAGTCCGAAGAAAAACTCAAATCGATGCTCTCACGCGGCCTGCTCGACATTATCGCCCGCGAGGAAACGTCGAACATCATCAACGAAATGCTCGCCGGGCAGATCGACCGGCTTCTTTCAACGCCGATAGGAAAATTGGGCGATCACATTTCCGAGGAAAAGATCAGGAATGCGAGCAGTTCGCTGACCGATGCCCTAATCTCTGCCATCAGCACAAAGCTGCCCGACGCGATCAAGGAATTTGACGTCGGTGGTGTCGTTCGCGAAAAGATCAAGACCTATCCGGCCGAGAAACTTGAGTCGTTGGTGATGTCGGTTGCAAAAGAGCACCTTCGCACCATCGAGCTTTTCGGCGCGTTGTTTGGCTTTTTCATCGGGCTGGTGCAGGCGGTCCAGTTCTATTTCTACGCAAATAAATGAGCGACAACAACCATCAGGAAGTGATCTCAAGGATCACCCAGAAAGAGTTTCAGGTTCCGCCCATCGTGATCACGCGGATGACCAACGGCGTGTGCAACGAGGTCTATACCGTCGACATTGGTGGACGCGAGATCATTGTGCGGCTGAATACCGAACCGCGATTTATGTTGGGATCGCACAATCACATTCCGCTTTTCCGCTCGAAGGGCGTCAGCGTCCCTGAGATACTCGCCGAAGACTTTTCAAAAACTTTCGTGCACTTTGCCTATCAGGTGCAGTCGAAGATCGAGGGACGCGACATAACGGACGTGATCGCCGATCTCAGTGACGAACAGTTGAAGGCGATCGGCGGCGAGATCGCGAATGTCTTCCGCAAACTCAGCGATGTGCCAAACAACGGCAAATTTGGCGTTGTCTGGGGCGACGAACGAGATCTTGTCGATTCATGGTCGTCCGAGGTCGCTCGTGTGACAAAGGTCGTGATCGGCTGGGGAAAGGGCACCGGCGTGCTGAATAAAGAGATCGAAGACACGCTCAATTGGATAAACACCGAATACAAAAGCTACTTCGAACGCGTGCGTCCTTATACATATTTTGGCGATCTTTCGTCAAAGAATGTGATGATCCGCGACGGGCGATTTGTCGGACTCGTCGATCTCGATAGCCTTGCTCAAGGCGATCCGCTTGAGGCGATCGGGCGGATAAAGGCGAGTTGGTACGGGACACGTCATGGAAAAGTGTACTCGGACGCGGTGATGGACTCACTCGGGCTTTCTGGCGAACAGCGAAAGATCGTAACGATGTACGCACTGCTCAACCGTGCGTTTTGGACACTCGAAAATGGTGTTCAGTTCAATCAGAACACGAGCCGGACCGTCGATCGAGAGCGCGAGGCAGAAGACAAGAAAGCAGTAGCAGGATTATCGGCTGAACTGCGGGGAACTGTGCCGAAGGCTGAGCCGCCGCCCATCGAGTCTCGGCCTGAACCCATCGTCATACCCGAACAGCCAGCAAGATCTGTTGTTCCGCCGCCACCTATGCCGGAGCCTGAAGCGGTGCCCCAGTCAACACCGACACCAACGCCAGTGTCAACAGAACCGGTCTTATCCGAACTTCCTACGGCAGCGCTCGTAGATGTATTGCCTGCCGAGCACGCAACCGGTGTTTCGTGGGCTAAAATCATGCTCGAAACCAGCGGCCTTTCAAAAACATACACGAGCGACGGCATCGGCTTTAACGCACTCAAGGATGTCGATCTGCGTATCCGAAAGGGCGACTGTATCGCCATCGTCGGCAAATCCGGCAGCGGTAAATCGACGCTGATGCATCTGCTCGCGTGTCTCGACCAGCCGACCGAGGGCTATGTCTATGTTGACGGTGACGAGACCTCGACCATGACCGAGCCGGAGAAAAATCAATTGCGAAATGAGAAGTTTGGCTTTGTTTTTCAACAGTTTTTCCTCAATGGGCGGGACACGGTTTTTGAGAATGTAGTACTGCCGATGCGTATTCGCGGAGCGTCTGAGTACGATCTTGCGACCGATGCCGAGGCCGCACTTGCCGCCGTCGGCCTCTCGGACAAATCGGACAAAAAGGCTAAGGACCTTTCGGGCGGCGAAAAGCAGCGTGTCTGCATCGCCCGTGCCCTGGTCGGCAAGCCGCAGGTAATATTTGCCGACGAGCCGACCGGCAATCTCGATTCAACCACCGGTGCGGCCATCGAGAATATGCTCTTCGACCTCAACCGTGATCAGGGCATCACGCTCGTGATCGTCACGCACGACCCCGATCTGTCAGAGAGGTGCGAGCGAGTTGTCGAGATGAAGGACGGCCGCATCATCGCCGAACGCCGAGGGGAGGCATTTAACTAAATGAAGATCTGGGACCTGCTCCGTCTGGCAAACCGCAACCTTTTTCGCAACAAGCTGCGGACATTTCTGACCGTCGCGGCGATATTCGTCGGGTCATTTACGCTGACGATGACAAACGGCCTCGGCGACGGGCTGCGCAGCTATGTCGAAAATCAGATAAAGAATATCGAGGGTGACACCGTAGTCTTTGTCCGGCGCAAGATCGAGCGGCCCGAGGCCGAACCGCGTGGAGACAATGTTCCGGAATATAAAGAGGAACAGCCGGTTCAAACCCAGCCGACGACCGAGATCGACCCAGCCTCGTTCGCGGTAACGCTGCCGCAGATGGAAGCCGCATTAGACGGCATCCCCGATATCAAAACGATCACGCCCCGATACGACCTTGATGCAGAATACATCTCGCTCGACGGCGAGAAAAAATATCGGCTGAATCTCGGGATGATCTCAGAGGGTGTGACACAAAAGGTCGAGGCCGGCAGCTCTATAACGGGACGCGACCAGATCGTCTTGCCGCTCGGGCTCGCCAAAACGCTCGATCCCAATTTTGAGAATGTCGTCGGTAAAAAGGCAACTATCGGCTATAAGGGCAGTGATGATCTGATGCGGACACTCTCGCTCGATCTAGTCGGCGTCGCTACAAAGGGCTTTTTTACACTGACGACCTCATTCGTTGACGCCGAGACGGCAAAAAACATCTACAACAGCCAGATCAAAGCGGGCGACGTCGGCAAATTCTACAGCTTCTCGATACAACTCGCGTCGGCCGACCAGGCAAAGCTCACGGCGTTTAAGGCGAAACTTGACGAGAAAGGATTCTCCGCTGAGACCTTTGCCGATCAACAAAAACAGATCTATGACGGCATTGGAATTTTCAAGATGCTGATGAGCCTCGTCGCTGCTATCGCCCTGCTCGCTGCCTCGTTCGGCATTATCAATACGTTGGTCATCGCCGTTCTCGAACGCACAAAAGAGATCGGGCTGCAAAAGGCCCTCGGCATGGGCCGCGGCAAGATCTTTGCGATCTTTTCGCTCGAATCAATCCTGATCGGATTCTGGGGTGCCCTGCTAGGCATCATCGGCGCGATCATCGTCGGCCTCATCGCAAACCAGATCGCCGTGCGTGCCTACGCCTCATCATTCGAGGGCTACTCGCTCTTCGTTTTCACGATCCCCTCGATGCTGCTGGTCATGGTCATCGTCTGCACCATAGCATTCGTCGCCGGCGTCATGCCCGCGATCAGAGCAAGCCGGCTAAATCCGATCGAGTCGCTGAGGTATGAATAGTCCCTGTGGGCATCCGCGCGATTGAATCACTCAACCATCTGGGGTAACGTATGCCGTATGAAACGCTATATATCGATCTTTGCTCTAGTTCTCTCTGTCGTTGTTTTCGCACCCGCCCAGGCACCGTCTGACGCTGTCGAGCTCACGAGTCTGCTAAACGAGTTCCTCGCAGGTGCGGGCAAAAACGACGCGGCGGTGCATGACCGTTTTTGGGCGGATGATCTGATCTATACTCGTTCCGCAGGTGCTCGTACGAATAAGGCCGACCTCATGAAAGGCGTTCGCTCGGCCCCCGCTGCGAAAGATACTGACCCCGTGACGGTTTACACCGCCGAGGATATTCAGATCCACCAATATGGCGATGCTGCTGTCGTCGCGTTCAAACTGGTCGGGACGACGACCAAGTCCGACGGCACAAAAGCGGTGTCAAACCACCTGAATACCGGGACATTTATCAAACGAGACGGAAAATGGCAGGCTGTCGCGTGGCAGGCGACGACGGTTCCCGACCCGAATGCGGTTAAGGCCGCTTCGACAACGGCGAAACCGGCGGCTCTTATGTCTTCTCCATCAAAGTCCGCTGACGGACGTGTCTATCAAAAAGGTTCACGTGGCGGCTGTTTCTATCTAAACTCAAAAGGCAACAAGGTTTACGTCGATCGAAGCAACTGCTCTCAATAGCTCATAGTACCGCTTGCGTCGAGCCGATCTTTCAGAGTGCGAGACTCACTCTTGACAGCCGCGGGGACGGCGGCGATACATAAAGTAAATTTATTGCAAGTTTCTCCTCTTCACTCGTTCTTATCGGCGCAGCGTTGATGTTGAGTGGCAAGCGGGACCTTTCTGGCCCAATTGCGGAAAGACACTCTCCATCAGTCCGGCTGTGAAATTAACGCCAGCGGACGGCCACGTGTCCGCGCGATATACGAAGAGCAAGTCTCTTCAAGGAGAAATACAATGAGAAGATCAATAATATTAACGTCTGCTTTAGCGATCGCCGCCGCATTTTCGGCCGCTTGCGATCCGCCTAAACCAGAAGCTCCAAAAACGCCTACCTCGACACCGACGCCCGCCGTGGCCACCACACCGGCCCCGAGCGCTACCGGTTCGCCGACGAGCGAAAAGCCCGGCACAACCCCAGAGGTGAAAAAGGACGAGGCAAAACCAACAACAGACGGCAAAAACGTCAACAAAGACGTCAAGCCGGCGACCACGCCCAAATAAAGGGCATTGTCAAAACTGCGGTGCCTAAACGCACGGCAAAAAGGGGGCGGGCATTCGTGTCCGTCCTTTTTTCGCCTCGGGGAAATGTGATCAAGATCATTTTTTGCCGGGCTGGTCGTTGATATGGTCGTTTTATAAGCAATTCTTCGCCGGCGAAATATTTGCCGACGAATATGCAACGATATGAGAAATGACATCAAAGACCGCTCCGATATCGATCGCCTCATGGTCGCCTTTTATGAAAAGGCGATGAAGGACGATGTCATCGGCTACCTTTTCACGGATATCGCCAAACTTGACCTCGATCATCATCTGCCGATAATTGGCGATTTTTGGGAAACGATGCTGTTCAGAGGTGGCGATTATGGCAGGCACGGGCGTAATCCGCTCGCCGTCCACGGCGATCTCGACCAAAAGTCGCCGATCTTGAAAGTGCATTTCGACCGCTGGATCGAGATCTTCAATGAAATGACGGATGATCTTTTCGAGGGAGAAACGGCAGACTTTATTAAATTCAGGGCAAAAGCTATTGCCGGACGAATGCTCGAACACATCAGCCAACGCCGATCATACGGACTCACCCCTCAACAAGCCGTCTGAGCGGCCCATCGTCTTCGATCAATATCTTGCCATGATCGATCTCCACGAGTCCCTTTTTTGCCATTCGGCGGATCACCCGAATGGTCGTCTCCGTCGTCAACCCGGCTATCCTCGCAATATCCTCGCGCCGAAGTTCTATTCGGACAGATCCCTTGGTTCTATTCTGCGAGATCAGTTTCAGAAGCACATGACCGATGCGCACTTCGGGGGACGTTGTAGCTAGATTGTGGATCGTCGCCGTCTTGTCGCGGAGCATTTCCGACATCCATTCGAGGATCGCAAATGAAAATTCACTCGATTCACGAAGTAAATTTAGGAATTCGGGACGGTAAAGCATCAGGATCCGGGATTCTTCCATCGCGATAGCCGTTGACGGATATTTTTTACCGTCAAATACCGGCGGCACGGCAAACATCTCGCCCGCCTGAAAAATGCCGATGATCACTTCCTTTCCGAGATCAAGAAAATGGATCATTTTGACCTTTCCAGAGATCACGATAGGTAGAAATAGGGCATCATCCCCTTCGGCAAATAGCTCTTCACCATCGCGAAACAAGTGCTCTTTCCCCTTTTTTGACAATGTTGTCGCCAGCGAACTGCTAATGTTGGGGATGAGCGGCTTCATATTAATGCCTGTCAGAAACAGACCCGGAATCGAGGGCCTTTGAAGATTCTAGTCCACATTTGCGAGCGTTCCAACCCTTTGGTGCTATCACGAAATCTCTAACTGATGCAGCGTCTATTGGAAGTGAATATTTTACCGAACTTTGGGGGCTCAGCAGACGTTTCCTTATACAGCTATCTATTTGGCTCGGAGGGAACTATGAAAAAGATCGGTGTTCTTATTTTTGGTGCGGCTTTGGTGGTCGGCCTCATAGCGGCGACGATGTCTTCGTTTGGCCGCATCGGCGACAAAGTTTTTTCGTTTAGGGTCGGAGCTGTTAAGGGCTCGGGCAATGTTGCGACCGACCGGCGTGACCTGACGGACTTTCACGGCGTGGATGTCAGCGGTGTTTTCAAGGTCGAGATCGTTGCGCAAAAGGAATTTGGCGTCGAGATCGAGGCTGATGACAATTTGCTGCCGCTCATCGAGACCGAGCTGCGACGCGGGGTTCTTCACATCAGCACCGACGGAAAGATCTCGCCCAGCAACCTGCTCGTAGTGCGTATATCTGCCCCGGACATAGACAAACTCGATATCTCGGGTGCGGCAGAAGTCACGCTCACCGAGCTCAAGAATTCAGAGCTTTCGATCGATTCATCCGGCGCGTCTAAGATCAACGTGTCCGGCGAGACAGCAAAATTGACGATAGACATCAGCGGAGCGACAAAGGTAAACGCCGAGGGTTTGGAAGCCGAGAACGTGAATGTTGATGCAAGCGGTGCCAGCAAAGCATCGGTAAATGTCACCGGAAGCTTGCGTGCCGATGCGTCAGGAGCGAGTAAGATCGAATACTCCGGTTCGCCGGCAGATGTCGTAAAGAAATCAAATGGGGCTGGCAGCGTTTACGCTAAAGAAGGAAATTAGGTCTCGACCGCCTTTGTTGTGACGCCGATCACTCGACCCTCGGCGTCGATGCCAACAACATAGATATCGATCTGGACGCGCCCGACACGATAGACAGTTAGATCGCGAAGATCTTTCTCGAGCAGCTTTTTAAGCGCGAGGAATTTCTTCGCTTTCGCTTTTTCACGCTCTCCGTGCCACTCCTTGATCGTCGATAACCGGTCAAAAAACGCCTCGAATGACATCTCTTCGACGCTCGCGTCGCCGTCAATGCCTAGGTGCTGTAGTATCGTTTCGGGCGTCGCGGTTGTTTCGGCGGCAGCAAATGCAACGACATGTGCGTCAGTTTCGCTGACATAGATCAACCCCTCGGTCGCCTTCTCGATACCATCCAAAGGGCTCTCAGTATTTTTTTTCTTCTTTCGAAAAAAAAATTGCTTTTTTTTGTCCATTTTGGAGTCAATTACGAGTCGATCTTGTTGATTTTTCTTAGTCTATCACATTCAAAAATCGAGGCGAATTGTTGTCAAAAAAGGAAGTTAAATTCGTGTTAAACGCAGAATTTTTACGCTGTGGATATCCGTTTGCACACGCTCTTTTTTCGTGATAGTCTGTTACCCGTTTCCCGAACATGGGTAGCTGTAACCTATTGATAGTAAACGGCTTAATGCTGTACTTTAGGTTTTAAGCATTTCTCGGACGGGCCTGTGAATAAGCTGTGAATATTTTGTGTTACAGGCACATTCGAACACGACGGAAAGCGTGACAATAAAACGACTTCGCGTCCCGACGGGGCTGTCGAAAACCGACGCCGAAAAACATGTTGCCGGGGACAAACCTTTGCTTAAAAACTTGGCGCCAATGAGCGCGATATCGAACGGAAAAACCTTGAAAGAGACCACACAAAAATCGACGGCGTGGAGCGACGTACTCGGCGTAGTTAAAGGACATCTCAACAGCGATGTTTACAATACATGGTTTCGACCGATCCGCTTTGAGGGCATCGATGCCGACGGCCAGGCGCTTAATCTGCGTGCCGGATCGGTGACCAAAGATTGGGTCTGCCAGTACTATAGCGAGCTGCTCGAACAGGCTCTCGGCGAGGCCGGCCTTGCCGGGTTGACGATCGCGTGGCAGATCGACCCTGACGAACCGGTCCCGCCGCAATTCGAAGAGAAAGAAGATACGGACGACCTTTTCTTTTCTCCAATACTGGGCTCAGCATCGGTCCGCCCCGCACAGGTCGCCAGCTTTATCGACATTGAACCTGTCGAGGACAGCCTCAATCCTAAATATACGTTTGAGAAGTTTGTCGTCGGCTCGTGCAATCGTTTTGCACACGCGGCGGCAAAGGCCGCGGCCGAGGCTCCGGGCACGACCTACAACCCGCTCTTTATGTACGGCGGTGTCGGCCTCGGCAAGACGCACCTGATGCACGCCATCGGCCACTCGATCAAGGAACGCACCCCTCACGTCCGAGTCGCCTACATCACGTCAGAGCGGTTTATGAACGAGCTGATCAATGCGATCCGCTTTAATAAAACGCCCGGCTTTCGAGACAAATACCGTTCGATCGACGTACTGCTGCTCGACGACGTGCAGTTCATGGCCGGCAAGGAACGCACGCAGGAAGAGTTTTTCCATACATTTAACACGCTCTATAACGGGATGAAGCAGATCGTCATCTCCAGCGACTGCCCGCCGCGTGAGATACCGACGCTCGAGGAGCGGCTGCACTCTCGCTTCGAATGGGGGCTGATCGCCGATCTCGAAGCCCCCGATCTCGAAACAAAGGTCGCCATCCTCAAACGAAAGGCCGATCTCGACGGCATTCGGCTCGATGACGACGTTGCGATGTATATGGCGGGCCGTGTCAAGAGCAACGTCCGCGAGCTCGAGGGTTCGCTGGTACGTCTCGTCGCCATCTCGTCAATGAAGGGTGTGCCAATCACTAAGCAGCTCGCTCAAGAGTCGATGAAAAACATCCTCGACGCCGAACGCCCGATGGGCCTCACGCTCGATCACATCGCCCGCACTGTCGCCGGCCATTACCGGATGTCGATGGACGAGATCAAGTCGAAGAACAACTCCCGTGCGGTCGCCGTACCGCGGCAGGTGGCGATGTATCTATGCAAAAGATTGACACGGCACAGCTTTCCTGAGATAGGCCGCGAGTTTGGCGGCAAGCATCATACGACCGTTATGCACTCGGTCGATAAGGTTACAAAGCTTTATAAGGACGATAGAAATTTCCACAGGGAGATAGACGAGCTTATCGAGAGTCTTTGCAACTAGTTAACGCGGATTTAATGCGTGAAACACGGAACCATTTTCCACACGCAAATAAGCGGCGACGAAACGCTAAGTATAGTGTTTATAGATGTTTGAAAGAACTTTTCCACTTTTCCCCAGGCTGACGCGAATCGAGGCTGTGGAGATCAGAGGAAAAATATTGTTGATCAGGTTTTCAACAGTTAGTAAAAGTTTTCCACAGGTTTTCCACACGGGTTTGTGGAAGGAAAACGGCAATAGAAATAAAGAGTTAGCACGCTTTTGCACATATTCACAGGCACTATTCCTACTGCTATATCTTAAATAGCTTTTTGAATGTCTTATATGTAGTAAAAGCGATTTGACCAAGTCGATCAAGAAAGTGGATTGAACTCAGCGAACTCTGCGTCCCTTCAGCGATCTCGGCGTTGAAAATAGGCGAAACGCAGAGAACGCGGAGGATCACGCAGAGGGCCGCAGAGAGGAGAAACCGGATCGGGGGAAAATCCGTACAATGGGCGATGGTGTGTGCTATAATTGAAACACAACAAAACCGGAGATTATCAAACAGTCAGGAGCATTAGGAAGTTATGGAATTCAAGATCAGTCAGAGCGTACTCAGAGAAGAGTTAGGTTTTATCCAGGGCGTCGTCGAGCGAAAGACGACGATACCCGTGCTGTCAAATATCCTTATCGAATCGATCGGTGAGGGCGAGATCCGTATTATCGGAACGGACCTCGACTGCACGATACGCTGCGACGCCGAGGCCGAGATCATCCAGGCCGGATCGATCTGTGTGCAGGCCCGCAAGCTGTTTGACATCGTCCGTGCTCTCGATGCCGGCGATGCTCATTTCAAAAAAGAAGAGAACGAGTGGGTCTCGCTAAAGGCGGGCCGTGCGAATTTTCGCCTCGCTGGTGTGAGCCGCGATCAGTTCCCTGAGATACCGCAATTTAAATCGACGCCGATGAGCCTGCCGGCCGAGGTATTCAGCTTTTTTGTCCGCAACACGGCGTTTGCGATCACGAGCGAGCAGTCACGCTTTACGCTCTCGGGTGCAAAGTTCATCCTCGGCGACGGCATTGCCAAGATGATCACGACCGACGGCCACCGTCTCGCATATGTCGAGCGTGAGATCGACGACAAAGAGGGCATCATGGACACGCTCATCCCGAAAAAGGCACTGCTCGAGCTGGTCAAACTCTCTCGCGGTGCGGGCGACGTCGCATTTGGCGAGGACCCGAACCACATCTATTTTGAGACCGAGGGGCGGCTCTTGATCACGCGTAAGCTGACCGGCCAATTTCCCAATTACGAGATGGTCATGCCTAAGGACAATGACAAAACGGCGACCTTCGACCTCGAAGAGATGAGCCGAGCCGTGCGCCGTATGGCCCTCATCGCCGACGAACGCAACCGCTCGATCCGGCTCACCGTTCGCGAGGGCGAGATCGAGGTCACCGCCCAATCATCCGAACAAGGCGAAGGCCGCGAGGTCGTCCAGGCCGAATACAAAGGCGAGGAAATGCAGCTCGGATTTAACCACCAATACCTGCAGGAATTCCTGCAAAACGTCGGCTCAGCCGAAATGATCGCCGAGGAAAGTCAGTCAGAGTCAGAACCGGGAGCGGTAGCGACTGGGTCGTCAGACTCCAAAGGAGCCGCCACTGCCCCAGCCCGCGAAGGCCGAGCCCCCGTCCGCATCGCCTTCGAATTCAAAGACCCCAACGCCCAAACCCAAATGTCCATCGCCGGCGAAACCACCTACGACTACAAATACATAGTAATGCCGTTGAGGATATGATCGGTTCTGCGGGAGTGGATCGATTGGAACACCTGATCTATTCCACCCACACATTAGCGAGGGGAGATATATTCGAAGTCAGTTGTCAAGGATTACTTGACAATTGCTGTGTATCAAGGCGATTGGCGAGAGTCGATTGAGGAGCAACGCTTAAATCTTATTGCAACAAGAGGAAAACGGTAAAGATTATTCCGTCAGTGGTAAGACTCCCAAAACCGACGAGAACGGTTCACGGATGTTCATGATTTCAAAATCAAGAGTCATTGTTTGCTTCAAGAACTCAAAGACTTTTATACAGCCAACGTCTGAGGTTACAAAGGCTCTTATTTCGGATTGGACATGTGCTTGGCCAAAAAGCTTCGTATCGTTAGGAATTATTAAACGGTTGCCAAGGTCAAGAGAGTTTTTTTCCGCAAATGCCAATTGTGCAAATTCGGCGGCGGCTAGAGAGTGATCGAGATTAAACGGGAGAATTTCCAGCGTTTTCAGGGGCATCTCATCGAGCTTACCCTTTACACAATACTCGGCTACACTGATAGTAGAACATTTGAGCCGAAACCCCTTTTCTAAGAAATGGCGATAGAAACCCAGCGCATTCTCGTGCAACGGGTCGTTACCGTTTAATAACCTGATGAAAAAGCTCGTGTCCAACAAGACACATTTTTCGTCCATACCTATCTATCTCATTTCCGCCAACCAATCGTCCGCATCGCCGATTCCTTCCCAACTTGCCGTTGCTTTCTGAATAAGACCGGCGATATAGTCCTCCTTGTAGTTTCGGTCGTAATCAATTATCTCGACAAGCTTCAAAGTTGACTTGTCTATTTCTCCGTTGTGAATATTTTGTTTCCCAACTGCTCTAATTCCATACGGCTTGTAAAGCGGGTTTGACTCATAGTCGCCCAACACTTGCCTGTTAGATTTAACCTTCAACAGGCCGAATTCTTTAGTATCCAAATGAAGGTTTGGCTCTGTCTTACCGCCAAAATCGGTCACCATTCCATAGAAATAGAACTCCGCATCAGCCCATATTTCCTCCGATCGAATAAACGTAGTGTTTTGATCTATGGTTACACGTCCCGAATCTTTTACAGAAGTCGATATCTCGAAAGCCACTCCCCTTTTTTTCGCCGAGTCTTGAAAAAATTCAAATGCTTTGGCGGTCGGAGATTCAAGAAAATCAATCGAGTAGTTACTTCCATGAATCTGAATTAATAGAGCGTTAAAACCGATAATTGCCTGAAGAGATGTCCTCAGAATGTGTTTTACAGAGCCTTCCTGTATGTCGTAGCTAATCGTCGGTCTTTCTTTCTTGTTACCCGGAAAGAGTAGGTTTTCGGCGTTCTCGAGAACGGAAACGATCTCCTTGATGTCGCATGTCTCGGGGGTAAGTTCGACGTTTCCTTTCTTGCCGACAACCTTAATTTGGATGTAACCGATTCTTTCCATTGTCAGTATCTTAGGTGGAATGCACAGCAATTTTACACCAAGAAATTGCGTAATCCTACTCAAACCTCTCGGGGCAGCGTGGGTCAGGTCAAGAATCGGTGCGATTGAGAGTTATGTGTCTGTTAGTATACCCATAACTCTTTTTCCTATGATAGGTTACAACTTTCCGGGAGAAAGACACCGGTCTCAAAATATTGCGGGGATCGTGTTACTCATAAGTCACGACACGAGTATAACATCGCCCGAAAAGCCGATGACATCGTCTAATATTGCATAGATTAAACTATGAACAAAGCGCAGCACTCAATCGTATAGTGGAATGGAATTCTGCGCGTTGGGGATGCGCAGATTTGATCTTTGAAAATTGGAGGCGGCTCTTTGATGTCTCCCCGACGGTCTTGGACGGTCGCGGGCCGCTCTTGCGCGTGTGAGCCGAGAAAAATCTTTGCAGAAAGATGGGACACTCGGAAAATGAGGACAAGTTGTTTATTTGCTTGGATTTACGCTGTCCCAAAAGTGTCCCACCGTGGGACAGTGCGCGCGAGGCATGAATTTGATGGCTTATGTATGCAAGCATACATAACTCCTTTTCCTATAATAGGTTACAACTTTGCGGTGGCGGACCGGCATCGAAGATTGGCCGGAGTGGTTTGGTTTGTTTTTTCAAGGGCGAATTTTCAGATCATTCATTTCGGCATCCGGGCCTTCGTTGAGGTGACCCACGTCATCCGCTTCACGTTGGCCCGGTAACTTTCCAAGCACGAAAACTGCCAATACTCGATTTACGCCGATATGACCTGAGCTGCGTGGGGTGTATGCTAACCCCATGAGCGAACAAGACTATTCCGATCTCGATGACGAGATCATCGACATTACTCCGCGCGATCCACAGCCGTTGGGCAGACTCTTCCGTTTCAAGTGGCTCTTTGCGGCGCTGGTGCTATTGCTGGTCGCGGCGTGGCAGGCGATCTATATATATACCGATCATCTGTGGTATCAGTCGCTCGGGTTTTCGTCGCGGTTCTGGTATGTGTTTGGGCTGAAATGGGGACTGTTTGCGGCATTCGGCATTGTGACCTTTGTGGTGCTGCGAGCGGGGTTTTATGTGCTCGAAAAATGGTTCCGTGCCAGTGCTCTCGCAAAACGCAAGATGGTGGTCAATAAACAGGTCGTCGAGATCGACCCGTCCGCATATCTGAGGCCCGCGGCGTGGGCTCTCGCCGCTTTCCTAGCCTATTTTCAGGCGATGGAGCTGAGCCAGGACTGGCAGAGTTGGGTCGTCTATTTTCACCAACCCGTCACCGCGGCCGCCGATCCGATATTCGGGCAGAGCGTCGGATTTTACCTGTTCTCGCTGCCGGTGCTTGAGATCGTGCTTGGCAGCCTGACGTGGATCACGGTGGTGCTGCTGTTTGCCGCCGGTTTCTTTTCATTTCTCTCTGCCGTACCTACGCAGACGCGTCCCGGTCAAAAGCCAGCCATCAACGACGGTGCATTGAAGCTGGTCTATCCGGCGATCTCTATACTTCTCGGAGTGCTGCTGTTGATCGTCGCCGCAAGGACGGTGCTGTCGCGATACGGATACCTATGGACTGACCACGCCTCGTTCAGCGGCGTGACCTATACCGAGGCCAATTATACCTTGCCCGGACTTATGATCGTCGCAGTCGCACTGGCCATCGGGGCCGTGGTGCTATTTGTGAATGCGTTCACGCGGCGAAGCGGCCGGCTGGTCATTGTTGCCCTGGCGATACCGTTCGCGGCCTTTATGATCGCGAGGGTTGCGATCCCGGCGTACGTGCAGAGCTTTATCGTCAAACCGAACGAGCTTGACCGCGAAACGCCGTATATCGAGCACAACATCGCGGGCACACGTGCCGGGTTTAAGATCGACCATGTGAAGACGCTTGATTACGCTGCCGATATCTCGCCTGCGGCCTTTGATCTTGAGACCAACCGGGCGACCCTCAGCAACATACGGCTTTGGGATTGGAACGCACTTCAGGACACTTTGAGACAGATCCAGGAGATCCGCACGTACTACGATTTTCCGGATGTCGATGTCGATCGATACAAGATCAACGGCGAGATGCGTCAGGTTATGGTAGCGACACGCGAATTCGACATCAACAAGCTGCCCGCACAGTCGCGAAACTGGATCAACGAGCGGCTCGTCTATACACACGGTTACGGGCTGACGATGAATCCGGTCAATGAGTTCACCACCGAAGGCCGGCCAAAGTTCATCCTGTCGAACATGCCGGTCGAGTCGACGGCGGATATCAAGATAACAAGGCCGGAGATCTACTTTGGCGAGCGGACCGATACGACCGTCTATGTGAAGACCAAGCAGCGGGAATTTGACTATCCGCAGGGCGACAAGAACAACTATACGAGCTACGAGGGCGAGGGCGGCTTTGCGGTCGGCAGCGGGCTTCGCCGGCTCCTGATCGCATGGGCGACGGATGATCTGTCGAAGCTGCCGTTCTCAGAGGACGTGACCGCTGAGAGCCGCGTGCTGATGCACCGGAATATAGTCGAGAGGATCAAACGGGTAGCACCTTTCTTCGATTACGATGACGACCCGTATATGGTCATCAACGACGATGGCCGTCTGGTCTGGATGATCGACGGATACACGACCGCCGACACTTACCCGTATTCGCGGCATTTTAACGCGAACGGCCGACGGGTGAATTACATCCGCAACAGCGTCAAGGTCACCGTGGACGCGTACAACGGCACGGTTATATTCTATGTATTCGATGAGGCCGATCCGGTGGTAAATGCGTATCGGGCGGCTTTTCCAGAGCTGTTCAAAAACGCCAACGAAATGCCCTCGGGATTGAAGCCGCACATTCGATATCCAGAGGGGATGATAAAGGTACAGGGCGATGTTTTTGGGCTGTATCATACCGAGAGTCCTAAGATGTTCTTCGGTCGAGAAGACGTCTGGAGTGTTGCCCGTGAGGCAGGCACGGCGTCGAGTGATGGCAAGTCTCAGTCCGAGCCTGGTGCTCTCGAACCGTATCAGGTGCTGATGCCGCTGCCAGGCGAGAATTTGGGGCCGGAATTTGCACAGATCCTGCCGTTCACGCCGGGGAACAGAAATAACATGATCGCCTGGATGGCGGGCCGGTCGGATGGGGATGTTTTTGGGCAGCTTCTTGTTTACAATTTCCCGTCGTCGCGTGTGATCGATGGGCCGCTCCAGATCGAGGCCCGTATTGATCAGGACGCTCAGATCGCTGCGCAGATCACGCTTTGGAATCAACAAGGCTCGACCGTCAAACGCGGCAACCTGATCATAATGCCGATCGGTACGGGGCTGCTCTTTGTCGAGCCGATATATCTTCAGGCGGTTCGAAGCCCGATGCCGGAGCTGCGGCTTGTCGTTCTGGCAACACAGGAACGTCTGACATATGCCTCGGATTTTGAGACAGCGTTGACGCAGCTTATGGGTCTAAAACCCACGGAAACCGACAAGCCGCCGCCGTCAGCCGAGGGCGAGCCAACACCGCAGGCGCCATCACCTGCGAATGATCTGATCCGCCGGGCAGGGCAAACCTTTGCCGATTATCAACGGCTGACTTCCGAGGGTAAGCTCGGCGAAGCAGGTAAGAAACTTGATGAGCTAAAGCAGATCTTGGAGCAACTGCAAGGGCAGCAGAAGTAGGTTCTAACCCGTCGTCGTGTTGATATCGACAGATATCGAACGCCACTTGCCTTGCAGAAAGCGGGCGACGCTCAGCGTGCAGCGAGTCATGTGGCCGGCAAGGATGGCGAGCCAGATGTGGATCGGTTCGAGGGTGTAGAATTCTTTTATCATAAAGCAAATGCCGAGCGGTATCGCGACCTGCGAGATGATCGAGATGTAGAGCGGGCTCTTTGTATCGCCTGTTCCTTGCAGACCGCCGGTGTACGTGAGGGCAACCGAGATAAAGAGGCCGGAGAAAGCGAGCACTTGCAGGAGTTGGGCTCCGATCGCGACGGCATCCGGGTCGGTCATACCGAATATTGCGAGTAGCTGTTGCGGGAAAAAGAAGTAAAAGAAACCTAGAAGAGCCGAACCCGCAAGCCCGAATCTGGCAGCGGTATTTACTGCCGCAAAGGCACGATCAGGCTGTTTGGCGCCGAGATTCTGCCCCGCGACCGCCGCCGCCGCTCCCATCAATCCAACCGACGTCCAGGTGACCAGCGAAAACAATTGTGTGTATGAGACGGCATACGCCGCCTGTGCCGCCGCACTCTGTGCAAGCGAACCTACGAATGAGAGCATCAGTACGCCGCCGACATTCATCGCGATGCCCTGAATACCCGTCGGCAGGCCAAATTTGAAGAGCGAGCGGATCAGCGGCCAGTCCGGGCCCCAGCCCTGGCCGCGTGGAAAGGCGACGACCCATTTGCCGCTCCACATCTTATAGATGGCAAACAGCCCCACCATTCCCGTAGCGATGCTTGTACCGATGGCCGCTCCAGCTGTGCCGAAGGATGGGATCGGGCCTAAGCCGCTTATAAAGACTATGTTTAGCAGCAGATTGAGAATCGTCATCGATATGCCAAGCATCATCGGTGTCTTCGCATCGCCAGCCGAACGCAGTGCTCCGCTCGTCATAAAGAAGATAAGCAGTCCAAAGCTGAATACGAATGTGATACGCAAAAACGGCAACGCCTCGGCCTTTACGCCCGCATCCGAACTCACAAAATCGAGCAAGTAAGGTGCGGCAAAGTAACCGATCGGTGCCATTATTCCAACGGCCAGGATCACTGCGGTGAGAAATGCCTGATAGACCGTGCGATTGACCTTTGCCTCGTCGTGAGCACCGGCAAATCGGGCGACAAGCACGCTCATTCCCGTAAAGAGCGAGGAAATGAATACAATAACGACCAGAAAGATCTGAAAGCTGATGCCGATCGCAGCATTTGCCTTAAAACCAACGAGGTTTCCGACCAGAACGTGGTCGACCATACCCTGCAACCCGGCGATCATGTTGGTGAGCATCGTCGGCCAGGCGATCTTCCAGACGGCTGCACCGAGTGGGCCCTCGACTATCGAGCGGTCGTACTTATGCTTTGGCGTATCGACCACCTCAGGCACCGCATCGCCCTGCGAGAGTGAAGCTGCCTCTATGTTGGTTTCGTCGGACATCGTTCGGTCACTAGAGGATACAGCACTGCCGCCATCGTCTGAAAACCTCAAGTTGAAAATGGGTCAGATTCTTCGGAGACGATGACGGTTGTTTCATTGGAATAATTCATTTGCCAATTGGAGCGAAAGTGATCTATAAATAGCCAATATGAAACAATGCCCGTCATGCAAGAGCACATACACGGATGAAACGCTCCGTTATTGTCTGGCTGACGGGGCCGCCCTTGCGGAAATCGATACTGACGAACCGACGGTCGTGGCGACAGTCCGAAATGTTGCGGCTGACACGGAATTATTGCCGGCGCGAGAAAACGTCCGCATTGAGATCCCACCGGAGCAGGATCGGGTTTCGGCTGAACGGCCGGTTTCGGCCAAAAGCTCAGGCAACTTTCTCAAGGCTTTTCTTGTTGTGGCGGTGTTCGCAATATTAGCCGCCGGTATTGCCGGCGTTGCCGGGCTCTTGTACTACAATTCGACACGAGGAGAGACGGTTGCGAACAACGCGCGAGTTTCAACACCTACACCGACGCCAGACCAAACCGGTCAACTCCGGGATCAGATCGCGAACCTTGAAAAAAGGCTCAATGAACAGAACAATGCTAGTCGTCCGGTTAGTACTCCTACGCCGTCAAGCGAGCCGATCGGCAGAACCGCTCGGGTCAATTCCCCAAGCGACGGATTTCTTGCGCTCAGAACCCTTCCGAACAGCGAAACTGGTGAACGGGTCTTAAAAATACCGCACGGTGCGACTATTAGCGTTGGCGAGTGCGGCCAGATGGTCACTCCGGTCAAGCGATCTGGACGCTGGTGCCGGGCGAGCTATGACGGGCAATCCGGCTGGGTATTTGACGCTTATCTTATTTATTCGAGATCTGCAGAATGAGAAAAGGGTGCGTCCCTTTTTTGAAGGTCCGCACCCGGTAGGTCTATTTTGGTAGGTATAATAGAGGGTATTTATGAATTGCCCTGAAAGTTTTACGGCCGGGCATTGCCGAATGGGGTGTAGTAAAATTTCCCCAATGTTTTGAAGCTTTTTGTATCAAACATCCTGCGTGCTCCACAATCGGTACACACGCGATACGAACCTTGTTTCGTCGTAAACGGGCGGCTCAGATCTTTGTGCCAGCATCCGAATAGCGAGGCCATCAGGCCAACGCGTTTGCGAGACGAATCGTCATTTCTATCAAGTACACGCTCGGTTGTCAAGCTAAGTTCCAAAATCTTTTGCATTTTCTTTTCCGCCTCCGTATCTCGCCTCTTGCGAGCATTTCTACTACTAGAACGATCTACGGGGAAAGTTTTGCATCTTTAGGATGTATCGTTCGAGAAAAAGGTTTATCAATTTTTTCTAAAAGGTCACCGCCTTTCTCTTATTACCTTTATTCGCTAAAATCTTCCAAAAGGATTCAATTGAAATGAAAAATATGAGTAAGAGCGTTTTTGCACTAGTTCTCGTTACATTCTTGTTCTCAGTGCCGGCATTTGCGTGGGATGAGGCCGGACATAAGATCTCGGCGTATATCGCTTGGCAGCATATGAAGCCAGAGGTTCGCGAGCAGGTGATCAAGATATTGCTCTCGGCGCCTGAGGATTCGCAGATATCGGCCTTCTATACGGTTTACGGGACGCGTAACGATGACATTCGCAAGCGTGAGTATTTTATGTTCACAGCGACCTGGGCAGATGTGGTTCGCGACCGGAATATTGCGACGCGGTATAAGAATTACCATAAGGGCAACTGGCACTATGCCGATGCGTTGTGGACGCGGAAGGACGGCAAGATCGAATATCTGCCTACACCCGAAGACGGCGGACAGGCGCTTGATAGATTGAAAGAGTTTGACGCAATGATCCGTGGGCGGGCCAACGATTCGCAAAAGGCGGTGGCGATCGCATGGCTCGAACACATCATCGGCGATCTTCATCAACCGCTTCATACGTCGGGCCGTGTGACGGATGCCACGCCGAAGGGTGATCAGGGCGGCAACCTTTTTCTTCTCATGCCGCAGGGCACGCCCCGTGACAAACAGGAAAATCTGCATTGGTATTGGGATTCGATAGTTACCCGCAACTTTCCCAATACAATGAATGAATGCGAGGCGAATTACCTGGATCCGATCGCTGAGGCGTTCATGAAGAACTATCCCTACGAGACCATGAAAGGCCGTCTCGCCGCAGGCAAGTTTGAGGACTGGGTCAAGAGCGGCCTGACCGTCGCTCAGAATGACGTGTTCTCAGCCGATCTCAAACAATTTGAAATGCCGTCCGCCGCATATAAAAAGAAAGCGTATGCCGTCGCCGAGGAACGGTTGACGCTCGCGGGATATCGGATGGCCGAAGTCTTTAATAGTGCATTTGGTTCGATGATGGCAACACCTGTGACCGCTCCCAACTAGTATGGATCCAAGCAAAACCCTCGAATATTTTGAATCGCGACGCGAGGCGATAGTCGATCTGATCCGCGAGATCGTCGATATCGAATCGCCGTCGAATGACGCGGCGCGCAGTCGCGAGGTTGTCGACTGGGTCGAGCAACAGGCTCGCGCAACGGGCATCGATGTCACGATCGAGCGGACGTCGGTCGAGGACGGTGATCACATCATTATCCGTGCATTCGAGTCAGACGCGAAATGCTCGATGCTACTTGGGCACACTGACACCGTTCACCCGGTCGGGACGCAACAGCAGAATCCGACGCGGATCGACGGCGATAAATTTTATGGCTGCGGCATTTTTGATATGAAATCGGGCATCGTGATGATGCTCGAAGCATTGCGGTATTTTGCCGTTACAGGAACACGACCGGCACGTCCCATAACCATCGTGCTTTCGTGCGACGAAGAGGTGGGCAGCTTTACGGGCCGCGAATTGGTGGAACGCGAGGCGACAAAAGCCGAGCATTGTCTTGTCGTCGAACCTTCGGCAGACGGCAAGGTAAAGACGGGCCGCAAAGGAACAGGAATGTTTACGGTTCGCACGCACGGCGTTCCCGCACATGCAGGGCTGGAACCGGAAAAGGGAGCAAACGCGATAGTCGAACTCGCTCGCCAGATTGAACATATCAACGCGATTGCCAGGCCCGAGATCGGAACGACCGTCAACGTGACGACGATCCGCGGCGGCACGACGACCAACGTCATCCCCGAGAGTGCCGAATGCGCCCTGGATGTGCGGTTTAGTTCGATGGCCGAGGCGGAGAGAGTCGATGCGGCTGTTCGCTCGCTGGAGCCGATCGATCCGCGTGTTTCGATAGAATTACAAGGCGACATCAATCGCCCGCCGATGGAGAGAACCGACGCGGTGGTTGAATTGTATAAAAAGGCTCGTGATATTGCCGCCTCGTTCGACTACACCCTCGACGAAACACAGGTCGGCGGAGCGTCCGACGGCAATTTCATCGGCGCCCTCGGCGTCCCGGTCCTCGACGGCCTCGGCATCACTGGAGCCGGCGCCCATCGGCTCGATGAGCATATTTTGGTGAGTGATATCGCGAAGCGGGCAACACTGATTTCGCTACTTGTGAGTTGCGGTTAGATGGGAACTTGGGGAACCGGAATAGGCTCAAACGACACCTATGCCGACGTTTATGGCGAGTTTTTTGACCTTTATGACGATGGTCTGGACGTTGCAGCGATTTCTAGCAAACTGATCCGGAATAATCGGGAAACCGTCAACGATTCCGATGATGCTAATAATTTCTGGTTTGCTCTGGCTAAGTGCCAGTGGGAAGTTAAGTCCCTCGAACCTCAACTGTTTGAGCGGATCTGCACCATTGTCGAATCAGGAGCCGACCTAGAAATTTGGCGCCGGCTGGATGCCACCGAAGGTAATATACGGAAACGTGAAAAGGTAATTAATGACTTTCTCGAGAAGTTAAGATCAGAGAAACCGAAAGCAAGGCGTAGAAGGAAAAAGATAATTCGCCAACCTGTCTTTGAGAAGGGTGATTGTCTTACCTTTAGATTGGAAAACGGCAATTATGGTGGGGCTGTTGTGTTGGAATCGACACCATGTACCGGTTTTGGGTTGAACTTGATAGCAGCTACCCGCATCAATCAGCCAGCCTTGCCGACTACAGAAGATTTTGCGGAGGCCGAAGTACTCGTCATCAATTATTCGACCTGGAGGGATGAGTCCTCGATCGGATGGAATTACAATTTGGATTTCAACAAGGATCAGAGTCTATTTGAAGTTGTCGGTCGGCTCGATGTAGGGCAGTCGTTTGATCCTGTCGACACACGCCAAACCCGATTTGGCTATCGGGGCGGTTGGAAGGTATGGATCATCGACGTGACCGACAACCAGTTTGCGTCCGAAAAGATCAAACTACGTCCAAAGAAGAAGGTTCTGGTAAAGGATTTTATGAAAAATGAGGAGGCGCATCCTGTCCGGTGATGGGCACGGTCTTCAAAACCGTCTGCGAGTGCGCGAGAGCGTACTTGGGTGGGTTCGACTCCCACACGCCTCCGCCAAAAATCAGTTGTAAGTGGTTAGTTGTCAGTTGTCAGAAAGAATTGGTAAGAAAATGAAGAGATGATCGAGTGGATTTCGCTCAACATGACTCCGGGCGTTGGGCCTCGGGCGGCGACTAAGTTGCTGGAGAGGTTTGGGTCGGCGGCGGCGGTATTTCATGCAAGGCGGCCGGAACTTGAGTCTTTGAGGTTAAAGCCGGAGACGATCGAGAGCATTATCAAGCGCGAGTTTCATGAGCGTGCGTCGGGTGAGCTTGAACGTGTAAAGCAGCTGGGCGGCGATCTTTTGATAATTGACGACGGCAGCTACCCCACGCTTTTGCGTGAGATCGATGATCCACCGCCGGTGCTTTGTGTAAAGGGCGACTGGCAGGCGTGTTTTGATCAACCGTGTGTTGGCGTGATCGGCTCGCGAAAGTGTTCCACCTATGGCGAGAACGCTTCCGAGATGTTGGCTCGCGATCTTGCGTCACGCGGCATCACGATTGTTTCAGGTCTGGCACGCGGCATCGACGCGGCGGCGCATAAGGGTGCGATCCAAGGTCACGGCCGTACGATCGCGGTGATGGGTACAGGTATCGACGCCGTTTACCCGAGAGAGAACACGGGGTTGGTGCGCGAGATACTTGCCAGCGGCGGCTGTCTGGTCACACAGTTCCCGCTCGGCACACCGCCGATCCCCGAAAATTTTCCGTACCGCAACCGGATCATAAGCGGGCTTAGCCTGGGCGTTTTGATCGTCGAGGCGTCGGAACGCAGCGGTTCGCTGATAACCGCACGGCTCGCGATGGAGCAAAATCGCGAAGTGATGGCCGTGCCGGGCAATATCACATCCGGTAATTCGTTTGGTACGAATTACCTTATCAAGACCGGTGCCAAATTGGTCCAGCAATGGCAGGATGTCGTGGCCGAGCTACCAAGCGAGATCTCAGCGGCGATCTTGCCGCCAAAGATCGACAAGCAGACGGCCGAAACCGCGACGCGGCAACCTGAGCTTATTCCGGCGGACCTTAACGAGTTCGAACGAAAGGTCTGGGCCTTGCTAGCGCCGGACGACGCGACACACATAGATGTATTGCTCGAGTCGAGCGGCTTGTCATTCGGCGATCTTAACAACGCTCTCGTGAGCCTCGACATCCGCGATCTGATCCGCGTATTGCCGGGGAAGAATTATGCGAGACGGATCTAGGGTTGCAACGAGTTTTGACATTGTCCAATTTTCCTATATCCTCAAGCCTCTCATTGACAAGGTCGCGAGCGAGGTGTTACTTGTCATAAGCGTCAGCACTATTAGAAGTGTTGACGTATTTTTTTCCGCCTATGTCAAAGAATCTGTTAATAGTTGAAAGCCCTGCTAAAGCAAAGACCATTGAAAAGATCCTCGGGAAGGATTTTCAGGTGAATAGCTGCTATGGCCATATCCGTGACCTTGAAAAAGCCGGGATGGGTATCGACATCGAAAATGATTTCTTGCCCAGCTATATTGTTCCTGACGAAAAGAAAAAGGTCGTCAGTGAACTAAAGTCGTTGGCAAAAAACTCGGATGAAGTATGGCTCGCAACAGACGAAGACCGTGAGGGAGAAGCTATAAGCTGGCATCTGTGCGAAGTATTGGGGCTTGACCCGATAACGACCAAACGGATCGTGTTTCATGAGATCACCAAACCTGCGATCGAAGCTGCTGTAAGTAATCCTCGCACGGTGAATATGAACCTTGTGATGGCGCAGCAGGCGCGTCGAGTGCTGGATCGCATTGTGGGTTTTGAACTGAGTCCTGTGCTATGGCGAAAGATCAGTACGAGCAATAAAAATCTGAGCGCCGGCCGTGTGCAGAGTGTCGCGGTTCGGCTAATCGCTGACCGGGAACGCGAGATCAATGCTTTTCAACAGGTAAGTCATTTCAAAATTGAAGGGTTATTTACTGCCGATGATATAACCGGCAAGTCTGTAATATTCAAAGCCGAGGGAAAAAAACGTGACAGTGCGGAAGATGCCGAAACGTTTTTAAGGGGATGTACCTCCGCTGATTATCGAGTAACCGATGTACGGGTGAAACCTGGTAAACGCTCTCCGGCCCCGCCATTTACCACCTCAACGCTGCAACAGGAAGCGTCAAGAAAACTGGGCTACGGTGTGGCAAGAACGATGCAGATCGCTCAGAGGCTGTATGAGAACGGGCATATTACCTATATGCGAACCGATAGCGTTAGCCTGAGCGCTACGGCCCTCGACGACATTACAAAAACGGTGAGCAGCCTTTACGGCGAAAGATACCAACAGGCTCGCAAATTCAAGAACAAGAACGAATCTGCACAGGAAGCTCACGAAGCCATTCGCCCAACCTATGCGAACGCACCGACGATCAAAGAAGAAGAATGGCAAAAGCTATATGAACTGATCTGGAAGCGAACTATGGCCTCACAAATGGCCGATGCTGAGCTGGAAAAAACTACGGTCAATATAGAAATTTCCACGAATAAGGAAGAATTAACAGCGTCGGGAGAGGTGTTGAAATTCGATGGATTTCTGAAGGTGTATAGAGAAGATAAAGATGAAGACGAACCTGAAGAATCATCCAGCGGCCTGTTGCCGCCGATGACGGTGGGACAGTCTTTGCCGCTGGTTGAACTCAGAGCAACAGAAAGGTTCAGTCGGCCTCAGCCTCGATACACCGAAGCATCTTTGGTGAAAAAACTTGAAGAACTCGGTATCGGCCGCCCGTCCACCTACGCACCGACAATTTCTACGATCCAAAAACGAGAATACGTCGAAAAGAGAGATAAGGATGGCAAGCAAAGGGCTTACTGGGTATTGGTATTAAAGGATGATTCCATCATTAAACGCAAGGAAACTGAAATAGCAGGTGCAGAAAAAGCAAAGCTTTTCCCGACGGACCTAGGATTGATCGTCACGGACTTTCTGAAGCAATATTTTGACGACATCATGGATTACGGCTTCACCGCCAAGATCGAGGGAGAGTTTGATGAGGTAGCTAACGGCAAGCTGCAGTGGAACGACATGCTTGAGGAGTTTTACGGCCCCTTTAAGAAACACGTCGACAACACCATCGAAACTGCCGAGCGCGTAAAAGGGGAAAGGCTACTCGGCACCGATCCCGAAAGCGGCAAACCGGTGGTTGCCCGCATGGCACGCTATGGCCCGATCATACAGATCGGCAGCGCCGATGAGGAGGAGAAGCCTAGATTTGCAAAAGTTCCGACAGGACAGAGCATTGAAACCATTACCTTTGAAGAAGCGCTGACCCTGTTCAAATTGCAGGACACGATGGGCAGCTATGACGGCAAAGACTTATCTGTAGCCGTTGGTCGTTTTGGGCCCTATGTAAAATGGGGTGATGAATTTGTCTCCATACCCCGCGGCACCGACCTTGCAACGGTGGACATGGAAAAAGCGATCGAGTTTATTAAGGCTAAGCAGATCGCGGATGCGCCCGTTGGTGAGTTTGACAATAAACCGATCACAAAGGGAACCGGACGCTTCGGGCCATTTATTAAATGGGACGGTATGTATATCAACGTGCCACGCCGATATGATTTTGAAAATCTGACCCAAGCCGAGATGAACGAACTGATCGAGGCAAAGCGAGAAAAAGAAGCAAACCGATACATTCAACGCTGGGAGGACGAAAAGATCTCGGTCGAGAATGCCCGTTGGGGCCCTGTCATAAAATTCGGCAAAAAGATCATTTCACTTCCGAAAAAAACCGATGGCACGCGCTCCACGGCGGATGAGGCAGCCGCTCTAACGCTGGAACAGGTAAAAAAACTTATCGAGACGGAAGTGCCTGGAGCGTTTGCAAAGAAGACTAGGGCTTCAGCTAAAAAAACAAAGCCCAAGAAAACTGCAAAGAAGTAATGGTAGATGATGGAAATGTCCGGACTCGAACCATCCAAAATGCGACCCCCTATATTGGGGACGAACCCGTTCAGGTATTGCCAAAATGAGGAATGTGATTATAAAATGTTTATCGATAACGTAGAAATAACGTCCGGTGGCAATACGGAAGAATCAGTTCCGGCGTGACAGGTATCGAATGAACGAGAATCTCCAATTTCTGCAGGCATTCCTGAAAAATCCGCTCAAGGTCGGTGCTATCGCGCCCAGTTCACCTGAGTTGGCCGCAGAGATGCTGCAGGGGATTCATCCGGACGATCATAATATCGTTCTCGAACTCGGCGTCGGCACCGGAGCGATCACAAAATTTCTGCGAGATGCCATTCCCAGCCGCGACTCATACCTCGGACTCGAACTCGACAAAGAACTCGTAAAGACATTAAACAAGAAGTTTCCTGACATGAACATCATCGAGGGAAATGCTGCCGATTCGTACACGATCCATAAAGATCTGGGGCTCGGTAAGGTGAGATATCTTGTTTGCTGCCTGCCTTTTGTTTCCCTGCCAAAAGAGGTCAGTGACAGCGTACTGACCGAGATCGCCAGATTCATGGACGAGGGCTGCGAGCTTCGCATCTTTCAGTATGCCCATGGATACTACCTTCCCCCTGCGATCAAACTCAGAGAATTTCTCAAGAACCGCTACGGAAAATCACGCCGCAGCCCGCTGGTTTTCAAAAATGTACCGCCCGCTTTTACACTCACCTGGTCGACCATCTAACTAGAAACCAAAAAGAGCCGGATACGAATCCGTCGGAAACCTTTTGAGCGCTTCGAGTGTATAATAAAGGAAAAGACCAGTTTTATAGGAGATCATTCATGTTAAAACGCAGAGTTCTGGGCGTATTTGTGCTTTACGCCTTGCTTATTCCAACGGTCGCCTTTGGGCAAACATCCGTTTACACAGCACCACAGGCTGACATCGACAAGATCAAAAACGAGGGAATGAACAATTCCGAGGTGATGAAAACCCTCGGTTATCTGACCGACGTCATTGGCTCACGGCTGACCGGTTCGCCAAACTTGAAACGCGCCAACGAATGGACGCGCGACACAATGGCGAAATGGGGAATGCAGAATGCCAAGCTCGAGGCGTGGGGACCGTTTGGACGCGGCTGGGCGCTGAAGGAATTCCAGGCGGAGATCGTCGATCCGCAAACCATACCCGTCGCCGCGTTTCCGAAGGCATGGTCGCCGTCAACAAAGGGCAAGATCACCGGCGAGGTCGTGTTTCTCGAGATCAACTCGGACGCTGATTTTGCAAAATACAGAGGACAGCTTAAGGGCAAGATCGTGATGATGTCACAGCCTCGAGACATTGCTGCTGATTTTGACGGGATGGGCTCTAGGTTGAACGAGGAAGAGCTATTGGCATTGGCTAACGCTCCAGATCCGAATGCCCCGCGTCCCGCCGGTGCGCCGCAGGGCGGAGCTCCGCAGTTCACGCCGCAGATGATGGAACGGCTACAGCGTTTTGCACTCGGCCTCAAAGCGATGAACTTTTTGCTCGAGGAAGGAGCGGCGGTCGCGGTCGACAACAGCCGTGCAGGCAGCGGGGGCACCATATTTGTACAAGGGGCCGATGTTGCACAAGAAGTGCCGGCAAATCCGATCGAGATATTTACCAGACGCGACCGGCTCTCGCCGCAGCAAAAGGCTGCCGAGGCAAAGATGATCCCGCAGATGGTCGTTGCGACCGAAGACTACAACCGCATCGCCCGTATGATACAGCAAGGTGTGAAGCCAAAGATGACTGTGAACATTCAGACGCAGTATTACGATGACGACCCGATGGCGTACAACACGGTTGCCGAGATCCCCGGAACTGACCCGACGCTAAAGAGCCAGCTTGTAATGCTCGGCGGCCACATAGATTCGTGGCATTCCGGCACCGGAGCGACGGACAACGGTGCGGGCGTGGCAGTTGCGATGGAGGCAGCAAGGATAATCATAGCGTCCGGGCTCAAACCGCGTCGTACCATCCGGGTTGGCCTCTGGAGCGGCGAGGAGCAGGGGCTTTTCGGTTCGTCAAATTACGTCAAACAACACTTTGGCGAGATGAAAGGCGGCGGCAATATTTTTGGAATCCCCGAGCCTAATGCGAAGAAGCCCGAGCTTATTAAGGGTGCGGATTACGACAATTTGTCAGCTTATTACAATCTCGATAATGGAACGGGTAAGATCCGCGGCGTTTATATGCAGGGAAATTCGGCGGTCAGGCCCTACTTTGCGGCATGGCTCGCACCGTTTGCAGATATGGGAGCAAGAACGCTCACGCTCTCGAATACGGGCGGCACGGACCACCTTGCGTTTGACGGCATCGGGTTGCCGGGATTCCAATTTATCCAGGATGGGATCGAATACGATACACGCACCCACCATTCAAACCAGGATGTGTTTGACCGTATTCAGGCTGCTGATATGAAGCAGGCGGCGACCATAATGGCGGCGTTCGTCTATCAGACCGCTATGATGGATGAAAAAATGCCAAGAAAGAACTAAAGCTAGTTGTATTCAAACGAATAGCCGCTCGGGAGTGCGGATCGCTAAGGTCCATTCTTTTGGGCGGCTTTCCTGTTTACCGTCCGATCCCGGATCAGGTTTACAATTCTTTACACCAAAAGAGCCCTTGACGGCCGGTCAGGGCCTTTGTGCATCCTGCATTTGTGATATAAATAGCTAAATCTATTCTTAGGTTCAATTTAAATTTAGGAGAACTAATAATGCTGAAACGCAAGATAGTGGGCGTAATGCTGATTTACGCATTTTTACTTCCGGCACTGACCTTTGGCCAGGCCGCTCAGGCTGTCTACGACGCTCCCAAAGAGACGATAGACAAGATCAAAGATGAGGGCATGAACCGTTCGCAGGTCATGGATACGCTCAGTTACCTAACTGACGTGATCGG
This sequence comes from Pyrinomonadaceae bacterium, assembly GCA_049663465.1. GTDB lineage: Bacteria > Acidobacteriota > Blastocatellia > Pyrinomonadales > Pyrinomonadaceae > OLB17. The sequence goes on from JBATDM010000073.1 coordinate 121,394, forward strand.
TCCGCGGCTTACGGCCTCGCCGGGCATGAAGCGTGCCAATAACTGGACGCGTGACACGCTCGAAAAATGGGGGCTTCAAAACGCTCACCTAGAATCGTGGGGCCCGTTTGGACGCGGTTGGACGCTCAAGCGATTTTACGCAAATGTCGATGGCCCGACGGCATTTCCGCTCATTGCATATCCAAAGGCCTGGTCACCTGGGACGGATACATTGAAGAAAGGGGCAAATACTGCCTACACGGGCGAGGTGATCTACTTTAACCCAACAAATGAGGCTGAGCTAAATGAATTTAAGGGCAAGCTCAAGGGTAAGATCGTTCTCGTCGGGGCGATGCGCGAGATCAAGGCCCACTTTGAGCCTCAAGGAACACGCGCTACCGAAAAGGAATTGCTCGATATGGCGGACGCCCCTGATCCAGCGAGTATTCGTCGGGCGGCTGGCACAGGCGGTCCGCGTGGCGGTAATGCAGGGCAGGCAGCTCAGTTCAATTCGCTTCGCTTCCGATTCTTGTCAGAAGAAGGTGCTGCTGTTTTGATCGACGCTGGCCGTGGCGATGGCGGAACGGTATTTGTGCAGGGAGCGGCGGCGGTCCAACCGGCTCCGGTGGCCGGGCAGGCACCAGTTCGAGCGAGCGTTTATGATAAATCGGCGAATGTTCCGATCCAGATCAGTGCCGCAGGCGAGCACTTTAATCGCTTAGTTCGAACACTGAACGCGGGCGAAAAGGTCACGATGACCGTAGATCTCGCCGTCGAATATCAGGACGCCGACCTTAACGGATACAACACGATCGCCGAGATACCGGGAACGGATCTCAAAGATGAGGTCGTAATGCTCGGCGGCCATCTTGATTCGTGGCAGTCAGGAACCGGAGCGACGGATAACGGTGCCGGTTGCGCCGTGATGATGGAAGCTGTCCGAATTTTGCACACTCTCGGACTCAAACCGCGTCGTACGATCCGGATCGCCCTGTGGAGCGGTGAGGAACAGGGACTTCACGGTTCGCGTGCGTATGTAAAGCAGCACTTCGGATATTTTGGTGACGGCACAACACCTGCCTTTGGCGGTGGTGGCGGCGGCCAGAATCAGGCTCCTCGAACCCTTACCAAGCTGGCAGATTACGACAAGCTTTCGGCTTACTTCAATATCGACAACGGAACCGGTAAGGTTCGCGGCGTCTATATGCAGGGTAATGAGAACGTGCGTCCGATATTTCGCAGCTGGCTCGCCCCGTTCAAAGAGATGGGAGCCAATACGCTCACCTTGTCGAACACAGGCGGTACAGACCATCTGAGTTTTGATGGGATCGGCCTGCCGGGATTCCAGTTCATCCAGGACGAGGTCGAATACAGCAGCCGTACGCACCACTCAAACATGGATGTTTTTGACCGTATCCAGGCTGATGATATGAAGCAAATGTCGATAATTCTCGCGTCATTCGTCTATCAGACCGCGATGATGGATCAAAAAATGCCGAAGAAAGGCAACTAAAGACCGTTCTATGGTTTGAATAATATTTGGCCCGGATCTGAGAATGCTCAGTTCCGGGCATTTTTTTATTGAACGATCGAAAGAATCCGGTTAACATCGATTCTCACAGACATTTTCAGCCTATGACGAATATTCAATTCATGCCTGGTGCTATCAGTGCCGGCGAGTGTATAAGCAATGCGTGGGAAACGCTTAAGTCGAACTACGGGATGTATCTTGGCATCGCGATCATCGCGATGATAATGACCGGATGTATCCCATGCGTAAATGTCTTTATCATGGGGCCGGTGATGGGCGGCGTTTACTTCGTCGTTTTGCGCGATATGCGTGGTGAACCAATTGATTTTGGGATGATGTTCAAGGGGTTTGAAAAGTTCGTGCCGTTGATGGTGATCGGGCTGTTCCAGTCGATTCCGGGCGTGATCGCCCAGATGGTACAGTATGGCGTCCGATTTTCTCAGCTTGCCTCGGGCGGCAATGGTGACTTTACGTTCTTTCAGATCTCTAACCGCGATTTTGCTCTCTCAAGCGGATTGATGATCCTGTTTGCGGTCATCTTTATCGGGTTCATGATATTTTCATTTGTCTGGTGGGCGGTCTTCTTCTTTGCGATCCCGCTGGTAATGGAACACGATATGGGCGCGATCGACGCGATAAAGCTAAGTGCGCGGGCGTCTTTGAGCAATATCGGCGGACTACTTTCCTACTTTATCCTGATGATACTCGTCATTTTTGTCGGAATGCTGCTGCTTTGCATCGGAATGTTCCTTATCTCGATGCCGGTCATCTACATCGGCAGTGCATTTGCATATCGACAGGTGTTTCCGTACATCGAGCGAACTTTCAACATGACGCCTCCGCCGCCGAATGCGTACGGTAGCAGGTTTGGCCAGGGAATGTAAGCGTTACAAGGCAAGTTCCATGAACAATACATTGTCGTGCGGATTATCATAATACGCCGGGATGGCAACAAAACCGAGGGACTCGTAGAGACTCACCGCTTTGCCCATTTTTGGCGGATGAGTGTCGAGCCGCATTTTTGAATAACCGATCTCGCGTGCATCGGCGATGACTCGGTCGATGAGCTGGATGCCGACCTTGTGCCCGCGAAATCCGTCGCGGACATACAGACGCTTCATCTCGCATATACCGTCGTTCAGTTTCCTGAGAGCGATACAGCCAGCGATATCTTCGCCAATGCGTGCTAGCAAGAGTCGCCCTTCGGGCGGAACATAATTTCCCGGCAGCCCCGCAAGCTCGCCTTCAAACCCCTGAAAACAAAGGTCCATTCCGAACCATGTCTCATACTCGCGAAAGAGTGTTTGCGCGGCTGCGATCTCTGCGTCCGTCGCGACTTGCCTAATCTCAACCATCAGAATTGCAGTTTCGCTCAAGGCTCAATGGAATGCAATGTGCAGGAAGCGCGGTTTTGGAAGCTGCACGCGACATTTTGATGAGCGTTGCGGTAAGATTTAATTTTTATGGAACTCGCAGTTGAGAAATATAAGGTCAAGGAAGAACCGTTCTATCTGCCGGTCGGGCAAGAGGTTGAGCTTTTTGAGGCGGCGTTTGCAGCCAAATTGCCGGCAATGCTCAAGGGGCCAACCGGTTGCGGCAAGACGCGCTTTGTCGAATATATGGCGCATCGGCTCGACCGGCCGCTGATAACGGTCGCGTGTCACGAAGACCTATCGTCAACCGATCTCGTCGGCCGCTTTCTGCTCGAGGGCGAAGAAACGGTCTGGCATGACGGCCCACTGACCGCCGCCGTTCGTGCGGGAGCGATCTGTTATCTCGATGAGGTCGTCGAGGCCCGCAAAGATACGGTTGTGATCATTCACCCGCTCACCGACGATAGACGGCGTTTACCGATCGAGAAGCGCGGTACCGTGATCGAGGCTCCGCCCGAATTCATGCTGGTCGTCTCGTATAATCCCGGCTATCAATCCGTCCTAAAGGATCTCAAGCAATCGACTCGTCAGCGTTTTATCTCGATGGAATTCGATTACCCTGACGCCGAAGCTGAGGCACAGATCGTCGCGAAGGAAGGCGGTATTGACGAATCAACTGCCGCTGATCTGGTAGCGATCGGGCAAAAGGTGCGTAACCTTCGCGGTCACGGCCTCGAGGAAGGCGTCTCGACCCGCCTGCTTATTTATGCAGCCCAAATGATCGCCCAGGGCATCTCACCGATAGCTGCGGCTGAGGTCGCCATCTGTTCTCCCATCACGGACGACCGTGAGCTGCAGCGGAGCATGCGTGAGATCGTGACGACGATAATCTAACCTTACCGGAGGGACATCTGTGGCAAATCATTTAATTAAGCGAGCGGTTTTGTTGGGGATCTCGTTGGCGATATCGGCGGTTCTGACGGCAGCCGTCTCGGCCCAAAAGAACTATTCCGTTCCACGAGAGGTTCCGCTCGAAAGGGTTGTTCGCAGGGCGTTTCCGACCTATTTCGTACCACGTCAGCAGTTTTCCCGGCTTGAGACATCGGGCTTTTTCCCTATCGGTTGGTCGCGCGACGGCAAGTTTGCGTATTACGAGGAGCCGGTGGATGAGGCGTGCGGGTGCTACTTTGCAAATCTCGTCATTCAGGACCTTCGCACGGACAAGGTCATCTGGAAATTTGATTACAACCAAGATGGCCAGACGGACGCGAACGGAAAAATGCCGCCCGAGGACACGATCGCAAAGCTCTGGCGTAAGAACGTCAAACTTTTCTCTCAAAAGCTGCGTGAGAATGGCATCATCGCGACGAACTTTGCGTTTCTCGGAAAGACTTTCAATAGTCGCGCGAGATCGTACACCGCCAAGGCCGTGACCGTCATGGGCAAGGACGACTACGATATGGAACGCGTGATGCAGTTGACCGTCTCGCTCACCTCGCCCAAGCTCGGCCGCAAAGTGCTCTCAACCAGTGAATTCAAGAACGAAACGTACGGCGGTCCGCTCGATGTCGGCGTTGTCGGCGTTTTCAAGAGCCCGTACGAAAACCGCGTCGCCGTCGTCACCGTCCACGTCCAACGCGGTTGGGAAGGCCCACCGCATACGACCGATATAAATATCGTTGGTGCGGATCTGGTAAATGGCTTTGGAAAAGGCAATTAATGCCGGTCAGATAGGTGCGAGAGCATGATGATCTGGTCAGAACCGCCTGCGTAAGCGGGCGGTCAGTCTTTTAAACACCAAAATATCGCAGCAGATCAATAAAACCTCACTCATTGTTGATTCTGCATCGCTTACTGTAAACACAAACTCACTACTCATGTGTTCATCATCGCAACACATTGACTAAAACTCTCGGCAAGTTATCACTGCCTACATCTTTTTTAATTCATGCTCGCTCACCTTTGACTCGTACTCTTGCACATTCAATAAAACGGGATTATCATTCGATAAAACGAGGTGAGCGATGCTTTATTTCAATCTTACACGACTGTTGAAGATACGCGGGGTCGAGCGGCCGTATAGTTGGCTGGTCGCGAACGGCTTTGTGCCGCAGACGGCCGTAAGGTGGGCGAAAAATGACATCGGTTATATGCGCCCCGAGCAGATCGAAAAGATCTGCCTGCTGCTCAACTGCACACCAAACGACCTTTTCGACTGGCGCGAGGACAAAAAGACCGTCGTCCACGACACCCACGCCCTCCGCACCCTCACCAAACAGAAAAACGACATCCAAACCACCCTCCGCGAACTCCCGCTCGACAAGCTGGAGAAGCTGGGCGAAATGATTAACCAACTTAATGCATCCAATGACGAAGAATGAAAAGGTCCGTTGTCATTGTCACTTTCTTTACGGTTGTACTTCTCTTTGTGGGTATAGTTTTGGTATGGCTAGTCAAACCTTACTATCCGTACATGGGAAATGACTTCGTCATTCCTTCTCCAACTCGAACGCCGGTACCACCCGACGTGATTGAGCTGTCCGAAGAGGACAAAGTTCAAATCGTCAGCGAGATCCTCAGGCAATTGCAAGAGGAAGACGCGAAAGATACCAAAGGTCGTAGAGCCGACCGAAGACTCGATTTATTGGAGGGATCGCTACCAGTCAGTTTAGCCAAGCTGGATCGTACACGTCTTAATGTACACCTCATTACGCGACAACAGATTGCCGACGCTAAACAAACGAGAGAAGTAGAGTGGTACGAATTTCGGGAATTCAATCTCAAATCACAATCACCAATATTACCTTTGGTCTGGACCAAGAGAGATAGGTCAAGCTCGCACATGACAGGAAGTGAATTCACCGCAACTCGCATTGGGGATAAGTGGAGTGTCGAAGGGAAAGTCACGAGCGTTGCAGTTGGAGAGAGTCCATGATTCAGAAGTTTACAATTTTGGTGATGATAGTTCTTTTCGGCTTTAGCTCTTATGCGCAGGTGAAACACGGCCTCCCGATGAAGTATCCCATCGTCTGGTTCGCGGCGATCAATGATCTGAACAAACCCGGCTGGGAGATACTGCCGCAGGAGGCGAAGGCGGGTGAGGTTATTTTGTCGAAGCGGAATGAGCTTGGGATATTGTCGAACTTTGCGGCGCTGAAATGACGATAATATACGGGCATTTGGTGGTAAAATATAGCTATGCAGGAGACTCGATCAACCTTCAAAGACGGACGGACGATAACGACTCGGCTGTCGCGTTTTGGCGAGCGGCCTGATCGAGAATTCGATATTCAGTTTTGGCAGGGCTTAACGTCAGAGGCCCGGGCGAACGCAGGTTGGGAGCTAGTTACCGATTACTGGGCAATGAAAGGAAAATCGCCGGATGAACTCAGACTTCAAAGATCTGTTGAAAGCGTTCAACGAGGCAGGCGTTGAGTACCTGGTTGTTGGCGGCTGGGCATACATGGAACATGTAGAGCCGCGATATACAAAGGATCTCGACGTTTGGATCAGCAGAACGCCGCAAAATGCACAACGGGTACTCGGCGCGCTTCGGGAATTTGGAGCGCCCCTTCTTGAGTTGACGATTGACGATCTCACAAGCGCCGGCACCTTCTATCAGATCGGCTTGCCGCCAAATCGAATAGACATCATCACACAATTAGAAGAGATGGACTTTGCGGCGTGTTGGGAGCGTCGCAAGTCGGTTCAACTAGGCGAACTCCGGCTCGAATACATTTCTCTCGACGACCTTATCGAAAACAAGGAACGCACCGCCCGTCCCCACGACCTAGCCGACGCGGAACACCTCCGTACAGCACGAGCAAATGGCAAGGAGACGAGCGAAAAATGAACGCCCTCCGCACCCTTACCAAACCACCACCCGAAACCAACATCCAAACACGCTTGCGCGAACTCCCGCTCGATAAGCTGGAAAAGCTGGGTGAGATGCTTGCGGAGTTGAAAGAAAGCGAATGAGCAGAGGAAAACTCGATAGAGAGACAGCGAAAAGGGTTGAGAGCGAACTACCTGACGTTCATGATGTTCGAGTTACATCGCTAGAACTCAACCCGGATATGATCTCAATTGGTTTTCCAGCAGGAAGTTCAATGCCGATAGCTGCTGTTTGTCTACAAGATGCAACCTCTTCACTTGCCGAAGCACGATATGCTCTACTGGAAGCTTTGGCTCACCTTGTATGGTATCGAGATAAAAAAGAGCCACCCAATGAAGATCTCGCCTTATATTTCGGTAAGTTTTATGCAGATGATATCGCTCTCCGTCTTTATGCTTCTGCCGAACATCTTGCGAACGCAATAATCAACATTCTTGATATTGAAAGCAAAATTGTGGAGTTTAAGAAGTCAAAAAAATTGGGCGTTTCGAGTCAACAAGCTATTGTTGGCAAATACCTCGCGAAGAACCTACCAACTAACGAAGTCACAAAAGCTGTTCTGTCCTTAAGAGATTCACAGGACTGGAAGAAGACGAGAGACTACCGCGACAATTGGGTACACAACAAGCCACCAATAATAAAGGGCTTAGGTGTAAATTATCAACGTCGCAATAGGCGGATGGTTACCGCGACTACGATTGGTGTACCCTTCGGCTCCGGTGATGAGGCAGCTTATACCGTAGATGAACTTCTGGGATTCATGAAACCGTCGTTGTTTTTATTAGCTAATGCAACGTCACAGATCGTTGAGCATTTTGTTGCTTTCCTGAATGAAAATCAACGGACGGAATTTTGATGAAGTATTTTCTTTCAGCAGCATTTCTGTTCGCACTGATACTCGGTGGTTGTAAGTTCGACCTCCCTTTATCCAATCAATCGAAAATTGGTTCGCGCTATCCATCCGTCTGGTTCGCTCCGATCAATGATCCCAACAAACCCGACTGGGAGATACTGCCGCAGGAGGCGAAGGTGGGTGAGGTTATTTTGTCGAAGCGGAATGAGCTTGGGATATTGTCGAACTTTGCGGCGACGCCGTTTGAGATGGACGGGAAGCGTTATGCTTCGGTCGAGGGCTTTTGGCAGATGATGCTTTATCCGGAAGGGCCGGACGACGAGCGGGCGAGGGACAAGCGTGTGACGTGGAAATACACCCGCGAACAGGTCGCTCAGATGACCGGCTTCGAAGCAAAATCCGCCGGTACGCTCGCCGAGGAGAATATGAAAGCGCTCGGCATCGATTGGGTGACCTACAACGGCAAACGATTCCCATATCGTTCCGCCACACCCGGCGAACATTACCGCCTCATCCTCGCCGCGATGCGTGCCAAAGCCGACCAAAACCCCGAAGTAAAACGCATCCTCCTTGCCACCGGCGATCTCATCCTAAAACCCGACCACCACGGCGAAAATAACCCGCCGCCCGAGTGGAAATACTACGAGATCTGGATGCAGATCCGCTCGGATATCCAAAAGACAAAATAACCGTCCTAAGCTGGTCGGGACGGGGGCAATGAAAAAGGCCCCCATGTCGCGAGCCTTTTCTATTTATCCCAAATCAGAATAGAAGCAGATTAGTGTTCGGTTGTGGAGAACTTGTCAAAGAATCTAGGTTTATCTTTCTCGCTCTTGATGCGGTCAATAAAATCCGTAATCCGCTGGTTTAGTCCTTCCTCAGCCGATTTTTGGTCATCTGCGCTCTCTATCGCATTCTCGTATTTTGTTTCGAGAGCCCTTTGAAGATCGGCCAACGCTCCCGCATCGTCCTCCAAAAAATGCTTCATTGCAGCGGACATATAATAGAGTAACTTTTTCGGCGTCGCCTTTGGTTCGGACAATTTTTTCGTCAAGAGGCTAAGGCTCTTGCGCCTAGCTTCAGCGGCCTTGGTCACCTCTCCCGCTTTTCCATAGTGGTATCCCTTTATTCGATTGAATTGTTCCCACCACTGGTCATCCTTGCCCAGGGCAGCATAGACCTTTTCCATGATCTCTAGGCGTTCGGCGATCGAAAGATCGGTGTACTTGTCAAAAGACTTCGAGACCTTAACACTAGCCAGAATCTTCTTCAGTTCGGGTATCTTTTCCTTTGGCAATTTATCAAAGTCCCACATGTAGGTAGCCAAATGGCATTTCTTGCAAATGTAGAATGCAGGGCTGTCCGTTACGGGGAAAAACAACCACTGATATTTGGAGGGATACGAGTAGATGTAACTACCGTAGCTTCCGATGACCATAAAAGTATTCTTTTGGCCGTCAACTGGACATGTAAACTCCTCCGGAAACCAAGTGATCGCAAAAGAAGTCGAGGCCATTGCAAGTATGAAGGCCAGGACAGCGGCGGGAACAATAGTCTTTCTCATGGCGATTCTCCTAATAGCAAGATATTTGTACAAATTTCCCTGCTCTACCGGATAGCGGTTGCCTTGGCATCCTTGGGATCGTATGGATTTGCCTGATAACGTTTTACCGACTCTTGGGCTTTGTCGTAGTCGTCGCCTGATTCCTGAGCCCGCTTGTACGCGGCGACGGCTCGGGTGCGGTCGCCCTTGGCGTCGTAGGCGTTCCCCATCTTTATATTGGCCCAAACGGAGAGCCACGAAGGGTTGAGGTTACCGCCGAGCGTGGCCTTGAAATTATCGATAGCGAGATCAAAGTTTCGCTGTTCGAGGAAGAGAAGGCCGAGGTGGTAGTAGATCCACGAATTTGACCGATCGAGCTTAAGTGCAGCTTCGAACTGCTGTTGTGCCTCGACGTAATTGCCTTCCTTAAATTGTTCGATGCCGCGTCTTGCGATCGACGATACACGCAGGTCAGGCGAGATACGGAGCAGCTTATAGCCGGGATCGATGACCACGTTGATCGGTTTGCCAGTGGATTCGATACTAAAATCGGAGCTCGCATCTTCCATATCAAGCTTGACCGTGGTGAGGCCCTGATCGCCTTCTGATCGCAGCTGCACCTCGACGGGCAAACGCAAGTTGTCATAGTTCTGTTTCACAGTACCGCGCGTAACAAATTTACCGCCGCGTGTACGAATGATCAGATAGTCACTCGTAAATTCCGGTACGCCAGTGCTCTCGACCCAGCGTGCAAAGAAATAACGCATATTCTCACCGGCGATGCGCGTCGTGAGTTTTTCAAAATCGTCTATCGACGCATTCTTGCCGCGATATTCTTGTAGGAATGTCCTCAGCAGCCGTTCAAACTTCTGCTCGCCCAGGGTGTCGCGGAGCAGCTTAAAGGCAAACGCTCCCTTGGCGAACATGATGTATTGATAGCCCGTGCTTTGGTCGTCGAGCGTTGCCGGGGCCCGAAGAACTGACGCGACCTGTTCAAAGGTCAGCGATTTTTCGAGCAGCTCGCGGCGAATACCATCCAGTTTGGCACCGTCGAGAGTCGATTCGCGCAAGCTGAATGCGCAGTATTCGGCCAGACCCTGTGAGAGCCAAGCGTCATCGAAGGACTTAAGGCCGACCGTGTGGCCCCACCATTGATATGCGACCTCGCGCTGGAGGCGGTCGCGCATAAAGTCACGATTCTCCTCAAATGGCCTGCTGGCAATAAACAGCATTCCGCGCGTCGTATAAAAATCAAGACTCTCGTCATCTATCTCGACGATCGCAAGCTTTTTGCCAAAGGCGGCAGGCCCGAAGCGTTTCGTATAGCTTTCAAGAGCCGTGCCGATCGCAGCTCCGTAATCCGAGATCTGAGCGTCCGTACCGGGTTTTGCGTAGAAATTCATCTCCTGATCGCCGAGCCTGATGGTACGTGGAACATATTTGCCATAGGCGTAATTGCCGGGCAGTGCCGGTGTCGCCTGGACAAAACGCGTCTTACCGCCAACCGTCGCTATCGGCGTATCGCTGTACCCGACCACCTGAAAGTCCGTCGGCAAATTGAGCGTAATATCTGCGGTCGCAAAGTCTGCGGCGTAATCATGAAACGGGAACCAGCGTGCCGCATACATCAGATAACCGTGATCGGCTCCGACATATGCAAGCCGCTTGCTGAGCAGCGGGCCGCCGGCCGGGCTCGCCAGCACACCGCTGTAAGTAAATCTCAGTGTGATCGGCAGGCCTTTTGTAACGGTGTCGCCGAGGTCGATACGCACATGCGGGCCGATGTCGCTGCTATTCGTTTGATCTTGTACGAATGTTATTGGATTCGCCACCGCAGTTAGGCCCGATGGTTTTGCGGCTGTTTTCGGAGAGGCTGTCGGAGCCGTGGGCGTTAGTATCAGTTGTTTTTCGAGGCGAGTGATAGAGTCGATCTTTAACGAGCCGTTAAGCTCAAAAGCAATGGCGCGCGTATCCTCGAGCGGCGTGAACGTAACATCTACCGTCGCGCTGAGCTTTTGCTCCGTCGGGCTCAATGTCGCATCTATGGTGTAATTCGTCACATCATAGGCCGCCCGCTTTACCTGCTGAGCCGCAACCGTCAGCGACAGAATGGCCGCCAATCCGAAGATCTTAAATCCGTCAGTAATAAACTTTGTCATCATGCCTTAACCGCAACTATCCAAACATTAAGTAAGTATTGCCTCTTTATGATGTTAGCAGAAACGAAATCGTTTGCTATCGAGCGCCTTAGTGGCGTGTCGTCAGCATGCACCGAGGGTTCGACCCGTGCGTCGAGACCGCACAGATCTGGGCGATCGGAAGTTGTCCGTTAACACTTAGCTAAGAAAATCGACCGAGACAACGCGGTCGGCGATCTCCTTTCCAAGAGCGGCAACCTTTTGATGTTCGGGGTGAACGGTGTACTGGGCGAGAGCAGATTCGTCCGCAAAGGTCGCAACCAGGCCGGTATCGAATGAGCGTTCGAGGTGAAGGATATCGGTGCCGACATCAAAGGCCTCGATACATTCGATCACACCGGTGAGAGAGCGCAACCGGGCGATGTGGTCCTCGCGTGCGGCCACGCTGGTCTCAATCTTATATTTCCAGCAAACGATGTGTGTAAGCATAAGATAAGGATACTAACTTAGATCGCGATAAGGATATAAGAAACTCTATTTTTTTGCCGATTCCTTTAATCTTTCGCGCGTGAATAAAACATCGTCAAGTTTTTCAGGATAATCTCGGTTCAGGATCTCGATAGTGATCTCTGATTTATATACATGATTGACGACGTCAGTGCGTGCAAAATATGAATGGCCGTTTACCGTTTTGAGATCGCTTGATCGGAATACACGCATTTCCTTGCCCGTGTTGTCGAAAAGGTGCATCTCGACTGGAAGAAAACTTTTCGGGTCAAAGATGAGCTTTGTCGCGTCGATAACAGACTTTTCACCGGTTTTCAGTTTGCCATCGACATTAAGGCCTGAGGCGTCGCTGATGAATTTGTAGCTGTACTTATTCCATTCGCCGAGCAATTCTTGTGCTGTCAGGCCGCCAAAAAACATTTTGCCCGAGTCTGTTTCGCGAAATTCATCGCGTGACACCGCGTAGCTTACCACGACCGTCGGTTGGCCCTTTTCTTCGATAGTCATCGTTCCCAAACCGGCGTCCTCGGCTGGTTTTGCAATAACGCTAATGGTCGTCGTCGTGTCGTCCTGATGCCGACGCCAGGCATCGAGTTCGATTACCTGTGTCTTTTCACCCTCTTCGCGGATCGTAAAGCGAATACGGTCCTTGCGAAATGGAACAGCTTCACGTTTTACGTGCTCTGCGACGATCTCTTCGCCACGATCGACAACCGGTTTAGCGGTTCCGTTCTCATCGACGATCGACCCCGTCGCTCCGCCGCACGCTAACGAAAGCGAGATCACCAGAGTGAAAAGTAGTAATCTCAGATCGAGCCTGCGGATATGGCTCTTGACACGCTTCATAATAACGATCTCCTTTGCTTTTGCCAGCATTTGCCCATATATTATAAGGCTATCTGATCAAGGCGTTTTGCCGGGCTTTCGCTTCGGCAATAGTGGTGTTACGGGTCATTATTGCGTAATAGAACGCGTCTTTTCAAATACATAATTATTCAAAGTCACTTAGATACTGCGGCATGAAGGAAACGATCGTTGCCCTAGAGAAAGTTTGTAAGACGTTTGACGGTGCTGATCATGTGCGTGCCCTCGATGGTATCGACCTGGCCATGCCCCGCGGCCAGCGGGTGGCGATCATGGGCCCGTCCGGGTCTGGTAAATCGACACTGCTCAATATCATTTGCGGTCTTGATATTCCTACGTCGGGCCGTGTCGCGATCGACGGCAGCGACCTCGCTGCGATGAATGACGACGACCGTACACGGCTGCGTCGGCAACGGATCGGGATGATATTTCAAACTTTTAACCTGATGCCGACCCTTACCGGTGTTGAGAATGTCTCGCTTCCCCTAAGACTCGACGGCGTCCGTAGCTCCGATGCAGACGAACGGGCTCGAACGATACTAAGCAGAGTCGGCCTAACAGATCGCCTCGACCACAAACCTGACGAAATGTCGGGCGGCGAACGCCAGCGGGTAGCCATTGCCCGTGCACTCGTGTTTGACCCTCCATTGCTGCTCGCGGACGAGCCGACGGGCAATCTTGACTCAGCTACTGGAGAAGAGATATTGCATCTGCTCGATGATGTTCACTCCGAATTTGATACGACGATAATTCTAGTAACCCACAACGAACAGGCGGCCGAACAATGCGAACGACAGATCAGACTGCTCGATGGGCGGATCGTCGAGGACACTGGGAATTAGCGAAGAATGATACGTGCCCTGGCAATGATAGTCCTGCGCGATTGGCGAATGCACAAGCTGCGCCTCGCCCTGACGACGGCCGGGATAGCTCTCGGCGTCGCCGCCTTTTTTGCGATCCAGACGGCTAATGAGACGCTTGTCGGATCTCTGAATGGCACCATCGAAAAACTCGCGGGCAAAGCCACGCTCCAGGTAACCGCCGGCGAGACCAGCTTTGCGATGGACACTCTAAAGGTGGTGAAAGCGTCGCCTGGCGTTGCCATGGCGGAGCCCGTTACTGAAACGCTGATCAGCACACCTCTCGGCGGTGGGACACGGATGCTGATCATGGGCCTTGATACGGCCAGCGATCTTAACCTCTACAAAACTTCACCCGATCAGGGCAATTTGATCGTCAAAAATCCGCTCGCTTTTTCGAATCGCAAAGACTCGGTTGCCGTCACACGTGTCTTTGCCGATAGATTTGGGCTTGCGGATGGCGATAAGTTTACGGTCGAGGCCCAGACGGGGCCGATCGAGCTCACCGTCCGTGGTGTTTTTGATTCCTCCGGCATAGGAGATGTCTATGACGGCAACGTCGCTGTGATGGATATTTACTCTGCGCAGGACGTCTTTGGGCGAGGGAATAAGATCGACCGGATTGATATCTCAAATGCCAATGATGTCGATATTGATAAACTGCAGCAGACCTTAGCAGCAAAGGTCGGAGGCCTTGAGGTTGTCCGTCCAAATCTACGCGGTAAGAGCCTCGAGAACTCCGTAACGACGATGCGAGCTGGGTTCACGATCATGAGTATTTTGGCGCTCACGATCGGCGTTTTTATCATCTTTAATTCATTTACTATCAGCGTTAACCAGCGCTGGAAAGAGATCGCCGTGCTTCGTTCGATTGGTGTCGAACGCCATGGGATCAGATTGATGTTTCTGGCGGAATCCGTAATTTTAGGACTTGTCGGCTCATCCGTCGGTATTGCGTGCGGCCTATTGGTAGCGCAAGTTGCCATGAGCGCGATCGTCGGCATGACCGCAAAGATCTATGGATTTGAATCCTCGCCCGGGGTGATCGAGTTTGACATAGGATTTGCCGCAGGTGCGTTTGCCCTCGGCCTCGTTGCATCATTGATCGCTGCGTGGCTTCCCGCTAATTCGGCGGCTTCGCTTGAACCTGCGTCCGCCCTTCGCAATATCGAAACGCGGCAGCCCGATGTGCGTTCGAGCAGGCTGAGGATCGTGCTCGGGTTCGTACTGATCATCGGCGGTTTGTTGCTGACGCGCTTTACGCCGCCGACGGTCGGCAGTTATATCCAGACGACCTACTCGTTTGCTATACAGCTCGGGATGATACTTTTGCTGCCAAAGATCATCGAGATCGGGGCGATCGTTTTGAGGCCGCTGATGAGCCTTCTTTTCGGTATCGAGGGAGTGATCGCGGTAGAGACGATGGCCCGGGCGCCCCGACGGACGGTCGCTACTGTTGGAGCGATAATGATCGGGCTTACGTTTGCGCTCTCAAACGCATCGCTCGTCCAGAGTCAGAAGATCGCTATTAACCGCAGTATTGACAAGGCGATAGCGGCGGACGTTTTGGTAACCACATCCGAACAGCTTCATTCGCGCACATATCATTTCACAGAGTCCACTGCGGAGAAGGTTAGCTCACTTCCCGAGATCGAGGTTGCTGACCAGGTACGCGTGACTGCAACTGATTTTGATGGCCTCGAGGTGACCATCTTGGCGCACGATATGGGTGCTTATTTTGATATCTCGCCCGATCTTTTGGATCATGGCGATGCTGCGGCAGCACGGGAGATCACCAAGAATGGAAAAGGCATCCTGATCTCGAATAATCTATCATTCCGTTGGAACGTAAAACTCGGAGACAAGATACCGATTCGTTCCCCCAAGGGCGAGATCGCCTTGCCGGTGGTCGGGATGCTCGACTATTACAGATCCGAGAACGGAACGATCTTCATGGATCGAGAGTTATATAAACAGTATTGGGATGATACCGATGTTGATTACGTATTTATCAATCTCAAGCCGGGCATCGACCGTCAGGCGTTCAAAAACAAGGTTCAGGCGGCAATTGCAGGCACGCAGCGGGCGTTCATTTATACGCACGAAGAGTATAAGGCGTGGGTGATGCAGTTGATCGACCAGTTCTTTATGCTGATGTATATGCAGATCGTCGTGGCTGTGCTGGTGGCTGCGATCGGTCTTATCAATACAATGCTCATCTCGGTCGTTGAGCGTCGCCGCGAAATCGGCATCTTCCGGGCTATTGGTGGGCTGCGGTCACAGGTAATAAAAATGGTTTTGCTCGAAGCGATCGCGATATCGGTCATTGGATTTGCTGCCGGTGCTGTGACGGGCTTGATGAACTCATACTTCTTGATAAAAACCGCAGCGAGGGTCGTTGCAGGATTTGATCTGCCGTTTCATTTTCCATATTTGCTTGTGGCCGGTGCGATACCGTCGGTAATTATCGTTGCCCTATTTTCGGCGTGGCTTCCGGCACGAAACGCCGCACGTTTACAGGTCGCTGACGCGATCGGCTATGAATAGAGCCACGACGAAACCGTTAGATCGTATGATGAGGGCCTGATCTATGAACGACAACCTTTTTCAACCGATCGAGGACTTCGCCTCCGATATCTTGGGCGGCGTGGCCAATCTTCTTGGCTACGAGGCCAGAGAGCTTTCGGCTCCCCCAGCGGACGGACAGGTTACTCTGCCCGAGGATCTGTTTGCCCAGCCTTTCGCACAAACAGAGTGGTGGTATTACACCGGTCATTGCACGACAGAAACCGGGCGAGAGTTTGGCTTTGAATTCGTATTTTTTAAGCGCAGGACCGATCATGACCAACTAGGCCCTGTGCCCCTAAGAATGTTGGGCAATCCGATGTACTTCGCCCATTTTGCGATCTCGGACATTGATACTAAGAAATTCCGCTACGAACACATCCGCAGCCTGGGCCGGATGCTCGACCTGCCGGTCGTGATGAGCGAAAAGTCTTACGATCTACAGCTTGCAGAATGGTCGATACGCGAGGTTGCGGGCCGTCATGTTTTGCATGCGACACTTAATGATGGCCTCATCTTCGATGCCGTGGTCGAGGCTACAAAGCCTATTGTGCTTAATGGCAATGGCGGGATAACAACGAAAAAGGATGGGGCGTCAAAACATTTTTCGTTTACGCGGATGAGCGTGGCGGGACAATTCACCGAAAAGGGATCGATCGAAACATTCTCTGGCTCCGCCTGGATGGATCGGGAGTTCGGTAGCTGGGAGCAAACTAACTGGGACTGGTTCAGCATTCAATTTAACGATGAGACTGAGCTGATGCTCTACATTTTTCAGGATGAGACCGGGGCGTTCAATGGCGAATCAACAGGCACTTTTGTTGACCGTGACGGGACATGCACATATCTTGGGGAAGATGATTTTGACGTGAGCGTTCGCTCCTCGTGGGTGAGCGCCGGAACGGGGGCGGCGTATCCTGCTCATTGGGATATCCGCGTAGAGAGTCTCGGTATCGAGATCGAGGTAGAACCGTTGATCGATGATCAGGAACTCGACACGCGCGGAACGACGATGATCATCTATTGGGAAGGTGCTTGTTCGGTCATCGGTTCCCGATCAGGAGCACCGATCAACGGACGTGCGTATGTCGAACTGGTGGGGTACGACCGATCCCATGAGACGATGGGGCTCGGAGACTTTCTTTTCGGCTCGACCATTAGGAGAGTAAAAGAGATACTCGCTTAGACGCCGTCATTTTCACACCATTCCCTGGTAACCTCGTGACGATGGTCGAACATCTTTTCGAGCTTGGGAACTATCACAAATGGTGCGGCCAGCGATCCAAAGATCGCGAACGGCGGTTCATAATCTATCTCATCGCGCAGAATAGCTCCGTCATCATGCGGTTCGACAACATGGCGGTGACGCCAACTCTTAAATGGGCCTGAGACCTGAATATCCTCGAACAAATGCGGCGGTTCATATGCTGTGTGCTCGGCTACCCAACGCGACGTGAAGAGGCCAAATATCTTGGTATCAAGTATCGCTCGCGAACCGACGATCGATATATCAGCCATCTCAATGACCGTCACGCTTTCCCAAGGCGGGATAAGCCTTTCAAAAACATCCGGCAATTCGTGAAATGCGAAGACGCGTTCCCGAGACGCTCGAATGATCGATTCTTTAACAAAACGCATAACTTTATCGAGTTCAATAACGTCAGCTTACTACATAGCTTTCCAGTAGCCCCCAAACCTTTCTCAGGTGTCGTTCTTCAACCCTAATGCTCCCGACCGAAAGCCGAAGCGTGAAATTTCCATTCAATTTGGTATGAGACAAATATGCTTCGCCCGAGGTGTTGATCTGGTTCATCATCCGTTCATTAAAAAGGTTTAGGTCTTCGGCGCTTGCAGGTGATGCACGAAAGCACACGAGCGCGAATGGCACGGGGGCCATAAGCTCAAAATCTGGCGATTCCTCGACCCACGACGCAAATAGGCGTGCCAGGCGGCAGTGCTCGCGCAGACGGGCTTGCAGTCCTTCGACGCCGAAATAGCGAATGACGAACCAGAGCTTCAGTGCTCGAAAACGCCTTCCGAGTTGGATGCCGTAGTCCATGCCGTTCTTGACGGACTGCTCATCAGAAGTTTTGAGATACTCGGCGACCAGCGAAAACGCTTCCTTCAAAACGCTCAGATCCTTGCAATACAGCACTGAAAGGTCAAACGGTGTAAACAGCCATTTGTGCGGATTGACCACGATCGAATCAGCCCGTTCCCAGCCGCTGTCAGAACCTGGAGCGGTAGCGACTGGGTCTTCCTCACGACCGGTAAAGTAATGACGAAATTCCGGCAAGATCGCCGTCGACCCCGCATACGCCGTGTCAACATGCAGCCAGATACCGTGCTTCTCACAAATATCCGCGATGGCATCGACAGGATCAACGCTCGAAGTCGAAGTCGTACCGATCGTCGGGATGACGCATATCGGCAGGTAGCCACGACCGACGTCCTCGTCTATTGCCTCGGCGAGTTTCTCAGGGATCATCTCAAACCGCTCGTTGCATTCGATCTTTCGCAGAGACCGCAAACCCAAGCCAAGCGTGATCACACCCTTATCTATCGACGAATGAACGTGTTCTGAGCAATAAACCCGCATCAGCGGCACATCGCCGCGGCCGCTCAAGCCTTCGTCGCGGATGCGTAGATTCGCCTTTTCGCGTGCCGCCGCTATGGCGTGCATCGTCGACACGGAAGCCGTGTCGTAGATTATGCCCTCAAAATGATCCGGCAGAGCCATCATCTGACGCAGCCAGTCGAGCACGACATCTTCCAGCTCGGTCGATGCCGGCGAGGTCCGCCAGAGCATCGCCTTCATATCGAACGCGGCAGTAAACATTTCGCCAAAAACGCCAACCGAACTTGTCGAGGTAGAAAACAGGCCGTGAAAATTCGGATGGTTCCAGTGTGTGACCGCCGGCATTATCAGCCGACCTACGTCTTTCAAAACCTCGCCAAAATTCTCGCCCGATTCCGGTGCAGACGCTGGCAAACTGTTCTTGAGCCAATCGGGCTCGACCTGCGAGAGCACGGGCCGCTCCTCAATATGCTCGAAATAGTCCGCGATCTGATCGATGATCTGGTACCCAAACTTTCGAAATTCATCCGCAGGCATATCGCCTAGGCTTGTCTTGTCGGTCATTTATTTTTCTTGAACTCCTATCTACACTACGGATATTATCGAAATTGCTTTAGACAACCTAAAGGTTTCAGTTATAATGCGTGATTGTAAAACAATTCACCGACTTTCTGTCCCTGTCTGATATGGTGCGGTCACTGTATCTTTGACGCGGTGATCATAAGCAATAGACCGGTCCGAATCCAAAACGACAATTAGAGGTATTTAATGAATCAAAAGTTCTCGAGAATAGTAGTATCTGCACTGGCGACGTTGTTCCTTCCTCTGTTTATTCAGGCCCAGGAAAAGGGCATGGATGAGAGAATAAATGATGCATTTAAGCCTATCGCCGATTGGTGGGGCTGGCTGATCTTCTATCCTTTGCCGTTCGAGGCTCCGTACAATCTGCCGATTGTGCTGATCTTGCTCGTTTTTGGCGCGACATTTTTTACGATCGCTTTTGGATTTGTAAATATTCGCCGTTTTGCATTGGCGATCAATGTGGTTCGCGGCAAGTATGACGATGTCGAGCTCGCGGCCGATCCGGATCACCATGAACCGCACACGGAGAAGGCTGATGTGAATATTGTAGATGGCAACATCGTCGATACGATCAAGGACGAAAGTCATCATGGCGAGGTAAATCATTTTCAGGCCCTCGCCACCGCAGTGTCGGGTACCGTGGGTTTAGGTAATATTGCTGGTGTGGCGGTCGCGGTTGGCATCGGTGGCCCCGGAGCGACGTTTTGGATGATCGTCTGCGGATTGCTGGGCATGTCGTCAAAATTCGTCGAGTGTACGCTCGGCGTTAAATATCGAGACATCGGTCCTGACGGGACGGTTTACGGCGGACCGATGTACTACCTTTCACGCGGCCTTGGCGATATTGGTTGGGCCGGTGCGGGTAAGGTTCTAGCAGTACTCTTTGCCATTTTTTGTGTAGGCGGCTCGTTCGGCGGCGGAAACGCATTTCAGGCAAATCAGGCGACGGCGCAGATAACTACACTCTTCGGACTCGAGGGCGGAGCGGTAAAAACCGTTATCGGCCTTGTCCTCGCGATCTTGACGGCAGTCGTTATCATCGGCGGCATTAAGCGTATCGCCAGTGTTACCGAAAAGCTTGTTCCGGCCATGGCGATTATCTATGTCATTGCCTCGCTGATCATCATCTTTGCCCATTTCACCGAGATCCCAAATGCTATCGGCCACATCATCTCTGGCGCATTTACACCGGCAGCTGCGGTCGGCGGCCTTGTCGGCGTGATCATCCAGGGCTTCCGGCGGGCGGCGTTTTCTAACGAGGCCGGGGCCGGTTCAGCGGCGATCGCTCACTCTGCCGTTCGTACAAAATATCCTGCCAGCGAAGGCATCGTGGCGTTGCTTGAACCTTTTATCGACACAGTTGTCATCTGTTCACTTACCGCGATCGTTATCGTACTTTTCAATGAGGACGGACATTTCATCTACGGCGGTGTAAATGGAAACGTTATGATCGGCGACACCGTAGTAAACGGTGTAGATCTGACTGCGAGGGCATACAATGACGTTTTGCCTGGCTTTAATATCGTACTGACGGTCGCGATCGTGCTATTTGCATTTTCGACAATGATCTCGTGGTCATACTACGGGCTCCAATCGTGGAAGTATCTCTTTGGCCGCTCAAAAGCCGCGGATCTAACATTCAAGGTGATCTTCTGCCTTTTCGTTGTTGTCGGATCGGCTGCGAGTCTCCAATCGGTGATCGATTTTTCCGATGCGATGATCTTTGCAATGGTATTTCCGAATATGATCGGTCTGTTCTTCCTCTTTCCTAAGGTTCGAGAGGAATTGGGCAGGTATCTGAAGGCGATCGGAAAGGCCTAGATATTTTTCATTAGCGTCGGCGAGTTCGTCGGAACTTGTAATAAACAAGCAAAGTGTGGATAATCGCTTTGTTTCGTTCTACATAACGCGTTTGATCAGACCGTTTTTGGTGTCATCATCTTGACCGGGGATTTCTCCGGTCAAAGGGCTCTCCATAGTTGACCATTGCCGGCTGATCGGACCAGGTCATTCTTGCGGAGGTAAAATGTCACTCTTTTCGACCAAACCAATTTCAAAGATCATCGCCGAAGCTCAGGAAACCGGCGAACACACGCTCAAGAAAACATTGAGCGGACTCGATCTAACTATGCTCGGTGTCGGTGCCATTATCGGTACCGGCATTTTTGTGCTTACGGGCCAGGCGGCCGGCAAACACGCCGGCCCCGCAGTGATCATTTCGATGGTTATTGCGGGCATCGTCAGCGCGTTTGCCGCTCTCTGCTATTCAGAGTTTGCGGCAAGCGTGCCGATATCAGGGTCGGCATACGCTTACGGCTACGGAACACTCGGTGAATTCGTCGCGTGGATCATAGGCTGGGACCTGATCTTGGAATATGCCTTTGGCGCGGCGACCGTTGCCGTTGGGTGGTCCGGCTATGTTGTGAGTCTTTTCCGGGACACGCTCGGAATCAATTTCCCGTTAGCTCTAAGCGCTCCGCCCGGAACGCAGATCATGGGCACAGATGGGTCGGTAATTGGTGTCGGGGTCTTTAATCTCCCCGCGTCGCTTATAGCGGTTGCGGTAACGCTATTGCTTATTCGCGGAATCAAAGAGTCTGCCAGCTTTAACTCGATCATTGTCGTGATCAAGGTCCTGGTTGTCGTGCTCTTTATCATCGCAGGTATCGGATATGTAAACGCCGATAACATTGGTATCGGATGCACCGTCGGGGCACCTGGATGCGCCGAATTCATGCCGTACGGATTCACCGGTGTGGTAACCGGTGCTGCGGTTATCTTCTTTGCGTATATTGGTTTTGATGCGGTTTCGACGGCCGCACAAGAAGCTAAAAATCCGCAGAGAGATATGCCAAGGGGCATTATGGGGTCGCTGGCGATCTGCACGGTCCTCTACATTTTAGTCGCCGGGATCATGGTTGGTCTTGTCGACTACAAGCTGCTGACAAATGCCGCCGCTCCTATCGCCGTCGCCATCGACGCCGCTCTGCAAAAGGCAGAGGGAACGACAATGGGCACGATCCTGTTTGCCTTCCCGACCATCATCAAGGTCGGAGCCGTACTTGGTTTGAGCTCGACCATGGTCGTCATGACGATGGGGCAGCCGCGGGTGTTCTACTCGATGTCGAAAGACGGGCTGCTGCCTGCATGGGCTGCAAAGATCCATCCCAAGTTCAGAACGCCGCATATTACGACAGCCATCACCGGTACGATCGTGGCTATCCTAGCTGGGTTTGTCCCGATCAGTTTGCTTGGCGAGCTTGTGAGTATCGGTACGCTTTTCGCATTCGTGATCGTTGGTATTGGAATTATCATCCTACGATCCTCTAATCCGGCGCTCAACAGGCCATTCAGAGTGCCGCTATCGCCATTTATTCCGATGGCGACTGTCCTATCGGCGGCTTACCTGATGAACAGTCTGCCGCTCGATACGTGGATCCGGCTGATCGTATGGATGTCTATCGGCCTTGTCATCTACTTTGCATACAGTTACAACCATAGCCATCTCGGCCGGTCTGAGGACCGCTCGGGCGATGAGACCGAATCGGATTACAAACCTCCGATCGCGGCCCTGATCGCTATCGTGCTGGCAATGGCGCTTACGGTTTGGCAGGTACGAGATGCTGTCTGGATCGAGATGGCCGTAAGGCTGTTTGCATGGGGCATCACCGGAGTTCTTGTCATTGTCCTCATGTACGGCAAAGGCGACCGGAACAAGGCCCGTAGTGCTCAGACGCGTAATTTAGGCCTGGCCGTGACAGGGATCAATCTAGCGATATGGCTCGGGATCACATATTGGTTCTTTGCACATTACGCACAACTGCACGCGGCCAATTAGTCAGCGGCGTCAGGAAACTCTGCCGCAGAGTCCACAGACCCTAAAAAGGACATCTGTGAACTCTGCGGCACTTTTTTATGCAAAACAGGTTCTTTAAGTGGCTTGTTACCATCGGTGTCGGTGTGGCGATCGCTCTGATCACGCCGCCCGAGGGTGTGACGCGTGAGGCGTGGACGCTGCTGGCGATATTTGTCGCGACGATCATCGGTTCGATCGTACAGCCATTGACCGGGAGCGCGATGGTGCTGATCGGCGTCATCGCGACCGTTGTCTTCCGGGCACTGACACCGGTCGCCGCTCTAAAGGGTTACGCCGAACCGGTCGTTTGGCTCGTGCTTGCGGCCTTTTTCCTTTCGGTCGGAATGATCAAAACACGCCTGGGCCACCGCATCGCATTGCTGTTTGTACGGGCGATGGGCCGCAGGACGATCGGGCTCGGCTATGCTCTGGTCGCGACCGATTTCGTACTCGCCTCGGTCATTCCGTCAAATGCCGCCCGGAACGGCGGCGTGATATTGCCGATCGCCGTCAGCGTCTGCGAAACGTACGATTCGCGGCCTGATGACGGTACTGAGGGACGTCTGGGTACGTTCCTGATGAATCTGCTATATCAGTGCGACGTCATTATCTGCGCGACCTTTCTCACCGGCCAGGCGTCCAACGTGATCATTGCAAAGCTTGCTAAAGACAACTTTGGCGTGGAGTTGTCGTACGTAGGCTGGTTCGCCGCAGCGATAGTGCCTGCTCTAGTTTCGCTGATCGTGATCCCTTTCATGATCTACCGCTTCTTTCCGCCAGAGGTTAAGGAAACGCCCGACGCCGCAAAATTTGCGCATGATCAACTCGAGAAGATCGGCCCGATCAAGCGTTCCGAATTCATCGTCCTAGCGGTACTCGCCGGTGTTATCTTTTTCTGGGTGACAAAGGGCCTGCACGGCGTAGATACCGCCATCGTCGGCCTCGGCGGCGTCTGTATCCTGCTCGTCACGCGCGTCCTCGAGTGGAAAGATCTCATGGGCGAGCAAAACGCCTGGTCGGTCTTCATCTGGTACGGCGGCCTCGTAAATATGGCGACCGCTCTTGGTGACACGGGCCTCCCCGCTATGTTTGCCGGCGCAATGGGAACGTACACAGCCGCGTTTGTCTGGACCACTGCTCTGACGATCTTGTTGCTCCTATATTTCTACACGCACTACTTTTTCGCGTCCATCACCGGCCACGTCCTGGCAATGTTCGTCGCGTTCGGTACTGTCACGATCGCCGCCGGAGCACCCGTTGGCCTCAGCGTCCTCTTGCTTGCGTATTTCTCCAACCTAAACGCCGGAATAACACACTACGGCACAACACCCGGCCCGATCTATTTCGGCACCGGTTACGTCAAGCAATCCAACTGGTGGACCATCGGCCTCATCGCCTCATTCCTAAATATCCTCATCTGGGCCACCATCGGCCTAGGCTGGTGGAAAGTATTGGGCTGGTGGTAAAAAAATTTAGACAAGTTCTTCGCAACCCGGGATTTGATCGGGCGAACCGTCCCGACTCCGTAGAAGCGAAATATTATCGCAGTCGCCTTGATCAGGCGGTGCGATATTTGAAAGTAGATCTAACTTAAAACCGGAGGCTTATTGGATCCATTTAACCTTGCCGATTCTGATTCCCTTGTATTCATTCAAAATGATTCCTCGTAAATCTTCTGGTCATTAGAACGAGGAACAGGAGGCTTTGGGTAAAACCGAAAAGAGTGTAGAGCCAAAAGTCTCCCGCGTTGATCAAAGAGTTTAAGGCCTGATATGCCCAGAAGGTTGGGGAGAGCGCAAAAGCGAAAGAGAAGGGAGCGGCGACGAATAGCGAGAGTATTGGCAGGACCAGCGGTAGATTGAAGATCTTTTGCCAGGTCATTGCCTCTATTTTGTTCCCGGCGAGTGTCGCCACGAACAGGATCATGATCGGTGCGAACAAGCCCGTTAGGATCGAATAGAAAACGACAGGAATTACAGGCAGCCCGTAAAACGGCTCGATCAAAAGAAGAAAAAAGCTGGTGAGAGCAGCCAAAGCAAACGGCGGAATTAGCCGAAACACTACGAACCATCCTTTCGAAACAGGCAAGATCCCATAAACCTTTGCCACACTGGTATCTTTTTCATCGACGAAGACCATCGAATAGACAAAGCCAAAAGCCGTCGCTCCTTGGGTCGTTGCCAGCATTAAGATCAAGGCGACATAGGGCTGCAGGCCCGGATATATTCCTGCAACGTAGGGCACGGCATATCTAACAACTACGAGGGTCAGCAGCGGCAGAACGATAAATATCTTTAGAGAGTTGTCGCGGAACACGAGCCGGAAATCATTGAATGCGACCTTGAGCAACTTTTCCATAAGTTCTCAGACCCCGGCAACTCTATTAGTAAAAGTCCGATAGACGATCCAATAGAGCAGAGGCGTCCACGCAACGATCGAGATAAAACCCCACACGACGTCCCAAACATTAGGGTTCGAACCGTAAGAATTTACGATCAGGTTCAAACCGCCCTGTACGGGGAAAAGTTTTAGAATGCTGAGGTCGGTCAATTCAAAATAGTTGAGCAAAGGAAAGCTCATAACGATCAAAAGTGGGATGGCTCTAAGCAGAAAGTGCAAAACCTCGGTCGTGAAGCTTACGACGAAGATGCCGATCAGGCAAAACAGAACGCAGGTTGAAAATGCGCCGATGGAAAAAAGCAGCGGGTTAAATGCCGTTCCCTTCGCGGCCAAAACCATCGCCAGTGCACCAAAAAAACCGAGTGTCGAAAGTGTAATAGTTCGGCTCAATAAATAGATATGCAGGTTGAGCGGGGTTACGAACAAAGCCGGAAGGACCTGTTGATCTTTTTCTAGAATTATTGAGATCCCAACGAAGATAAACCCGACGATAGCGGGGTCGTTGTATATCAAAAGAGTGATGAACCGTTCGACGTTAGCAAAGTCTTTTATCAGGTAAATGAGCAGAACATAAAACGCAGTTATCCCGACGATCATTGTCACAAGATTGTTCTTTTGAAAGATCCGGAACTGCCATTTTATCTGCTCAAGAAGCTGGGTCATTCCGATAGTTTCGTGCCGGTAACTTTGATAAAAACTTCCTCGAGCGTAGCTTCCTGAGTGTTGATCCTCAGGATCTCGTTCTGCGCAATGAACTCAAGAAACGTCCGGTTTTCGCCTAGATCTTTTAGCTCAAACTCAGCAGCCTGCCCGTTTTGCAGTTCGACCTTGACCGAGTGTTTTCCGTGTTCTTTCTTCAAAACCGAAGGCCGTTGCGTGAGCCGAATTTCGCCGTCAGCAATAAACGAAACCCGGTCGCAAAGTTCGTCGGCCGTCGTCATATCATGGGTCGTGACAAAGATGGTCTTTCCTTCGTCCTTCAGTTTGATCACATATCGCTTTATCTTCTGAGCATTTATCGGGTCGAGACCTGCCGTCGGTTCGTCAAGGAAAATAATATCGGGATCATGCATTATTGCCCTGATGAAATTCAGGCGCATTTTCATTCCTTTTGAGTACGCCTCGACCTTTTTATTTGCGTCAGCAGCCAAGCCGAAGTCCTCAAAAAGCTCGTCGAAATTCTTTAGGCTCTTTACGGGATAAAACGAAGAGAACAACTGCAGGTTTTCTCTCGCCGTAAGTTTTAAATAATGGTTCGGGAGTTCAAAGCCGACACCGATCTTTTCAAAGTATTCATTTCCCCAACCTTGCAATGGTTTGTTCCCTACGGAAACGTCGCCCGTGAAGTCCTTGAGAATTTTGTAGAGAACTTTCTGCGTCGTGCTTTTCCCAGCACCCGACGGACCCAGGAACCCGAAGATCTCTCCTTGGCCTATCGCAAAGTTTAAATTGGTCAGGACGCTCGTTTTTGATTTTGGATATGAGTAGGAAAGGTTTTCCACCTTGATCATCAACGGATTCTTTCAAAACAAGTCAGAAAAATCAACAAGCCTGATGCTATGAACTGCTCCCGTCGCGGGAGGAAATGGGGTGACTCCATAGATGGCACCGATTTCGTTGGGCTGGTGGTAAAAGGGTATGAGAGAAGATTTCGCGGCCAATCTAGTGTACGACCAGCAGGAACGGCCATCGTCCGGCGATAGCTGCCGAGAATTCTAAATTGAATCGTCACGCTCCTCAGAGCGTGGTTGGGTTGACTAAAGATTGAGCCGGGCATACCCTCGATAAATCGACCTACTTTAATGTATGAGAAAGATTAGAGGCACAATCAGTCGATCAGCCTTTGCGACTGTCCATTTGCGCGTGGTGATCGGTTGCCTGATTTTACCGGCCTTTATAATCATCGTGCTTTTTTAGACCGGTAGTCGGGTCGTTATAGCCGACACGAGCATTGGCAACGTCCCTGTTGGTTCAGGCCCAGCATCGGTAGCGGTCAATCCCGTAACTAACAAGATCTATGTCGCTAACTTCAACAGCGCAAGCGTAACGGTGATTGACGGAACAAATAATGTCACCTCAACGGTGGCGACCGGTTCACAGCCGTTTCCGGTTGCCGTTAACTCTGTAACCAATAAGATCTATGTTGCGAATAGAGGAAGTGGAAGCGTGACGGTCATAGACGGAACCAACAATTCGACTACAACGGTTGGGGCGGGCACGTCTCCTCGTGCCATTGCAGTTAATTCCGTAACGAACAAGATCTATGTCGCCAATCAGGGGGGTAACGTGACCGCGATCGACGGAACAGACAATTCGAGCGTAACAATTGCGGCAGGTACGTTTCCCGGTGCGATCGCTGTCAACCCGGTAACAAATAAGATCTATGTAGTTAATCGCGACAGCCTGAACGTAACCGTAATCGACGGGGCGCAACACCACTACCACCGTTGCCGTTGGAGCCGGACCTTTTGCCATCGCGGTCAATCCAGTCACCAACAAGATCTACGTCAGCAATTCAAACAGCAACAACGTTACGGTAATTGACGGGGCCGACAACTCGACGGCAAACGTCCCCGTTGGGATATTTCCTCAGTCCGTTGCGATCAATCCGGTGACCAATAAGATCTATGTCGGAAACGTCAATGGCAACGATGTTACAGTGATTGACGGGACTAACTACTCAACAACATCTGTTGCTACGGGAACGTTTCCCATTGGTGTTGCGGTTAACCCAATAACAAATAAGATCTATGCTGCGAACTCTAACAGCGCGAATGTAACTGTCATCGACGGAACAAACAATTCAACCACTGTCGTCTCGGCTGGTACGAATCCGTTCGCGGTCGCGGTAAATCCCATTACAAATAAAATCTACGTACCCAATAACAGTAGCTCTAACGTAACGGTGATCAGCGGCGATAGCAACAGCACGGCGACCCTCGCGACCGGCATAGCTCCCCGCGTGATCGCGGTCAATCCGGTGACGAATAAGATCTATGTTGCAAATCACTATGCTTTCCCACAGCAAAGCACGGTGACGGTGATCGATGGGACGACCAATCTGACGACGACCGTCCCCGTCGGTATGCAGCCCTACGACATCGCGGTGAATACCATTACTAACAAGATCTACGTGGCAAACGTCAACAGCGCTAATGTTACCGTGATCGACGGCACGAACAATTCGACCACCGCAATTCCAGTGGGGCAATTTCCTTATGCTCTGGGCGTCAATCCCGTAACGAACAAGGTGTACGTAGTGAATAACGGCCCCGACTCGGTTACGGTGATCGACGGCGCCGACAATTCAACGACGACCATTGCGTCTGTCGGGTCTTCACCGGCGTACGTAGCGGTCAATCCAGTTACAAACAAAATATACGTCACTAGTCTTTCAGCCAGCTATCATTTTGTGGATGTAATTGACGGAAAGAACAATACTAAAACAGTGGTTGATGTTGGCACTTCACAAAACGCCGTCGCGGTAAATCCCGCCACGAATAAGGTCTATGTCGTCAAGTCGGTGGCCGACCGTGTGACGGTGATCAATGGTGCGACGGGCACGGTTGCGACAGACATCGCGGTCGGAACGCAGCCATTCAGCATCGCCGTAAATACGAATATTAACAAGATCTATGTCTCTAACCTGGTCAGCCACAACGTTTCTATAATTGACGGTATCAACGACACGACGACGACGGTTCCGGTCGGAACGTCTGCCGGCCCGATATCGGTCAATCAATCGACGAACAAGATATATGTCTCAAACAATAGCAGCTCAACCGTAACGGTGATCGACGGGGTCAATAACTCGACAATGACGGTTCCGGCAGGTACGAATCCTACCACGAGCTCGGTGAATCCATTGACAAATAACGTGTATGTCAATAATTACAATAGCAACAACGTAACGGTGATCACGACCACACCGACAAATACGATTCCTCTCGACACAGCGGTAACTCCTCTGGCCGAAAATACGACGACCAGTACTACGCCGACTTTTATGATCACGGCAACATCGACCTATTCGCCAACTGCTCCGCCACCGCAAGATATTTATTTCCAGATGGACACGACGAACGGAACCTGGACCAAGGCCACAAATACGGGTAGCACCGCTACGACTCTGACCGCCAGCGCCACGCCAGCGCCATTACAAAACGGCGTACACATCATTTATTTCTTTGCGACGGACGGTTCGGACGCGACGTCAATAAATCCATTTACAAGTGAAAATCCGT
The DNA here is from genome assembly GCA_049663465.1 of Pyrinomonadaceae bacterium. Taxonomy (GTDB): domain Bacteria; phylum Acidobacteriota; class Blastocatellia; order Pyrinomonadales; family Pyrinomonadaceae; genus OLB17. Next base: position 151,162 of record JBATDM010000073.1, read on the forward strand.
TTAGTAATCAAATGTTATTTGAGAACATTTTGGCTCCCGAGTCATCAGCCATGATCGGTGGGATTAAGTCGTACATGTTTCTAGTTAGAGCAGAGTCTTCACCCACGCCGACTCCGACCCCAACACCTACGGCCACTCCGACCGCGACGCCCACCGCCACGCCTACGGCGACGCCCACCGCTAGTCCGACGCCGACCCCCGGTGGCGGATTTGAGGGTGATGTTGCACCGAGGCCGATCGGAGACGGTGTTGTAATTTCAGGAGATGTGATCCAGATGAGGCGTTTCGCAACCGGACTCGACACGCCGAGCACAAACCCCAATGAGTTTCAGCGAGCAGACGTGGCACCACGTTCGACACTTGGAGACGGAGTGATCAACTCGGGCGATGTCATTCAAGCCCGGCGGTACGCAACGGGACTCGATCCTGTAACTGAGGTAGGCGGCCCGACGGGCCAGGGTTCTTCGGCGGATCTATTGTCGGTCATTCTTCGAGATGTATTTGCCCTTCGTGGCTATCGGCCGTGAAACGCGGAAAGCCGGCTGAAGCCGCCTCCCGCTCAATTTTTTCTTGACTTCTACGCAACAACGTGCTATTCTTGCAACATATGTCTATTTACGCAAGTTGCTGTAAGTAGTTGCTATTTGACAATTTAACCCATCTCGCGGCATCCTGGCCGGTTTCGGCGGGGGAATTTTTGTCTTCGCGGCAAAAAATCTTTGCAGAAATGTGGGACAGCGGCCCAAAGCGTATTATCCACCGTATTTGCAGCAGTTAGCCTGTCCCAAAACTGCCCCAGAAGTGTCCCACGCGGGACAGTTTTGGGAATTGAGAAGTGAAAATTGAGAAGTGAGAGTTGGAATAGGTAAGAGTTACGCGTTTACGTGTGATCTCCGTTTGAGTGAGGACCTCGTCGGGATAACGCGTAAACGCGTCACTCTTGCCTCTGCGTAACTCTCTGCGTGCTCTGCGTTTAGCCTAACTTTATCGCAGAGACCGCCGAGGAGGACGCAGAGATCGCTGAGTTCTTTAGAGTGTTTACGGTCACATCGGGTGCGTAACGAACCAAAGTGTCAACCTTTCAGGCTAGACGCCGAAATGTGTCAACTTTTTTCAGGACGACACACACGTTGTGCCACAGATGTTTTTTAAAAAACCGTGAAAAATGGCAGTGATAATCCGTGTAACTGATTGAATTATAATGAGTTATTTGGCCCAAGAGACCCTTGGGACAAGCCTGGGACAAGGTTGGGACAGTGGGCAACCGCGTCGGCAGAGACTAAGTGCTGTCAGGACAACGATTTACGGTTGCTTTTCGACGGGTTTTCTGTATTACACTGTCATACTGGCGGACATTTAGAGACAATTCGGTGAGGACACGCAACCCGCAAAACCACACGAAAAGACACCCGATCTAAAAGCTCTAGATCGGGTGAATTTAGTGAGGTTTTGTCGTTACTCTTCTATTGGCCGATCGGATCGACAGGAGGCGTCAGGCCGGGGATCGGCTCATCGATCTTGTCAATGGCGGCCTGATAGATCTTGATCGAGCCATTGCCTTCCATTGTCTGCTTGCTGGCGGCGAGAAAATCAGAAAAGACCCTCATCCGCTTTGTGGCTAGCATCTGTTCCATCAGGCTGCTTCGCTGCTTTGCAAACTCGGCCGTGTCGGCTTCCTCGCGGCTATTGACCGCGACGACATACCAATTGTCACCGACCTTTAGTGGTGTTTTCGTGACCTCACCGGCCTTCATTGCATAGACAGCGTCCTCAAGCTCTTCACTCGTTGCGGCGGTTGGCCCCTCGCCGAGAGGTGAGCCGAGAACGAAATTCTTCTGGTCCTTAGCGGTCAAACCTTTTCCTGAGGCGGCACCCGAAAGTGCTCCGGCCGAACCGGCTGCCTCAGCGATCTGCTTTGCGATGGTCTCGACCTGAGCACGAGCCTGTTCGAGTTTAACGACGTCGACGATCTGATCTTTGACCTCGTCAAACTCAGCATCGCGAGGCTCTTTTTTATCAGCAAGAATCGGAATTGAAAAACCATTTTGGATAGGCGTCTTTTCTCCTACATCGCCGACATTTGCCAGTGGTGCGATGCCTTCTTCAAACTGCGGAGAGACACCGATATTCGGCACATCATCGCCCGGTTTGATGTAGTTGGTTTCCTTGACCATGTCGGCAGCGCTCATATTTGCTTCGGCAGCAAAGGCCTGAGCGGTCTGAGCCGCGTCCTTGGTCTGCTTGAGCGAATCAGCCACTTTCTGAGCCAACTCTGCCGCGACCGCATAGGCCCGTCGATTACGAAGACTGACCTCGATCTCTTTCTTGGCCGTCTCATACGACTTTGGCACATCCTCGCCGCGGCGGAGGATAAAATAGCGTCCCTGATAGCTGATCGGCTCGGTGATGTCGCCGGGCTTCATAGTAAGAAGGCGCTGATACGGATCGTCCGGCTTGTTCGGATTCTGTTTGACCGGGCCCGTGAGTTTACCGCCATTCTGCGCAGTCGCCGGATTCTCCGAATGTCCTTTTGCGACGGTCGCAAACGCCTCTTCTGAGACTGTCGGGCCGTCCTTTTTAAGCTGCTGCACAAGCTCGGCACCTTTTGCCGCGACCTGGCCTTCCTGATCAGGTTTGGGCACGCGAAGCACGATCTCCTGGCCCAGAACACCGGCGACCTTTTTGTCCGGAGTGAGGCCGTCATATTCAGCCTTTAGATCAGCGTCGGAAATGTTTAGCTTTTCGCCGATCTTCGCGGTGTTTACAAACACATACTTGATCTTTTTCTGAGGCGAACTGACGAAATAGCTTTGCTTGTTCTTTTCAAAATAGTCTCTCAGCTCAGCGTCGGTCGGGGTGATCTTCTTGGAAAGATCGGTTGTGTTGACGGCAACATAGCTTACGTCAAACTTCGTGTTTTTACGCTGAAAATCGTCGAGAACTTCTTGCTCGGACACCGTTACGCCCGATGTGATAAAAGCCTCGAGCTTCTTGCTGCTCAGATCGTCGCGGACGCTCTGCTCATAGCTTGAGATGTTTCCGAATGACTCGATCACATTTTGCTCGTAAATCGCCTGGTTAAAGGGCGTGCCGTCGGTCGGTTTGTTTCGCTCACGGATCTCAGCGGCAACTTCAGCGTCACTTGCCGTCAAACCGAGACGTTCGGCCTCGACACGGGCAATACGGCTGCCGATCAGTCCATCGAGGATCATCTTGGTCGGAAAGGTTTGTCCACGGCCGAATTGGGAATAATTCTCCTTTTGCCGGACAAGCTCACCGATCGTGATCGCGTGACCCGAAACTGACGCGACGCTTTCCTCGCTCTGAGCGAGGTTTGCGGTCAACGTATTGCTCGACGGGGTGTAAAAGAACACCAGCGAACCAACCATGACGATCGAGAAAAGGAGAAGGACAAAATTACGTGTCTTCTCAAGACGTTTGAAAAACTTTAACATCGAGTACCTACTTAAATTCCTAAATATCTAGAGCTAGAGACAAACCATAATCTTAACAAAAAGCGCTTCTAAATCAAACGCTGAGATCAACCAAAGAGCCTGAAATACTTGCAGTTTCGCGCTATTTCAAAGATGATTAACCTGATATGACGAGCAGAAAGATCAACTCGGTTGGCATTGTGGTCAAGCCTAACCACGCCGAAGCTCGACGTACGGCGGCGGAGCTTTCGCGTTGGCTTGGTTCGCGTGGCATCGCTCAGACCGGCGAGCCTATCGCGGCTGGCGAATCGCGTGTGGACAGTAAAGTGTTGCTAAAGGCTGATCTCGTTGTCGTCCTCGGCGGTGACGGTACAATGATCTCGACCGCTAGAATGATCGGCCAGATGGACCTGCTTGTGCTCGGCATTAACCACGGCAGTCTAGGATACCTGACAGATTTTCGGATCGAAGAGATGTTCCCCGCGATCGAATCGATCATTCGCGGCGACTACAAGATCGATAGCCGTGTCATGCTCGATGTCGAACATTGGCGTGACGATCAAAAGCTCGCCGCCGGCCGTGTGCTAAATGACATCGTCATAAATAAGGCGGCGATCGCCCGGATCATTGAGATCGAGATCCGGCTTAACAGTCTGTTTGTCAATAGTTTCCGGGCCGACGGGCTGATCGTTTCGACGCCTACCGGTTCGACAGCGTACAACCTTTCTGCCGGCGGCCCGATCGTATTTCCGTCAATGAATGCTGTCGTGCTAACGCCGATCTGCCCGTTCACTCTCACAAACCGCCCCATAGTCGTTCCAGACAGTGCAGAGATTCGCCTTACGCTCAAGGATGAGAACGAAGGTGTTGTCCTCAGCCTCGACGGCCAGACGGGCTACCCGATGCGAGCCTCCGACCGCGTGCAGATCCGTAAGAGTAAGACCGCGCTAAATCTGGTCCAACCGGCGAATCGAAACTATTTTGATGTGCTACGGGATAAATTGAAATGGGGGAGGTAGCTGATCTATTTCAAAATTCTGATTAACCCTTCGTTTCGGAAAAAAGACTGGTTTGGTCGTTCTCGTCTTGCTCGAATCCCTCCGGAAACCACTGAAATTTTTTCAGATCACACTTCCCTTTATCGTTGAATACAACACCTTCGGCTTCGAGCAATTCCTGCTGTAGGTTCATCGGAATAGTCAGCCGTCCTGTCGAACATTTTCCCTGCGAATTGATAACACGCTGCCACGGAACACCCTCATCCGCCGCATGCATCACGTAGCCGACGGTCCTTGCGGTGTAACCCTCGCCCAAAATTATCGCGAGCTGTCCGTATGTCATCACGCTACCTGCGGGAATCCCGCGAACGATCGCGAAGACCCGTTCTCTGTAAGACCTTTCGCTGGTGATCATCGGCCTAGGATAATCCGTTGATGGGAACAACACAATCTGGCTAAGCCTAGTGTTTTCACATCACCGACGTTGCGTGCATACCTTTGTCGGATCCTGAATCTTCGGAGCAGGTAGTCTCGGTGAATAATAATCGATGTTGTCGATGTCACGATTCAAGGTATCAAAAATATAAGACGCGACGGCATCTGACGTCGTCTCCGAATACATCAACGGCGACAGGTCGACGCCTGTGTCAAAATGGATGGTCTTGTCGAACGTGTTGTTCGCTCCCTGGGTTATTCCGCCGCTTTGGCTCTCGAGAGTGACCAGCATGTCTGTCCTGTCCGCTCCATAAACATCGCTCATCAGGGTCTTGCCCGTAAACTTTGCCGACTGTTTTACGACCTGCCATAGCAGTGCATTGGGGCTCGCTTTCGCAAAATTCTTAGGATCGGATATTAATTTTTTGAATTGGAGCGAAAGGGTCGAGTAAAAGCGATCAATAGACAGACCCTTGACTCGTGAATCGAAGTTCCATGCTCTCACGGTGTGCGATGGGATGTGAGTCACACCCAGATTCCGCAGATCGATACTGCCGGGACACAATGAGTCGATCGCGCCGCCGGAAATGTCGAGGCCAATGTCGCTGGCAATCACCGCAAAAGGATTGTACTTCTGGTCACGCATCGTTACGGCCAACCACGCAACCGGCGAGCCAAAATGGGGCGTTCCGAGAGTGATCAGTTTGTAAATGTCGCCCTGACCAAAATTGTCTTTCCGGAAGAAGCGCTTTCCGTTTTCGTCAGCAAAGAACTGTCTCGCGACGAGACCGCCCATGCTGTGGCCGACCACATTAACCCGTGTTGCCGCGATCTTTCGTCGTCGAAGATCCTTTACGATGTCGCTAATACCCAACTTGAGCTCCGTTCCCAGTTCGGCAAAACTGCGTGAACTTAGTTCGGCGTAATCGATAAAGTGTATATTGTACTGCCCCCCGTAAACCGAACCTTCCGCGTACGGACGCCCCCATGTTCCCTTTCCTGACCACAGGCCATGTACAAACGTTACCGGAGGCTTCATTAGGGCAATGTCTTGCTCATTCACCAACGGATCAGGAGCTTTCGGCATTGTGTAGGTTACCTTAAGCTTCACATTCCTTCCTGACGCCGTGGAATAGCCAAAGTTCTTAGGTGGCGTATAGAGGGCGAACGCGAAGACACCGGTCCGGGTCTTTACCCATTGCACCGTAACGGAGCTGCCGCCCTCGTATGACGGGATCGCTTCACCCAGCCCGCGGGAGATATGACCGATGTTCTCGGAACCCGATATAGATACGGTCACATTTCCCGATGGCGGCTCGGTGAAGCCGATCAGCCTAGCGCGGATCAAAAGCATACTGGCCCCGTCTGCCAGAACTCCCTTTCGCCCTTCGCCGCCTATCGAAAGTTTGTCGGTATCGGCGCTCATCGTTGACTTCCACGTCGAGTAGTCCGGACTCGAGTTGTCCTGAACCTCGGAGTGAAATGCCGGGTCATTCAAGTCAATAAGCTGAACGACCATCTTGCCTGCGTGTTCACGAAAGATGTAGTAATCGTTATCGCAGTCAATGTCCCCGTCCATCAGGATAGATGCCCTGATCGTATATAGCCCGTCTCCCTTTCCTAGTTGAAAACTAAGAAAGGCGCTTGCATCTTTCCCTTCCTGAGTAAAATCAAGGATCATCACATCTGTCGACTGGCCCGCCGCGCTGAGGAGGATGCCTCCTTTTTCAAATGGTTGAGTGGTTATCTCAAACTTGGCCTTGCCGCACCGAACCGGGAAGTTGCTAAATACGACCGTGAGATCCTCAGCCAGCTTCTGACCGGGAAGCCCGGCTTGTTCGTCACCGCGAACCTCCTTGACCTCAGCTTCAGGCATGACTACCGCACCAGTGGTCCGTCCCACCGCGCTCATTGCGATGCCGCTTTGCATTTTAATGCCCAGCTTTTCCCCGGAGACCGCAACCGAATACTCTCCGCACGGGCACACATCGTCGGCGATCTCTATCTCGGTGACAAAATGCCTTGGCTTCCCCAGCTCTATTCGCAGCCCGCCGCCACTGAATACAAAAACCGTCTCGGCGGCAACCGGGGCATTCTTGCGCCCGACCAGCTTGTCTTGGTCGTCGAGTAGTCCATTCTGATTCTCATCACTGTAGAGAGCTACGGACTTAATGTCCTGCATACGGGCTGTAGGGCTCTTCTCGGCAGATACATCCAAAGTTATCGATTCCAATCTTGCCTCGTCCCCGGCTGCAGAACCGCCGCAGCCCGGCAAGTTGTCAAAGTTGATGGAAAAAGCATCTATGATCTGTTTCCGTTCTTTTTCGTCAACTCGCCATTTTCGGGAATCAGGCTTTTTTAGATCGTTGACGGCGATGACGGTGTTGCCCAATATCTCGCTAGAACCTCCGGCGACATTGACGGCTGCTATATCGCGGGCCGTGGCCCCATCGGAACTAAAGAACGCGTACAAACCGCGATCAAGCTCTCCACTACCACCAAATCGGGCCGAGTCGAGCATCATGAACGGGACCTCGCCGCCCGATCGCTCATGGAAAAAACCGATTTTGCTTGTTGGACGAAACATGCAATAGAGCTCGTTCGTTACGGGCATTTTGAATTGCTGAAAGCATTCGACCTGGCTTGCCACCCAAAAAACCTGTCTTCCGACTATCTCGGCGTCCAAAACGCTATCCCAGAATGTTGCACCAAGCTTTCCTCTAGGATCGGGCTCCGGATACGAGACAATTACCTTATTCCCGCCATTGACATATACGATCACCTCTTTGAATTCTTCGACATCCTTGCCCTCACCTTCTTTTCTCGTTTGAGTCCAGAGAGCGGTGTCGTTCAAGAGTCTTACACTTTGAAACGCGACCGCAGTACCGCTGCTGATCTCTTTTGCGACGTTTCCGTCGTAGTATCCGACCCGGACGTCGTCCATATCCGCACCATAGTCTTTCAACAAATTCGGTAATTTGACCCCCGGAGGCAAACTGAGTGGTTTCGACGGCAGATAATACTGCCAGATGATCTTGCCGTCGCACGCCGTAAAAAATGGATTCCACAGCTTTCCGGGCAGTAGAGCTTTGTCGTTCGGAACCCATGCCTTAAAACTCGTGATCTTTTTCGGGTTAAAGTTCTCGATTGGGTTCTTGTTGGCTGTCGCCATAAAGATCGATATGGTTGAGTTGTTATCTACCCCGCGGTCTTCGTGCATCCAAACGATGTGTTTGCCGTCAAACTCGTAATACTTCACATGAGCGCTGCCAGACACTGCCACACCGGTCGCTCCTTTCTCAGCATCATCGTCGCCAAGATTTGCGGTACGTGCCGGATTTGTTGTTATCTGCTTTATTTTCTTTGAAACACGATCGTAGAGGAAAATGTGGCCGATCCTGTTTTTGAAGACGATGCTTCCATCGTGGATCCGAACATAGCCGGTGTACACCTTGGCAGTCCCCAGCCCCATATCAACTTTTGTTTCGGGTCTACCGGTATTGGTAATGCGTATTTCCTTGCGTGCGTCATTGTCATATAGAAAGATCTCGTGACCGGTTCCGACGTTTCTCACAAATGCGACGTTGCCTTCGTCGTCCATATCAGGCCAACCGGGGAAAAGCACCGATGCATCATCTGTGATCAGTTTTTGGTTCCCATCCTCAAAAACGTATAGCGAGACGCGGTCAGCGGTAGCCTTCACTTCCTTCGATTCGAACCAAAGTATTCGGTTGTTTTTGACGATCGGCCGGTAGGTATATTTGCCTTTGGTAACGGAGGTCACCTGTTGGGCATCGGCTCTCTGAAACGCCAGCAATAGTGAAATGACGACCACAGCAAGAATCGCAAAACGGGCCGAAAGTATTCGAAGATTAAGAAGCGTGGTTGGAAAAGATCTTGTCATTTCATTCTGTCTCCTGTATCGCGATTTTCTGCAAGACGGATCAAGATTCTACTCGTTGTTTTTCTTACTACCGGTCAATGATTTTTGGCAAACGCTTATCGATTGGAACAATTGCGCCACTCACTTGCCGCCAAAATTGTATTTCGACCAAAACTGCCATAAAATTCTGCGTATTCAAACACTAGATTGATTCAGACCAAAAAGTCTTTGGAAAAAGCGGAAATTTTTCGGAATTTTTTGAGAAATATGCAAAACGGTAGGCAAATACTGCACTATGAGTTCGGTCCGTTCCGTATCGATCCGCGCGAAAAAGTGCTATTTCGCAGAGGTGAGACTCTCCACATAACTCCAAAGGCCTTCGAGGTTCTTCTTGCTTTGGTCGAGGGCCATGGACATACGCTAAGCAAAGAGGAGCTTCTCGAACGAGTTTGGGCGGACACATTTGTCGAGATCGGCAATCTTAACCGGAATGTATCGACACTCCGAAGTATTCTTGGAGATGACCCTCACGAGCCGGTCTACATAAAGACGATTCCGAAGCGAGGCTACCGCTTTGACAGCGAGGTTTGTGAGATTCTTGAGCGAGACGGGGAAGTTTCCAATAGCTCGTCGAGCGAAGACCAAAATCTTTTCGAAACCGCTCCCAGGCGTGACTCGGGAAAGCTGATCATGCTATTTGGAACAGCCATCGGTCTTGTCCTGATCGCTCTTTTGCTGGCCTATACTGCGAGAAACGGAAACATCTCGGTCTCTAACCAGAACCGGCAACGCCCGGTCAACCACGAAGCTCAGGCAATGTTTGACCGTGCCAGGTCCTTATGGGGCAGCCGAAAAGGCGACTCGCTCTATGAGGCGACAGTGCTGTTGGAACAGACGGTTGCTGCATACCCTGACTTCGCCCTCGCACATGCTGCTCTGGCTGATGCTTACGCATTCGATACGAAAAATCGGGCGAAGGCGATAGAATCCGCCAACCGTGCGATCGAGCTCGATCCAAGCCTCGGCGAGCCGCATGCGACACTCGGGTTTGTAAAGATGTTCTGGGAATGGAGATTTGACGAGGCCGAATCGCACTTTCGCGAAGCGATCTCGCTGAGTCCAGACTATGCCACAGGACACCAATGGTATGCTCTCAATCTAAGGGTGATAGGCCAAGGTCATGCTGGATTGGTGGAAATGAAAAAGGCCGCCGAGTTGGAACCTAATTCACTCGCGATCAATGCTGATCTGTGTCAAATGCTTTATTTTGTTCCACTTCTCGACGAGGCTGAATCTCAATGCCGAAAGACCGTCGAAATGGACCCCACGTTCACGAACGCCAGCGTATATCTTTACGATGTGCTGATGGCAAAGGGTTCGCACGACGAAGCGGTTGCCTTGTTTTTTAGGAACGAGGCATCGCTCAAGCATTTTTCCACCCGCCCACAAGAGATCGTCGAACTAAGAAATGCATACGATACGGGCGGTATCATTGGCTTCTGGCGAAAGCTCGTAGACATGCTGGAAAAGGGACCCGCCTTCGAATACAAGGTGGCTCAATATCACGCTCGGCTTGGTGATCGCGAAAAAGTGTTTTACTGGCTGAACAGATCGGTTGAAAGGCAGGATTTGAATTTCCTGTTTTTTCAGGCCGAGCCGCTTTTTATAGACTGTTGCTATTCCGACCCGCGCTTTGCTGAATTACAACAACGCTTTCGCGAAATAGGATCGTCACCGCAATAATGGTTTCCATCCATTATTTCGAGCATAGAAAGGTGCGCGCCGGTGAGCCATCGCCCGTCGCTCCGTCATATTTGAGCGGAGCACAGATGAGATCATAATCGCCGGGTGGAACCTCGCGAAGATCGACGCCCTCAAGAATGACGACTTCCTTTTCTAAAAGTGTGATATGAACCGGGTGTCCCGGCGAGCCGCTTTTTTCAATCGAGAGATAGTCGATACCGACGAGGACGATATCGTTATCGACCAATAGTTTTGCGGTTTCGGGAGTAATGTAGGTGAAGTCGGAGTGAAAACCGTCCTCGGGCGTTGCCCAGAAATGTGAATTGCGAGTCTTAAAGAGAACGCGGGTCACACCGGCGAGATCGCCGACATGTTCAGGTTCGATAGCGACTACATCTGCTGGTACAGCAATGACGCGGCATTTGCCGATCAGCTTTTGCGGAGCGAGTTCGTGAACCCGCTTTGCGCCGTCGATAAAATGGTTAGGCGCATCGACGTGGGTCGCCGTGTGGACACCGAACGATATCTGCGACACATTTGCTGATGAACCGGCAGCAATTGCCTTGAATGATGTAACCTCAACGCCCGGATCACCTTTATAAATGGGAGTCTTTGCACTGATCGAGATGGTAATGTCGTAAATTTTCACGAGATTAGAATAATCGAGATGAAGTGCAACGGCAATGGCTACACTTTGCGTTCTTGGCGTCTTTGCGTGAAAATTTCTTAGTGACCACGCCACGAATATCTGCCTCAAGCTATTCAAACACCGCACCGCTCGTGTGGTCATTTCTCTATGGGCAGAATCACGGGAAGGTTGAGTTGATTCTGGATAATGCCCCAGCCCGTTCCGCCGAGCTTCTCGCTCTAGACCGCGTCGATGCCGCTCTCGTCCCTGTCATCGCGTTTCAGACAATTCCAGATGTACGTCTGATCCCAGACGTTTGCGTCGGGGCGAAAGAAAGGGTCCGTAGTGTCTGTCTGGTGACGAAGGGCGAGGCGTTGAATGATGTCAAAAGCGTTGCGCTCGATGTTTCATCCAGAACTTCGGTTGTGCTGACAAAGATTATTTTTCGAGAGTTCCTCGGGTTCGAACCTGAATGGATAGAGGCTCGTCCCAATATAGACGAGATGCTCAAAACCGCTGATGCGGCTTTGCTGATCGGCGACCCGGCACTGTCAATCGCGGAATGCGGAATGTGGAATGCGAATTCGTCAGAACCGCTAGCGATAGCGACCGGATTCTTCGATCCAAAATCCAAAATCCAAGATCCAAAATCATATGATCTTGCCGAACTCTGGAATCAACACACGGGCCTCGGTTTTGTGTTCGCAATGTGGATGACCCGTCGTGATGAGATCTCGATCGATTTCGCTGCCGCACGTGACGAGGGCTTGGCCCATATGGACGAGATCGCCACAAATTATTCATCCGAGATTGGCCTTAGCCGAGATCAGATGTCAACATATTTGACTGAGAATATTTCGTTTTCAGTTGATGCTTCGATGCGTCGCGGAATGGAGCTATATTTTGACCTCGCCGAGCGACATGGATATATCGAGCGGTCGATTCCTGTCCGTTTTACTTGAGACTTGCAAGATAGGTCGTCGCGATGCGTTCTTGACGGTGTTCTACCGATTAAACTTTTGGAGCAGATCTTTCAATGAAAAACTTTATCCTTCTTGTGATCACGGTTGCTACGTACGCATTCCTAATGGCGGCGGCCGGGTCATTCCTAAATTATTTTTTTGGGCTGAATCTCGGAATGGCAGACGAAAAAATCCCAGCTGATCCTGTGATCGGAGCGTCCTTTCTGGTTATCGCTGGTATTTGCTGGCTCATCACGTTCATTGCAGACCGCCGGGAAAAGGCCAGAGCCAAAGCGACGGATGCCTAGTCAATAAAAGGATTTGCCGCAAGCGTTTTGGCGATGTGGTCTTTTAACCTCGCGGCCATTCGCTGCTCGATCCGATCCATCAGTTTTTGCCAATGCTCAAACATGATGCGGCGGCAATCTTGGCCATCGACACGGTGTTTCAGTTCAAATTGCACAGCGAGCCAAAATGTCAGATCCGAAATAAGCCAATAAAGGATCTCGGTTAGGTCCGTCGTTGTCTGATGCGAAATTTCGACGCCCCGTTCGGTGGCGATGAAATGATATTCACCATCGACAAACTCAACGTACGAGCTGCCGTCATCGTGTCGTTCAGTGAGAATGCCGTACGTACCGTGCCACGGTTCGGCACGCTGAGCCAGCACGTTGTAGTCGGCCTGAAGCTTGTCGAGTTCGTTTGTCATAACCTAAAACATCGGCCGCTTTAGTTCTTCGTAAAGCAATTTGTCGATTATCTTGCCGTCGTTGTCCTTTAAATGCTCGATGATCAACAGTGCTTGGTGGATGCGAACGTCGATATCTTTTGGTTTGGACAACGCATAGAGGATCGAACGCTGTTTGCCGGCGGTGAGAGCGTGAAACATCTTGTCTCCGTCGGGGTCTTGCCTCAGCACCTCGGCGAACTCCTCAGGCATCGGCAGGCCATATTTGCTCTCGTCCTTTACGAGCACCACATCGACCAGATCGCCGGCGACAATACCCGCGTCGTCACGCTTCTTTTTGTTGACGATTATGTAAAACGTATCGCCCCACGGCATTAGTGCACATTGAAATTCCTCGCCGCCCTTTATTGAGCACACAACACGTTTCGATTTCCCCTCGAAGCGAAATTTATCCACGATCTCTTTTTCAACAAGCAGATAATGCATGCCGGAACCGGTCGATGAAACTGCCAGCTCGGCCTTTAATTTTACGCGCTTCGCCATTAGCAGTATTTCACCACAGAACGGCACCGAGAACACATAGCAAGAAAACGGTAATCTTGGAGTCCTCTCGCGTTCTCTGTGGTTAACGCCCGTACCTATTTGCTAAGATGTCATTGATGTCTTCGATCCAACCAATTCTGGACAAGGCCCTTGCCGGGACGAGGCTTGATGCCGACGACTGCACGGCTCTCCTCGAATCTCGCGATTTTGTCCGCATCGGCCTCGCAGCAGATGAGGTCCGTCAGCGGAAGAATCCGGGCGACGTTGTGACGTACATCATCGATCGCAATATTAACTACACGAACGTCTGCAACGTTGTGTGCACGTTCTGCGCATTCTATCGGCGGCCGGGAAAGCCGGATACGTACGTTCATTCGATCGAAGAGATCTGCAAACGCATCGACGAGACCATCGCTCTCGGTGGCACCGGCGTGTTGATGCAGGGCGGTTTGCATCCAGACTTTAATATCGAGTGGTACGAGGATCTACTGAGCACGCTTCATGCGAAATATCCCAAATTCCAACTGCATTGCTTCTCGCCGCCCGAGATCCACAATATCTCGCTCATTTCAAAGCTCGACTACGTCACGATAATGCAGCGGTTGAAAGACGCAGGCCTCAACTCAATGCCCGGCGGCGGCGGCGAGATACTGGATGACGAGGTGCGCGCCCGCGTCTCGACGAAGTGCACGACTCAGGAATGGCTTGATGTAATGCGCGCTGTGCATAAGGTCGGGTTGATATCGACAGCAACGATGATGTTCGGCATCGGCGACAAGATCGAACACCGCGTCAGACATCTGCAGCGTGTTCGAGATGTGCAGGATGAATCCCTCGCACTAAAGCTTGAAAACGGAGATGGCGGGGAGTTCACAGCATTCATCCCGTGGACCTTCCAACGCGAAAACACGGCCCTGGGCCGCAAAATCACCGAGGAACCAACCGGCATCGACTATCTCCAAATGCTCGCTGTCTCGCGCCTGTTCCTCGACAACATCCAACACATTCAGGCATCGTGGCTAACACAAGGCCTAAAACTCGGTCAAACCGCACTCCGATTCGGTGCCGACGACATGGGCTCCATCATGATCGAAGAAAACGTAGTCTCCGCCGCCGGCGCCGACAACCAAGCTAACGAACGCGATCTCCGCTACCAGATCCGCGAAGCGGGCTACACTCCTCAGCAGCGAGATATTCTCTACAACTACATCGACCGCGACGACGGGGACGATCTAGATAAAAGCGATTCGATGAAGCTGAAACAACTGAGTGTTGCGTTTGCGGACTAGGACAGAGTGCATTCTTAATATGTATCCAATTGATTACTTCATCGCGCTTGACGATTTTTTTGATAAGAAACTAGGAGATTTGGAATCAGCTATTGAGCGAACTCCCAAGAAGCGCGTCGGCTCTCTTACGATAGATGAACTCTGCAGCGTTAGTGCTTACCCCCATGGGTTGTATCTCCTGTTCGGTCGCGAGAATGAGCTTTGCTATATTGGAAAAGCAACGAGTCGAAGTTTTATTGAGCGAATTCCGTCTCACTTTGACCCAAGAGAAGAAGCTTGGTTCAACACACTCCCTAGACGTGTGATGAGAACACAGAATATTAGTGCTTATGATGCTGCGTTAGAAATAGGTTTGTCATTGCAAATTTTACTCATTGGCGTTCAACAGCCATCTGTCACCCCCGAAC
Organism: Pyrinomonadaceae bacterium; assembly: GCA_049663465.1. Taxonomy (GTDB): domain Bacteria; phylum Acidobacteriota; class Blastocatellia; order Pyrinomonadales; family Pyrinomonadaceae; genus OLB17. The sequence continues at coordinate 166,172 of JBATDM010000073.1, forward strand.
TGGAAAAGGTATTGAGGACTTTTCTCCTTCCAAAATTCAATGCCCGCAAGGGAGAATTTTCGGCATCAGCGCTAATTTGCGACCTATTTCCTTGCTAAAGCAGATTCGACCTAGGTCGATTCCGCCGCGCTTGGTTGCACCATTTTTTCTTGTCAACTTGTCAAGAAAACCTTTTACAATCGAACCATGAAAAGCCTATCGGTCGGTGAACTAAGGGCCCAATTCTCTGATGTACTTGAACAGGTTCAGCAGGGTGAGAGCTTTGGCATACTCTATGGCAAGAATAAAAAACTCATTGCTGAGATCGGCCCTCCAAAGACACAGAAGAAGCGAAAACTAGGAATCTGGAAAGGCAAGGTGAAATACGTCTTTTGCCGATAATTTCAAGATGACTGACGAAGAGTTGCTCGATTTGCGGGGATGAAATACTTAATCGATGTTTGAGCTTGTACATATGGCCGACAGGTCAGGGACTATTCTTTAGCCTTTCATTCGAACTTCGACCGGCGGAGCGGCGACGAGTTCATAGGTAGCTGACGCAAATTCTACTTTGCCATCGGTCTTTGCAACTTCGTCGACGATTTGAGTAAACAATGCGTCCTTGGTCCCACGCCGTTTCTTGTAATCTACGACGTAACGCAGTGTGAATTCAAGCCAGTTGTCATTCGCAACGAGCGTTACGATCGGTGCCGTAACGGCTTGTTCGAGCAGAAACTGCCGCGAAAATACGAGCCATGCGGCCTCGGAATTTTTCGCATAGTCACCAACAAGGTCAATCGCCGCGTCATTGATAATTTTGCGGGCGAGTTGATGGTCGCCGCCGTATCTGACTGGGATCTTGATCTCATCCCAGAGGAACGGAAAGTCGCCCGAGTAGTTAAAAACCGGTTCCTTAAATACGAAACTATTCGCTACGCGTACCACTCGCCCGGTATAAAGGTCTCCGTCCACCCATTCACCTACCTCCATGAGTGTTGTTCGCAAGAAACTGACATCGATCACATCGCCGCGAATTCCCCCGAGTTGCACGCGGTCGCCGGGGCTATAAAAGCTGGCAAACGAAACCGCAAACCAACCTGCAAAACTAACGATCACTTCCTGCAAGGCAAAGGCAATGCCGGCACCAGCAACACCGAAAGCGACGGTCAACCCGCCAAGACGATCGCTAAAGATCACGGACACGACAAATATGATAATTACATAGCTGACGATCGTAACGATCTTTCGCAGGCGGTAACGCGAATCGTTCGTATCAACGTATTTTGTGATCGAACGATTGGCGATCTTCGAGACCGTCACAATGATTATTATCCCGACTATGGCAGCAACGAGCTTACCCACCATGGGGTCATATAGCCATGCCATGATGGTCTCCTGAAGTGAGTTGCTGTTCGGCAACACCTGTAACAATATGTAACTCATCTAACTTTCTCAGACGATGCTCTGTCTGAGCCTCGAAGAGCGGAAATAGCGCTTGCGGCGACGTACGGCCTACGGAAAGATGCCGAGTTCGCCATATGAATGAGCGACCTTGTCTATGGCGCTGATAAATGCGGCGGCTCTCAGGCTGGGAATTCTCGGATCGTTTCGTTTTATCGAGCTGATCTCGTTGTAGGCGTAGCTCATTGTCTCCTCGAGACCGGAGTTCACGAGATCGACCTCGTCGGCACCGCGAACAATGTTCGTACGCTGATGGTCGGACAGCTTGCGGCCCGTCGTTTCCTCTACGATATCAGCGACCGCACCAAACGCTGCCTGGTCAAACCGCTTGTCGATCCGTCCAAATCGGACGTGCGAGAGACATTTGACCCATTCAAAATATGAAACGGTGACGCCGCCAGCATTTGCGTAGATATCAGGAATGATCAAAGCTCCTTTCTCGATCAGAATTCGTTCGGCTTCTGCAGTCGTCGGGCCATTTGCACCTTCGGCTATGATCTTGGCTTTGATGCGAGGAGCGTTCTCCGCAGTGATCTGGTTTTCGAGAGCGGCAGGGATCAAGATTTCGCAATCGATTTCGAGACCTAGTTCGCGGTTCGCCAAGGCGGTCGATCCGGGGAATCCGATGATCGAACCCTTTTCTTTGCGGTAGGCCATCAGATCCTCAACGTCAATGCCATCAGCCTTGTATATCGCACCTTCAAATTCGGTTATGCCGACGACTGTTCCGCCGCCTTGCTGGCAAAAGAGAGCGGCGTGATAGCCGACGTTGCCGAGCCCTTGGACGACGACTCGTTTTCCCTCGATGCCCATCCCCAGTCCGATCTCCTTCATCGCTTCAGCGTCGCTGCATGCCTCCTTGATCGCAAAGAAAACGCCGCGTCCGGTGGCCTCCTTTCGCCCATCAATACCATTCTGACTGACGGACTTACCCGTCACGCACGCGAGGGCGTCGAGTTCGCCCGGATGAAACGCCGCGTAGGTATCAGCTATCCAAGCCATTTCACGTGGGCCCGTGCCATAGTCTGGCGCTGGAACATCGATACCCGGGCCGATGAAATTTTTCTTAACGAGTTCGTGAGTATAACGGCGTGTTATCTGCTCGAGCTCGGCGATCGAGTATTTTTTTGGGTCGATGCAGATCGCTCCCTTAGCTCCGCCAAACGGTACATCGACAACGGCGCACTTATAGGTCATCAATGCGGCGAGTGCCATAACTTCCTCGGCGTTTGCTTCGGGCGAATAGCGTATACCGCCTTTTGTCGGCATTTTGTGATGACTATGCTCAGCACGCCAACCGTCGATCACCTCATATCCGCCGGCCGTCCGTATCGGAAATCGGAAATGGTACATGCTGTTGCAGGTCTTTATCTGCTTGAGCAGATCAACGGGATGTTCAGTAAGAGCCGCCGCCTGGTCAAAATATATCGCTACGTTGTCGAGAAAGCTGGTTTCAGAGTTATGGTCAGTCATAAGATCGAGCCTCGCCATGATAGTCGTTTTCAGCCAAATTTGAAGATGCGTTTTTATAGATAATAACACGCATCAAATCAACTATCTTACTTAACTATTACAATCATCATTCAGCCGACCTGTTAGTCTATATGTGTCCGACCCTTAGAGCCAACAAAATTACCACATGCAAAATGTCCTCACCTTTCAACGGGTACGTAAAACTTTAAATTGGCGAAATGTCGTGATGGTCACGTCGTTTCACATTCTCGCGATACCTGTTTTCTTTAGTTTCAGCTGGACTAATCTTGCCGTCTTGCTGGTCGGCAACTGGATTGTCGGCAGTCTCGGGGTTGGTTTGGGGTGGCATCGCCTGCTCACGCACCGCAGCTTTAAGGCGCCAAGATGGATCGAATATACGACGAGCATTCTAGCGACAATGTCGATGCAGGACCCGCCGAATAAGTGGATCGCCACACATCGAATGCATCATGCCTTTGTCGATACGGACAAAGATCCGCACTCGGCACGCTCTGGATTCTGGTGGCCGCAGATCGGCTGGGTAGTCTGGGGAACAGCTCAGGATCACGATGAATCGACGATCAAGAAGTACGTTCCCGACCTGCTAAAAGATAAAGGCCACGTGCTGATCTCTCGATTGTTTTACGTTCCCATTATTGTTTCGGCCCTGCTCCTCTTTGCAATCGGCGGCTGGCAAATGGTCGTCTGGGGCGTATTCGCTCGCGTAGTCGTCGGTTGGCACACTACGTGGTTTGTTAATTCACTCGCACACATCTACGGCAAGCGTCCGCACGACACAGGCGATCTCTCAACCAACAATTGGTTCGTCGCGATCCTCACGTTTGGCGAGGGCTGGCACAATAATCATCACGCATTCCCAACCTCAGCCCGGCACGGTCTCAAATGGTACCAGTTCGACATGAATTGGATCACGATCAGGTTACTGGAAAAGGTTGGCTGGGCGACAAATGTCAAAGTCGCTGCGGTCGCTCCGTCTGCCGAATTGAAACAAGCAGCATAAACACTTACCATTCGGTTGATTCATCGAATGGCTGCAAAGATCATCGCACTAATTGTTACCTTGGTGGCCAGTCTGGCGGCTGGGGTGTTCGTGTTTTTGGGAATCCTTGTTGCGATGAACGGCTACAGCGAATCAGACGCGTCGTACGGTTTGATCGCCTACGTTGCTCTCGCGCTGTTGGTCTCTCTGCTGATGGGAATATCGGCATTCCTGCTGACTGGAAGGCTTATAAAAAGCGAATTTGGGCCGGCTACCGCTGTCCTGATAGCTAGCGTCGCTTTCTCTCTTCTCGGTGCCACATTGAAGGGGGTTTGCGGACTCGTTGGGATCGGGGTCGCCGAATTCGTTCGTGTGAACTTTTAGACAATGAGGATTCGGACCCCAACTCTCCGGAACAAATTTGTACGATCCTTCCGATGTTGTTTATAGTGAGAGATCAGTGATCAAAACCTACGCAGAATTTTGGGACTTCTATGTCCGTGAGCATAGCAAACCGTTGACGCGGTTGTTGCATTTGATGGGCACGACGCTTGGGCTTACGCTGCTGATCTATTTTGTCGCGACTGGTCGATGGTATTTCTTTCCTTTATTTTTTGTTGTCGGGTATGCGTTCGCGTGGTTTGCTCATTTTGTGGTGGAAAAGAATCGTCCGGCGACCTTTAAGCATCCGTTTTGGTCATTCATCAGCGATTTCAAAATGATCTGGTATATGATCACCGGGCGGATGGGCCGCGAGATGAAACGGGTGATGGGTTGAGGAAAGGTATGAAAAAAGTTACCTTTGCGATCGCTGTAGCGGTTGCTCTTGGCATTGGCGCCATCCAGAATACCGACGTTTTAGCCAATTGGAACGCTGTGCCAGATGACTCTCTGACGACTGCGGCGGCTCGGGACAAACGCATATTCATCCGCACCGAAAACTATCCGCGCCCGCCCTATTCCGGGGCCACATACTACATCTACGAACGCGACGACGAGGTTATCTGCACAAAGCTCGAGGTCTGCAACAAGTTTGACGATTGCTCTGTTACTTACAAAAAGGGCGCGTTCAAAGAAGAAGAGGATATCGAGACCGGCGAACCATACGGGAAAACCGACCGCGTACTCATCCCGACCGGCAAACTTAAAAAACACGTCTGCTTGACAAAATTCAAATTGGTCCGTTAATCACGTTAGGTCCTATTTTCCCGCTTCGGCAAGTTTCGCCTTGATCTTACCCATGAGATTCTGCATCCGACGAATCTTATTCCATGCCTCGTTTTCAGCATAGACCTTACCAGTCTTCGGATTCACGATCTTTGTTGTCAGAAGCCGATGCACGCGTTCGAGCCCCGCCTTGGAGTTCAAGTTGAACAGAGCCCCCATTGCCTTGTAAGCTTCACCCAACGCCAATATATACGATGGGTTGATCGGTCCACCGCCGATCTCGCCCGCGACGGATTGCAAAAAATCACGGATTGTCCGGCCCGTTAGCTTTTGCAATGCGTTAAAAGCAGAATCGAGGGGATCCGGAACGGTGGTATTGGGGGGATTTGTTATCAAACCGAGCCGCTTAAAATTGTCGAGCAAATAGTCAAGCTCTTCCTGCTGTGCCGCCGCGTTCGCTTCCTCGTCCTGTTTGCGTTTTGCTTCGGCTGCTGCCGCTGCCGCTGCAGCAGCAGTGGCATCTTCCTGCCTTTTCTTTTCGGCGGCTGCGCGCACACATTCATCCTCGATCCGTTTCAGGCACTTTTTATATTCTTCTAGAGCCGCTTTGTTCGCAGTTTCGGCTGTAGCTGCATCGACCCGCGCAGCGTCTGCGGCTGCCTTTGCCTTATTCGCATCGGAGCGAGCCGCATCGGCCCTCTTTTTCGCCTCATCAGCTTCTTTTTTTAGACGGGCTTGTTCGGCAAGTCGTGCTTCGCGAGCTTTTTTTGTGTCCAGCGATTTGGCGCGTTGTTGGTACTCATCCTCCGAGATCTTGCCGCCAAAATAGGCGTCCTGATTATCCTTGCGAAGCTTCTCCAGATAATCAGAATCGGCCTCAGTGTAGCCTTTGCCGTTGATTGTCGCTGTAGGTTTTCCCTCAGGTTTGACAAGATCAGCAGCTTTTTTCGCTGCCGCATTGGCTTCGTCCGCTTTTGAATTAGCAGCTTCGGCAGTGGTATTCGCGGTGGCGGCTTTTGCCGCAGCATCTGCTACTGCGGCCTCCGTCTTCGTAGCAATCACTCGAAATTTTTCGCAATCCGTTTCCAGCTGAGGACATGGCCCCTTGATAAAATCATCATATACGGCATCTAGGATCGGCGTCCTATCCCTATTGGATATTACCTTGAGCGGATCAGCAACCGAATCTCCTGGCCTCGGGTTGTTTGGTGTACTCGTGGGATTAACAGGAACGACCAGTGGTTGCGGCGGCGTGACGTTTATGATTACCTGTAGCGTTTCTCGATCCTGCATACAAGTGGGCTCAGTGTGGCAGGTCAGACAAATCACCAACAATTGTCCCTGATGATTGCCGGTCTGTATCCCGTTCGTATTGAATTGAACAGGTACGTTCACGGTTTGGCCACCATTAGCCTGTACCTGAGCCTGACCTATATTGAGGAACGGCACATTTTGACGCTGGATCTGGAAATTATGTATGTTGCGGCACTGGTTTACCACAGCAAGATTGCTCGACGCCGTAGTATTGGCTTGCAAGACGATATTCCATGCTGGTTGTTGAGCGGAGATGTCAAGCGCGGTCCCAATCAGAATGGCAAAGAAGATCAAGAAAAGACAACCGGCTCGTTTCACGTAGGGCCTCCTCGCAGGAGATCTATCGAATTTCTACATCATATCACGGTGTGTCAAGTGGACTTTTGCGAGTGTATCCGAGATATGGCTTCAATTAACATTCCTCGTAAGAATCACGTCTATCCGATCCGGTGAAACACTGGTGGGTCTACGCATATGTGTCTGACAAAATTAAAACGCGTTCGCTAAGCAATAAATTACATTTTCAGGTCTCCGGCGGCGTCATTCCTGCGGTAGAATAGTTCTCTTATATGGCAGGCGAGATCGTAAATCCTGGGGCACTTAATTCGACCATCGAGTTTCTGACGGCGATGGTCACACCTACATTGCTAATGTCGGCCACGGGCTCGCTCGTATTGTCGACATCGACACGGCTTGGTCGTGTGATTGACCGCGTGCGCGATCTCGAACAAAGGCTCAGCGAACTGATCACCATTCAAAATAGAGATAATGTTCCGCTCTATGAGAAACGGGTTGACACAGTTGTGAATCTGCTCGATAAGGTAACGAGCCGTGCCCGGCTTTTGCAGAGAGCGATGGGAACCTTTTACTACGGGCTCGGATTTTTTGTTCTGACGAGCGTGACGATCGCGGTTGCCGCATTTTTTACTAACCATAGTTGGCTTCTGCTGCTGCCGATACCCATTGGTATTATTGGGATCGTTTTTCTATTTTACGGATGTCTGCTGATGCTCCGCGAAACATGGCTGGCGACCGCAACGGTCAACGCCGAGATGGATTTTACGTGGGCGCTGGCCAACACTGTCGCTCCCAAGGAGATCATCAATAAGTACACATATAATGCACAGGGAAAACGCCGACTCAGACGCAAGGTACTTAAAACTCTTGAGGAAGAGGAAGCTAAGAAAACGGGTTGAGGAGCTGGAGGAGCTGCTGAGATCCTGCACCGTCTGCCCAAAGGATTGCGGTAACGACCGGATGCAGGACGAGATCGCCGCCTGTTATTCGGGGCGTCTGCCGATCGTCTCGTCCTACACCGCCCATTTCGGCGAGGAGCCGTGTTTATCGGGCACAAAGGGTGCCGGAAACATCTTTTTCGGCAACTGCAATCTTCGCTGTGTGTATTGCCAGAACTATCAGATCTCACAAACCTGGAAGGAACAGAAACGGAACGAGGTTACGCACGAACGGCTCGCCGAGATGATGCTTGAGCTGCAAGATCAAGGTTGTCACAATATCGGTTTTGTCTCGCCTACGCACTTTGCGCCGCAAATGGCGAGGGCCATCTTGATCGCCGCCGAAAACGGCCTGCGGCTTCCTATTGTCTACAACACGAACGCGTACGACTCAGTCGAAGTCTTGCGGCTACTCGACGGGATCGTTGATGTTTATCTGCCCGATCTGAAATATGCCGATTCGGAAGCCGGTTTTCAGTTCTCAAAGGTTCGCGATTACAAAGAACACGCCCGTGCCGCCATTAAGGAAATGCACCGCCAGATGGGTGACAAGCTCGTTTTTGGTAAAGACGGCCTACTAAATCGCGGCCTAATGATCCGGCTGCTCGTCCTGCCAAACGACATCGCTGGCATCGAAGAAAGCTTGCGTTGGATCCGCGACGAACTCGGCCCCAAAACCGCGATCTCGCTAATGGCCCAATACTACGCCACCAACAAAGCCGCGACCGACGACCGCTATATCCTGTTGTCCCGCCGCATCTCCGAAGGCGAATGGTTCTCAGCAGTCTCCCTACTCGAAGAACTCGGCATGGAAGAAGGCTTTATGCAGGAGTACGAATCGGCATCCTATTATTACCGGCCGGATTTTGCAGATGCGCACAAGCCGTTTAGAGATATTAGAGACTTTAAAGAAGAAACATTATGAACGTCGGAGACGCTGCACAAAATTTCACTTTAGAAGATGGCGACGGAGACGGGTGGTCGCTAAGTAATTACAAAGGGCGCACTGTTGTGCTGCTTTTCTACCCCGGCGATAATACGCCGGTTTGTACAGCACAGCTTTGTTCGGTGCGAGATCATTGGTCTGAGTATCAGGCGACGGGGGCCGAGGTTGTGGGGATATCGACTGATACGGTCGAATCGCATAAGAGATTTGCCGAAAAAAATCAGTTGCCGCTACGGCTTTTGTCCGATTCTGATCGCAAGGTTTCGAAGATGTACGGGATGAAATCGTGGCTGCCGGGCCGGTCGGCTCGAGGCGTGGTCGTTATCGATGGGGACAGAAAGATCGCCTATCACAAAGTGCAAGCTGTGAGTCTTTTCCGGCCGGCGGATAATGACGTCCTCGCCGCGATCCGGGCGGCAGAAAGCTGATGCGGCAGTCTGTAGAACTAGTCCATCCGGCCTAGAAAGCTCCCTTATCGAAGCAAATCCAATTGGTACTAAAATCTACAAACCTTTCATCAATTCAGAGATCACAAATTCGTGTTGCAGATAAAAATCTTCGACCTCGCTGCCGCGTTCGCGTTTGTTTTCGCCGGGTGCAACCATTATGTTGTCCGTTACTATAAAGACATGGTTTCCGCTGACCTGCATCGTCATATTCACGCCGATCCCATTGTGCGATATGCTCGGCGATTCTTCGATACCTCTCTGCTTGACCACCAAAAGTTTGATACCTTTTTCCTTGTGAAAAATAGTAAATGAGTTATCGGTTTTTTCCGCCTCGTAGATAAACTTTTTGCCTTCCTTCTCGGCTTTAGCTTTCATATCGTCGAAGACTTGGCTTGCGGCTTCGACCATTTTTTCATCGAAAAAATCAAAAACTTTCCATGCCTCCGCTTTTTCTTTGAATTTGTAAATGGAAAGATTTATGACGCCTAAATCGTATGTGTAACGTGCGTCCGTTGAGGCGGCGATCGTTTCCGCTTTGATTTCACTTGCAAAAAAATCTTCGTTTACATCGTTGCTCGTTCCGGCCTCTAAGGTTTCATCCAATTTATATTCGCCGATCTCGGAAAACTTGCTTTTCAAAATTTTCGCCAGTTCTTCCGAGTTGGATACATTACCCAGCGTCGGTTCTTTGTTCGCTGATGTATCCATTTTGGAGGAACTGCAGGCGAAACTAACTAGTATCAAACTCAGCACACAAATATTCGCGAAATGTTTTGGTTTCATAATCCTTAGCGTATTACTTATCATTGAAAAAGAATTACTGCAAAACTTGCGGGGATCGCCAAATTTGTTCTAGCTTACTGCAATCTCCGCATCGACTTGATATAACTTAAGATACTAGGAGATTTGTTATGGCTTTATTTGGTGACAGGTTTGAATGCGGACGCTGCGGTCAAAAGACCGAGCCCCTTGGTTTTGCCCCGATCCCGACCGAGTTGGGTCAGAAGATCGGTGCGGAGATGTGCAAAGGGTGTTGGGGCGAATGGCAGGAGAAGCAAAAGCAGCTCATCAACCATTTTGGCCTCGACGTGTCGAATCCGGATTCACACGAATTCCTGTTCGACAATATGAAGATCTTTTTCTACAACGAGGGCGTCGAACTGGCACAGATCGACACCTCGCAGGAAGGAAAGGTCAATTGGTAACTTTTATCGTTTCTTGAACCACATAGGGCACATAGATCTAAATTTCTATGTGTCCTATGTTCCTATGTGGTAATCACCCGCTACTTCGTCTTTTCAAATTTCAGCGAAGTTCCATTCATACAGTAACGCAATCCTGTCGGTTCCGGGCCGTCGTCAAATACATGTCCGATATGGCCGCCGCATCGGGCACATTCGATCTCGGTTCGCACCTCGCCGAGGCTGCGATCCACCTTCTCAACAACATTTTTCTTATTGACCGGCTGGTAGAAACTCGGCCATCCCGTGCCTGAGTCAAATTTCGTCTTTGAGCTAAAGAGCTTGAGGTTGCAGGCTGCGCAGTGATAGTCGCCTTCCTCTTTGCTGTCATGATATTGGCTCTTGTATGGGTAATCAGTCCCGTCCTCACGCAGGATGTGATATTCGGCGGGTGTCAGCAGTTTTTTCCACTCGGCCTCGGACCTGACGAGTTTCTTGCCGTCAAAGACCTCGTCCGACGCCGATGGCGTACCGATCGGATCAGCCGCGGTGGGTTCTGACGGCAATACCGCCGCACCATTTGTGGATGCCGCTGAGAGCGAGCAACTGGTTGACGCCGAGACAAATACAGCGGCCGAGACCACCACGACCGCTAATAACAGAAAGTACTTCATAATATTTATAATAACCGGATACGGTCATCCTCCTAAGTAGTATGTAGTTCGACAGCCGTCTTATTCCGGATTCGTTGCGGGTGGATCACAACGAGAAGGGAATAAAACGGATCGTGTCATACATAATTAGGGTGCGAGCCGTTTTGGCGACTTTATGTTTGGAGCGAGCAAGGAACGCGAAAAAGATTGGGCATCCTTTGAATCAGAGGTGATACCGCTGATGCCCGATGTCTTTCGAGTGGCGTTTTGGCTCGTTCGCAACCGCGAAGAGGCTGAGGACCTGACACAGGAAACGCTTTCACAGGCCTTACGTTCGTTTCACCGGTACACGCCTGGAACCAACTGCCGCGCGTGGTTGATGACCATACTCTACCGGCTGAACGGCAAGCGTAAGATGAAGCTCGGCCAGCTAAAGCTCGTCGAAGACACCGAGGAACAGATCGCCGAGACCGTTGCTTTCGAACCTCCGATACCTCAACGCCTAACCGACGAGGAGATCATCGAGGCAATTAAGCGGGTGCCGGAAAAGTTCTCGCAAGTGGTTCTTTTAACAGACGTTGAGGAGTTTTCGTACAAGGAGGCAGCCGCATTGCTCGATATTCCTATCGGGACCGTGATGTCTAGGCTTCACCGCGGACGGCGGATGTTGAGACAGGAGTTGACCGGTTTCGATGCACGTGGCCGGATCGCAGCCGAGGGTTAGCGTTATGGACTGTAGAGAGATGAAAACGATGATGGACTCGTACATCAGCGATGAACTGCTGGTCGAGACCAATCATGATGTGCTGCGGCATCTAGAGAATTGCCGCGATTGCCGTGGCGAGATGGCTGACCGGCGTGCGCTAAAGCTCCGTGTACGCCATACCGTGGTCAACGCGACTGAAACTGAGGTCGATCCCGTATTCGCATCGCGCCTGACGCGCGAACTTCGCGATCATGCTTTGCGGCCGGGCCTGTGGGACAGAGTCGTACAGAGTGGAAGGCTTGGTTTTCCGCGGCTGGCATATGCTGGTCTTGGCATCGTTGCTATTGGGATCGTGATCGGCATGTTCATGCTTCGCGGCCCAAGCGAGAATCAGGTGTCACAGGGTAATAATGCTATCAACGCTCAGCGCGACGCTGTCATTGAGGCAAACTCTCGACGCGGCGACGCGGTGCAGGCAGCTTGGAACGAACTGGCCGATCACGCCGTCGGCGACCATGAAAATTGCGCTGTTAAGTTTAATCTCAAGGAAAAGCCGATCACTCTGGACGAAGCGGCGAAACGATACGGCGCATTCAACAAGGATCTCGACAAGGTCATCACCACGGCCCTGCATGCTGAAAAAGGTGAGCAGGGAGCGGGCGAGACGCAGTTTCTGGAATCACACTTTTGCCTATACGAGGGCCGCCGATTCGCACATATCGTTTTCAAGCACAAAGGCCGCATGGTCTCATTCCTGGTTGCCGAGACGGATCTACCGGCTACGAATGATGACATACAAACAGCCAGCTTTGATGGCAAAATGAGCGCGTCCGGTTTTCGAGTTGGTCATCACGCGGTTTTCGTCGTCTCGGAGCTCCCAGATACCGAGAATGTCTCGCTCGCCCGCTCGGTCGTTCCCGCAATTCGTTTGCACGCCGGGAAACTAGGTGCATAATTAAGGCGAATACATAGGGTATGGCCAAACAACTCGAAACCAAACATCCGCTGGCGATCCGCTGGCTGCACTGGATCAATTTTCCGCTGCTCGCGATGATGATCTGGAGCGGGATGCTGATCTACTGGGCAAATCCCGTTTACGGTATTTGGATCGGCGGCTACGAAGTCTTTCATTTTTTTCCCGCGTGGTTCAATGAGTTCTTAGGCATTCCGTACCGCTTGGCCGAGGGGCTGCAGCTGCATTTCTTTTTTATGTGGCTCTTCGCGATAAATGGCGTGATATATGTGATCTATACAATTGCTTCCGGTGAATGGCGGGCAATTGTCCCCGTTCCATCATCCTTCAAACGCGCCCCGCTCGTAGCTCTTCATGACGCACACATAGTCAAAAAAAAGCCTCCGCAGGGCAAATACAACGATGCCCAACGCATCGCATATACGAGCGTCATCGTGATGGGTGCGGGCTCGCTGCTGACCGGACTCGCTATTTACAAACCACTGCAGCTAGCGTGGTTGACGACGCTATTCGGCGGCTATCAATGGGCGCGATGGCTGCATTTTTGGCTGACGATACTATTCGTCTTGTTCTTTTTTGTTCACTTGGTACAGGTCGTCATCGCCGGTTGGAGCAATTTTCGTTCGATGATCACAGGCCGGGAAATCGTCGACGCAGTCGCTGAGGAAAATGAGGACTATGGTTGAAGCTAACCACTAGCCACTGAAGAAATCGGAAAGTTTTGGTTTTATTCAGTGAATAGTTCTTAGTGACAAGTTGATAGTCTACGAAATATGAATGAGGCCGACGACAAAATTCTGGTTGAAGAGGTCCGTGAACTGCAGGCCAAAGAGACCTCGGCAGATCGCGGAACTGCCGACATCCTCCGCGAGCCGAGATACCTCTCTGAGGTTCTCACCGCTGACGACGCTCGAAAGAAAATGGCGAGCATGTCGCGTCGAGGTTTTCTCATCGGCGGAGCGGCGGCAGCTCTTGGAATTTTTGGCTGGCGCTGGATGGGCGAAGAGACTAAGACAGCGTTGCTCCGGCGGACGTTTGAATTCAATGAGCGGGTTTCTCAGGCGTTCTATAGCCCTGCTCGTCTCGCACCCGAATTCTCAGGCGATGAGGTGACCGCCGCTCGCGTGAATGGCGATATCGGTATGGCGGGCGAGTTCGATGCTTCTTCGTGGACGCTTGCAGTTGGCGGACTCGCGGGCCGGAGCGACGACTTGGCCATATCGATCGATGACATCAAGTCGTTGCCGCGAACCGATATAATCATCGAGTTTAAGTGTATCGAGGGATGGTCAACGATCACCCATTTTGCCGGTGCGCGATTTTCTGACTTTGCCGCGAAGTACGTGCCCGGCAATAAATCGCCTTATGTCTCGCTGGTCACACCGGACGAAGGCTATTTCGTTGGTTGGGATATCGAGAGCATCATGCATCCGCAGACCCTGCTCGCATACGAAATGAACGGTCGCCCGCTCACCGTGCCCCACGGTGCACCACTCCGGCTTGCGACGGCAACAAAATATGGCATCAAACAGATCAAGCGAATTGGCCGGATAGAGTTTACCGCGGACAGGCCGCGCGACTACTGGGCAGAAAGCGGTTACGATTGGTACGCTGGGTTCTAAGCCGGGAACGCCGGTTCCTCCGGCGTGGCCACCTTGCGAGACATTTCGATGACTCATTCACGCGAGCAAGAACTAATATTCATCAACGACGAATTCGCTGCGGCGTCCGTTATGCCCACGCAGTATGACGCTCTTCTCGCTGACGGCTGGCGGCATTTTGGAACGCAGTTCTTCCGCTACAGCCTAAATATTTATCGCGATGAGATCGTCCGCGTGATACCGCTAAGGATCCGCCTTGCAGAATTCCATCTTTCCAAAAGCCAACGCCGGATCCTCAGGCGCAACGAGGATCTAAAGATCGAAATAGCACTGATCAAGATCACAGACGAGGTACATAGCCTCTTCGAACGGCACAAGCATCGTTTTGACCACGCCGTGCCGCATTCAATTTATGACTTTCTCTCACGAGAACCCGCCCATTCTCCGACCGATGGCTTTCAGATAACCGCACGCGACGATACGGGTCGTCTACTTGCCGTCAGCCTCTTCGACGTTGGCAATGAGAGCGTTTCGGCGATCTACGGCTGCTTTGACCCGGATGAGACGCGCCGCAGTCTCGGCATTTTTACGATGCTAAAGGTGATCGAGTACGCGATCGAACTTCGCAAGATGTTTTACTATCACGGCTACGCTTACGATGTCCCTTCGTTTTACGACTACAAGTTTCGGTTTGAGGGTGTGGAGCAATTCGATTGGAGCGGAAACTGGATGCGTGGAGATCCTACCCGCTGACTATGTGTCCTATGTTTTTATGTGGTTTAAGAGATTTGAACCACATAGAAACATAGAAACATAGGACACATAGGCGGAACCCTTTTTAGGCCTCGAGGCTTTGCGTCAACTCGATATATTTTCTCGAATCAAACTTCTTCCCTGTGCTCCCGCTTGTCATATAGCGGATCATGCCAAAAACATCTCGTTCCATCCATGGCCGGTCGTGTTTGCCGAAGCACCAGAGGATACCGGCGTAGGAGTTTGGGTTGCGGCCGTCGAGGCAATATTTGTTGTTGAGATGGATGAGCGTTTCAAAGGCTAGCTCGTAGCTCGGCGACCAGGCGATGACATTCTTGCCCCATAGCATTCGCACATAGTTATGCATCTCGCCGGTCGCGACCATCTCCCGTTGGGCGGCATTCCAGAGTTCGTCGTGCGTTTCGCCTGCCTCTATTTGCTCAAGCGAATAGACAAAACTGCGTTCGTCGTCCGCATGTTTGCGCATTGTCTTTTGCACCCAATCGGGCAATGCCGCAAGCGAATCATAATTTTCGTTGTGCCGCGTCATGTTGTACGACAGCTCACGCCTGACGATGAGTTCCTCGAGATATGCATCGATCGACTCCTGCGGAGCGTCGCTGTCGCGCACTGCCAAAGCGATCTCAAGCGGCGACAAAAAACCAAAATGCAGATAGGCAGACAGCCGGGATGAGCCGTCACGCTCGGGCCTATTTCGGGCCTTGTCGTAATCCGGCAATATTTCATCGACGAATTTCTTCAAACGCTCTCGGCCCCCGGCCGTGCCGCCATGATACTGCTGCGAAGGCGGAACGCCATGGTCGATGTCGCAGTCAGAAACAAGCTCAGCTATTGTTTCCGTCGTAACCATAGTTTCAAAATCGGCATCGATATCGAGATCAACGCTCGGCTGGTCGACCGTCTCCTCATTGAACGGCACCAGGTATCGGTCGAGCAGTTTGTTGATCTTTGGCCGGATCGTGTATGCGGCGTATTCTTCCTTCTCGAATTTTGACATCGGGATCACGCCGTTCGAGTCGACCGCGTGGACGGCTATATGGGCCCGCTCGGAGATACGCCGGTTGTGCTCAGGGATGACAAAGCACGGGAAATCGTCCGTTACGATCAACGCGGCATCTTTTGCGAGGGCCGCAACCGTGTTTCGCGGAGAATCGGCATCTTTTTGTAAATAGAACAGATAGCGAAAGCCGAGCTTTTCAAACTCGGCACGCTTTTCTTCTACGCCCTCCAGAATAAACGTATGCAGCCGGTCGCTCGCCCACGGGTAGTAATATTTCAAGCCTTCGTAAACCACGAGCGGCAGCTTCAGCTCATTCGCCTTGCGTATCGCCCAAACAAGAGCGTGATTGTACGACGTTCGCTTGAACATCTGCATCCAATACAACACGTACCGTGCCTTCACATTTGTAGGCTTCTCGTTGAGAGCGATGACTCTTTCGTTGATACGCATTGAGGTATTATAGGAATGATTTACCGTAGAGACACGGAGACGCAGAGAAGAATGAAAAAATATTGTCTTGGAACTATCAGTACCGGAACCGTTTTGTCCCGTTCTCTCTTACTGATTTTTCTGTGCCTCTGCGTCTCTGCGGTAAATCTCCCGGCGCAGGATTTTCGGGCCGTCGCCGATGGCGTTGAGTATGCCGAGGTCACCCGAGAGATCAGCGGGCTCAAGGTCAATATGAATCTTCTCCGCCTCGATCTCAAAAAGGTCCGCCTCGATGTTCACCACGCAAATGACATGGCCATCGGAACCGAGAAAACATCTGCCATCGCCGCGCGCCATCGGGCATTCGCGGCTATAAATGCTGGGTTTTTCCGGCTCGACCAAAGTGCGTTCGCGGGTGATCCAGTTGGCGCATTAATGATAGATGGCCATCTTTTTAGCGAGAATATTAACAATCGAACCACCCTTCGCATTAGCAATGGTGACAAGGCAACTTCGATTTGGATCGAAAGACTGGAAATAGCAAGTTGGTTTGGAATCAACAAGTCCGAGTTCTCGGGTCGTATTCACGGAATCAACCGTGAGCGATCCGAGAATGAGAAGGTCGCCTATACGACTGAGTTTGGTGAATCGACGCCAATTCGCCGGTCGATGGAGTTGGTGTTTGCAAATTGTTCCGCTATAGAGACTTTCAGCGGCAAAGAATTTAGGTGTAGATCGGCCGCTGCCAGTCCTGGTGATGGCACAAGTACGATTCCAAAGGATGGGTTTGTTGTTTCGATGAGTTTGGCAGAGTTCATCGCAAGCGATGGTCGACTTGATAACTACTTGAACAACCAAGGAGCCAACGGGCATTTCTACTATTTGAGACCTGATGTACTTCAAGATGGGAAGCGAGTTCAAATCCAACGATCGACTGACATCATTGCGGGCGTTCCTCAGTTGATCAAAAACAGCAAAATCGACATCACCTGGGAACAAGAAAAGGCTTCAAAGTCCTTTGTCGAAACCCGCCATCCGCGCACTGCGGTGGCGAAGCTCAAGGATGGGAAATTTCTGATGATAACGGTCGATGGGCGGAGCGAGTCGAGCGGCGGGATCGACCTTTACGATCTTGCGAAGCTGCTCCTCGAACTCGGTGCGACCGATGCGATGAATCTCGACGGCGGCGGTTCGACAACGATGTTTTTGGATGGAAAGGTTGTCAACAGGCCGTCCGACAAAGAAGGCGAGCGGAAGGTGTCGGATGCGATACTTGTTACCCTGAGAAAGCGGCAAAAGTGAGTCGGAAATGCCTGCGTGAGCGGGCGGCTTGGGCCGTAAAACAGATTAGCCGCAGATGCCAGCAGATGGCGCGGGTACGAATTTCTTCAATATCTGCGTTTTCCGCTTTATCTGCGGCCAATATGTCTGAGGTCGTTCCGCCCGCTTACGCAGGCGGTTCTGACTTGTCCGCCTCACGGGGCTAGGCTAAATTACTTTCTTCCGCGTAGGATCAATCCGAGCACAACGCCGATGGCGGCTGAGATGAGGATCGTCTGGCCGGGTTTTTGACGGGCAAATTCCTTGGCGTCCTCGACGAGTTCCTTCGGATCCTTCGACGAAATTTCCTTAAATTTGTCGCCTGCTGCCGTAAACTTGTCGCTGGCAAAATCCTTTGCCTGTGAGGCTGCGTCCTGTATCTTTTGTCCGTATTCCTGTGCGTGCATCTTGAGATCTCCTAAAAACTCGTCCGACATGACCTTGTCCGTAAACGAATCGCCATTCACCGGCATAAGTCCCTGTTCCAATTCCTTTTCTGCTTTCTTAACTTCTGCTTCAAACTCTGACATAACTTTCCTCCTGCCTTTTCTTAAAATTGCCAATAATGCGTCCTCTCGGATGAGGTGTATCGCTGCTTAGTTGTAAACGAATCGACGGGCGCGAATGTTCCCTTCGTTTACGACAATGTGACCGAGATCACATTTACAGTTGACAATGATATCACCAAAATGCCAATCTATCCATTCTGGTAAGTAAGCACTTACTTAGGAAAGGGGATCGTTTTTGATCAAGGACCTTCTAAAATGTAAGCCGGGGCAGCGAATGTCGGGCGATGAGCGCCGTGAGCAGATATTGCACACGGCTATTAACCTATTCTCTCAAAAAGGGTTTAGCGGCACAACCACAAAAGAGATCGGCCGAAAGGCCGGAGTCTCTGAGGCGATGGTATTTCGCCACTTTGCAAAGAAGTCTGACATTTACGACGCGATCCTGAGCGACAAAGCCTGTCATGACGGAATGCGTTTCCCTTGGGAAGGTAATGAGGTTTTGGTGCACGCGATCACGCAAAAGGACGACTTTACGGTCTTTTATGCGTTCGCACTTCACGCCCTGACGAAGCAGCAGACGGATGTCAGTTTTATGAGATTGATGTTCTATTCGGCACTTGAGGAACACGAACTCGCCGAGCGGTTCTTTAGCGAGTTTGTAGCGCGTGTTTACGGCTTTCTTGGTGGCTATATCGAGGAACGCCAGCGAGACGGGGCGATGCGCGACGTCAATCCTAAGATCGCCGTTAGGTCGTTTTTGGGTATGATCATTCACCATTCGTTAAACAATATCCTTTGGGACAAAGATCGAAATCTCCTGGACATTTCCAATGAGGAAGCAGCTACCAATTTTGCCGAGATCCTGCTAAATGGCATCAAGGCGTGAGGTGCGAGAGCTACAGATGATGAGAAGTAAAAGCTTCATGTTTCCGCTTACGGCGATACTTGCCGTATCGCTCGGTGCGTTGTCGGGTTGCGGTTCGGGTAGTGCGAATACGAACACCAATACCGCGGCACAACCCGAGACGATCGACGTGACGACCGCACAGGCCGTTGTAAAGCCAATCCCGACCTATTTCGAGGCTACCGGCAATCTGGCGAGTGATGCTCAGACCGATGTTGCACCGGCGGTCGCGGGTAAGATCGTCGAAGTCAATTTTGATGTCGGCGGCTATGTGACAAAGGGCAGCGTGCTTGTTCGCCTTGACGTGCGTGACGCGCAGATTCGGCTCGAACAGGCACAGGCACAGGTCGAGCAGCAGAAAAAGGCTGTCGGAACAGCTATCGCGGCGTTGCGTCAGGCCCAGGTTAGGCTCGGGGTTGGGGACGGCGAGAGTTTTGACATCGAGACGTTTTCTCAAGTTAAAGCTACTCGTGCAAACCTCGCTCTCGCCGAAAAGGAACTCACACGTGCTACGCGGCTCTACGCGACAGGCGATGTTTCCAAGGCCATCCTTGACCAGCGCCAGGCCCAACGTGATGCATTGCTCGGTCAGCTCGATGAATCGAGATCCAACGCCGCAGTTGCCGTTAAAGCTATCAACTCTGCCGAGGCCCAGGTTGCCGCTGTCCGCAGTGGCATAGCAACTGCCGAAACTCAGGTCGATCAGGCAAAAAAGGCTGTAACTGATACCGTCATCTACTCGCCGATCAGCGGTTATGTTTCGGAACGCATCGCCGATCCCGGCGAATACATAAGCCCGAGTGCCCCGAATACAAAGATCGCGACGATCGTCCGAACATCGACCTTGCGGCTCAAGATCGACGTTCCTGAAGCTTCTATCGGAAAGGTTGCGACCGGACAAAGCATTTCGCTCCAAACCAGTGCGAATCCCGACCGCAATTTTGCCGGAACGGTCGCCCGGATTCTGCCAGCGGTTAACACAACGGCAAGAACGCTGACTGTCGAGGCCGAGGTTCCGAATCCCGATGGGCTTTTGAAACCCGGGCAATTCGCAACCGTTAGAATCACCCAGTCGCAGGCCGAGAACGCGGTAATGGTACCTGCATCTGCCGTTAAGACCGAGGGCGACACGCACAAGGTTTACGTCATCAAGGACGGCATCGCCCGCGAGCAGCTTGTTCAACTGGGCCTGCTCGAGGGCGACCTGATCCAGGTCAAACGCGGCGTCAATGAGGGCGATACAGTCGCAACGGGGAATGTTGGCCAATTGGTCGATGGCATCTTTGTCAGGGCGGGGTAAGTCCCGAGTCCGGAGTCCAGGGTCCGGAGTCGCAAGAGGCGAATATGGCCAAAATTGAGAGATTTGAAGACATTGAATCGTGGAAACTTGCTCGCGAGGTCACTCGTTTGATCTACGAGGCGAGTTCAGTGGGCAATTTCGACCCGGACTTTGCGTTGAGAGATCAGATCCGACGTTCTTCGATCTCGATAATGTCGAATATTGCGGAAGGGTTTGAACGGGGTGGCGACAAAGAGTTTGTCCAGTTCCTTTCGGTCGCAAAGGGATCATGTGCGGAGGCTCGGGCACAAATGTATGTTGCCTTGGATCAAAAGTACGTAAGTGCAAACGAGTTTGATTCGATCTACGGGAAGTTGGACGAAACAGGCCGGTTGATCGGCGGATTGATGAAGTGTTTACGACAGTCGGATCTAAAAGGGAGCAAGTTTGCTTAGATATCGGGGACTCAGGACTTTGGACTTGAGACTCTGGACTTAAATTATTATGCAGTGGCTGGCTGAAGTTTGTGTCAAACGTCCTGTCTTCGCGACGATGCTTATATTGTCGCTGGTCGTGGTCGGCGCCTTCTCGTTTTTGAGCCTCGGTGTTGATCTTTTCCCCAAAGTTGATTTTCCGACCATCACGATCACGGTCGTAAATCCGGGAGCGTCGCCCCAGGAGATGGAATCTGAGGTGACCGAAAAGATCGAAGAAGTCGTAAACACGGTCAGCGGTATCGACGAACTGCGTTCGACGTCGATCGAGGGCATTTCGCAGGTTTTTGTACAGTTCGTCCTCGAAAAAGACGTAAACGTCGCTGCACAAGAGGTCGAAAACCGTGTCCAGACGGCGATCCCAAATCTTCCGGTAACTGCCGAACAGCCAACCGTTCAAAAGCTCGATTCCGATGCCGCACCCGTTCTGCGCATCGTGGTTTCGGCGCCGACCGCTTTGCGGGAAGTCACCGAGACAGCCAAAAAACAGATCAAGGAACGCCTCGAATCGGTTGATGGCGTAGGCCAGATATCCATCATCGGTGGCCAGGAACGTCAGATAAATGTCTGGGTCGATCCGGACAAGATGCGTTCGTACAACATAACCGCGGCCGAGGTTTCTAATGCTCTGCGGATCCAGAATATCGAGTTTCCGAGCGGCCGCCTCGATGAGGGCCAGACCGAGACGAGCGTCCGCACATTGGGCAAGATCAGAAAGGCATCGGAGTTCGACGATGTTGTTGTTGCAACTCGCGGGACATATCAGGTCAAAGTCAAGGATCTCGGTTACACCGAAGATGGTGCCGAGGAAGTCCGTTCTGAGGCACGGCTCAATGGTCAGCCGGCGGTCACGCTCATTGTTTCGAAGCAGTCGGGCCAAAACACGGTCGCAGTAGCCCACGAGATCAAATCGCGGCTTGCCGAGATCACCGGTGATCCCGCGAAAGGCGTTAAGGGGACACTGCCGCCCGGATTTGAGGTTCGGATAATCGGTGACAACTCGATCTTTATTCAGAATTCTTTGAACGCGATCGAAGAGCATTTGATCGTCGGCTCGATCCTCGCTTCGATAGTCGTGTTCCTGTTTCTGTGGAGTTTCCGCTCGACATTTATTGCTGCGCTGGCGATACCGACCTCGATCATCTCGACCTTCGCACTCGTCTATGCGATGGGATACACGCTCAATTCGATCACTATGCTCGCCCTCACGCTGATGGTCGGGATCGTGATCGATGACGCGATCGTGGTGCTCGAAAACATCTACCGGTTTGTAGAGGAAAAGGGAATGAACCCCTTTCAGGCTGCGGTCGAGGGAACGCGTGAGATAGGCTTGGCCGTGCTTGCCACGACGCTCTCGCTGATGGCGGTGTTTTTGCCCATCGGGTTTATGCAGGGCATCGTCGGTCGATTTATGTCGAGCTTTGGCCTGACTGCGTCGTTTGCCGTTGGGATTTCGTTGCTCGTCTCGTTCACACTTACGCCGATGTTGGCGGCGAGGCTGATCAAACCGCATAAGAAAAAGCCGGAGAAGACAGCAGAGATCACGGGCGACGGAATGCTGTCGCAGGGCGAAAAGGAATCGACCTATACTGGCTGGTTTCGCGTAGTTGATGGCTTCTATGCGTTTTTGCTACGGTTTTCGATGGGTCATCGATGGGTAATCGTGACGCTTTGCGCTTTGGTGTTTCTTAGCATCGTGCCGCTCTTTATGTTCGTGGGCAAAAACTTTTTGCCGGTTGATGACCAGTCGCAGTTTGAGATTTCGGTACGCGTGCCTGAGGGTTCGAGCCTCGGGGCGACCGCTCAGACGATGGAACGGATCGGTGCAAGGGTTCGCCAGATGCCCGGTGTGACCGACACGCTCGCAACGGTTGGCGGCGGCCAGCAGCAGGTCGTCAACGCAGGTACGATCTATGTAAAACTCTCCGACATCGGAACCCGTCCCAAATCTCAGGAGGCTATGATGGCGGACGCCCGCGAGATACTGAAAAAGTTTCCAAAGGAGTTCCGCACTGCCGTTCAGATCGTCCAGGCGTTCTCGGGCGGCGGCTTTCGTAATGCAAATGTCCAGTTTCTGATCGCCGGACCCGATCTCAAAAAATTGCAGGAGTACTCTGACCAGATCCTCGAGAAAATGAGATCGATCCCTGATGCTGTGGACGTTGATTCCACTCTTATCTCTGGCAAACCTGAGGTCCAACTCCAGGTCGATCGAGATACGGCGGCCGACCTCGGCGTGAGGATCGGTGATGTTTCGCAGGCCCTGAACACCTTGGTTGCGGGGCAAGAGGCGACGACATTCAACGAGGGCACGGACCAGTACGACGTACGTGTGCGTGCGATAAACAGTTTTCGCGGTGACACCGACGGCCTCAAGCGAATGATCGTGCCGTCCGCTAAACTTGGTTGGGTCTCGCTTGATCGTCTCGTAAAAATCAAAGAAGGCACCGGTCCAAGCTCTGTTGACCGGACAAATCGTCAGCGGCAGGTGACTCTGCTGGCGAACACAAAACCGGGCGGGTCGGCAACAAGCATAACCTCCGCTATTGATGGGTATATTAGGGATCTGAATCTACCTGCCGATTACAAAACCGGGTACGTCGGCCAATCTAAAGAGCTGAGCAAATCGCTCTATTACTTTGCCCTCGCGATCGTCCTCTCGTTCGTCTTTATGTACATTGTGTTGGCCGCGCAGTTCGAGTCGTTTATCCATCCGGTGACGATCCTGCTGACACTGCCTTTGTCGATACCGTTTGGCATCGTCAGCTTGCTTGCGACAGGCTTGACTGTAAATATTTTCTCCGGTCTGGGCTTGCTGCTGCTCTTTGGCGTCGTCAAGAAAAATGCCATCTTGCAGATCGACCATACGAACAATCTTCGGTCGAAAGGAATGTCGCGATACGACGCGATCATTCAGGCAAATCGTGACCGTCTGCGCCCGATCCTGATGACGACCATCGCTCTGGTGGCCGGTATGATCCCGTTGGTTATCTCGAGCGGTGCCGGTTCGGGTACTAACCGATCGATCGGTGTGCTCGTAGTCGGCGGCCAGTCGCTTTGCCTCTTGCTGACATTGCTGGCGGTGCCGGTATTCTATTCGATCTTTGACGATCTGTCTGAGATGAACCTCTTTGGCAATGTGAGCCGTTTCTCGAATTGGCTTTTCGGCGGCATCAGGCGAAAGGCCGCGGCGGCGACAGGTTCGCTTTTTAACAAGCAGTAACGTGCACGTTTTTATGCATAGGTTTTTATCGATCGTAAGTCTCATACTGCTCGCTTCGGCGGCTGGTATCGGCGCGCAGACGCCGAGCCCGACTCCTGTTTTGCCGGACGATCTCAAGGGAGTGCCGGCGATCGCTCCGGATTACCGTTCGGATGAAAGAACGCTGCCCGAGCTCGACCGTGTTGGCGTCGATCTACTTCAACAGAGAACGCTGACGCTGCGGGACGCCATCGAACTTGCACTCGAGAACAACCGTGACATCGAGGTCTCGCGAAAGACAGCACGCATCGCCGAATTTGACCTCGCATCCGCTCGCGGGCTTACGCAGCCGCGGCTTTCGGGCCAGCTCTACTATGACCGGACGACCACGCCGAATGTGAGCATTTTTTCGGCTAATCAAAACACGACCAACGGCACACTGCTTGGCAACGCCGCTCTGACCGCGACGCGTCTGGACTCAGGAACCGTTTTCTCTGGTACGTTCAACAATCAGCGGGTAACGACCAACAATCCGATCTCGATCCTGAGCCCGCAGCTAAATTCGAGCCTCGGTTTTTCGGTCACGCAGCCGCTGTTTCGTGGTCGAAAGATCGATCAGACGCGCCGGACCATCGAGATCGCAAAGCGGAATATCGCACTGACGGATACGCAGTTTCAGCAGCGAACTATCGAGACTGTTGCCAACGTCCAGCGGGCGTATTGGGACCTGACCTACGCTCTCCGCAACTTGCAGGTACAGCGCGATTCGGTTCGCGATGCCAAGGATCAGCTTGCTCA
This sequence comes from Pyrinomonadaceae bacterium, assembly GCA_049663465.1. Classification (GTDB taxonomy): domain Bacteria; phylum Acidobacteriota; class Blastocatellia; order Pyrinomonadales; family Pyrinomonadaceae; genus OLB17. Next base: position 191,019 of record JBATDM010000073.1, read on the forward strand.
TAATCGTCGTCTCGTCGCCGACGGCCAGCTTGCTCCGATCGACATCGTTGCCGCCGAGACGCAGGTCGCCAATTTTGAACAGGCAGTCTATGACGCTCTCAATGGCGTCAATGTGGCCGAGAACATCCTGAAAAATCTGCTTTCGCCAAACCGCACGAATACGATCTGGAACGAAGCCCTGACGCCGGTCGAGCCGGTCGAGATCACCGTGCCCAACCCGACGCTGACACAGGCGATGGATCTCGCTCTCGACAATCGGCCTGAGCTTGAGATCAACCGAGCGCAGAAGGATATAAACGCCCTGGATCAAAGGCTTTACAAGGACCAGCAAAAGCCGCAAATAGACTTTGTCGCAAGCATAACCGAATCCGGCATCGGCGGTTCGTCTAATCCAAATTTCAGCCCAACCTTCCCGACCGCATGCTCGATAGACCCAAATTCACCGGCGTGTGCCCAGCAAAATGCCAACCTTGCGTTGTTGACCGGCAGCCCTTTCAGCGGAATTTTCGCGAACCGTTATCCGACCTTTCGATTCGGTGTTCAATTTAATCTGCCGCTCTTTGGCGACAAGACGGCCGAGGCCCAATATGGCAGATCGCTCGTCGAGGCCGAGCGTCTCGAGACCCAACGTGAGCAGATCGAGCAAGGCATTCAGGTTGAGGTTCGCAACGCTTTGCAGTCGGTTCGCACCGCTGAGGCGCGTCTGCGGTCCGCCGCCATCGCCCGTGAGAATTCCGTAGAGCAATACGAATCGGAACAGCGAAAACTCGACGAAGGCCAGTCCGACATCTACAAGGTCCTCGAACGCCAAACCGCCCTGGCGGCCGCCCGCAGCAACGAACTCCGTTCTCGGACCGAGCTAAACAAAGCCGTCGCCGAACTAGAACGCGCCACAGGAAATTCGCTCAAGGCGAACGATATCGTTCCGAAACTTAAGAAGTAGATCCGCTTCCCTCATCGCGGCTCTGCCGGTCCATTTGCCGCTGCAAACAAACCGGCCATTTTCCGCGACATCAAAACTCCAACACGACCTTGCCAAAACTTTCATTCGATTCGAGATACTTGTATGCCGCGACCGCGTCGCTTGCCGGAAAAACGCGGTCGAGATTTGGTTTGACGGCTCCCGACTCGAACAGTGGCAGTATCTCTGCCGCGAACTTTGCCGTCGCGTCCGCTTTTTGTGCAATCGAGCGAGGACGCAGGACCGTGCCGACGATCTTTGCCCGCTTTTGAAGAGCAAGTCCGAGGTTGAACTCTGCCGTCCGACCAGAGGTCAGGCCGACGAGCATGAGGCGTCCCTGCGACGCGAGACTCGCTAGATTTTGCGCAAAGTAAGCCGCCCCCACGAGATCGAGGATGACATTCGCTCCGCGTCCGTCGGTCGCGGCCAGTACTTGTTCCGCAAACGCGTCCGGGTCGGTGACGCAAAGTCCGTGGTCGAGTCCGGACTCGCGGCATCGGTCGAGTTTGTCTGCTGTCCGCGATGTGCCGATGACACGCGCATTTCTTGCCTTTGCCATCTGCAAGGCCGCGAGTCCGACGCCCGAACCGACAGCATGAATGAGAAGATCTTCGCCCGCTGCCAACTCACCCAACGTAAAGATCGCATCGTGAGCAGTGACAAATGCCTCGGGAACGCATGCCGCGTCTGCGTAACTGAGATTATCGGGAATCCGCATCAGAAGGCTCTCGTCTGTCACCAAAAACTCTGCCTGAGCCTCGCCTGCCGTGATGCCAAAGACGCGGTCGCCGCGTTTCCAGTCGGTAACTGATACGCCAACCTCCGTAACCTCGCCCGCAAATTCAAGTCCCGGAATATTCGGCGAATAACCGGCAGGCGGCAGATAGAGTCCGCGAGCCTGAAGCAGATCGGCCCGATTTAGCGCCGCCGCGTGGACCTTGACCAAAACATGTTCCGCCGACGGAAGCTCAGGCGTTTCGATGTCTTTGAAGGCAAGATTGTCGATCGAACCAAATTCGTTTATGTAGATGGCTTTCATTCTCCTTATCGTACCGCGTATTGTTGGTGCCGTGTTATTGCCGTTGCCTTTAGGAAACGGATCGGCTGGAGAAAAAACTGCCGGGCTTTAGCCCAACCTGCCCTTTTTGGGGCTAAAGCCCCGAGATCAGTTCGGTCAGTCCTCGTCCGTTCGCTAAAGCGAACGGCAATATCGGAAATAGATCCGAAATTCGCGGGCTATAAATATGCCGCCCCTTTGGGGCTGGCTGGAGGCGTTCCCTCAAGGTCGTTGGGCGTCTAGTTTTCAAAGATCAAGTATTGGTTTGCTTTCCTTTGCGGCCTTTGCTTCTTCGCGTCTTTGCGTTGAAAATCTTCCGCTTTCTCTGCGTGCTCTGCGTAAATTTCTGCGTTCTCGGCGTTTAACAGATTTTCAACGCAGAGATCGCTGAGGGGGACGCAGAGGTTGCAGAGAATCAGTCTGCTGCATGGTTACGGCGGTGGGCGGGAGTGGTTGTCGCAAAGAAATGTTGGATCGATGGATATGGGAGCCGCGTCTGCGTTTGGTTCGGACGCGGTGGTTTAGGATAGGTTTGCGAGGGTCTGTCCCGAGACCGTCCGAGATCGCTCGACGACGGCCAATAGCCGAACCAACAGACATCAACGCACAGTCTCTCTGGAAGTAATGACGTCTTATTACATCCTTTGAGAAAATGTCGCCTTTGTACGTGTCCAGCCAGCTTGCCGATTCGCTTTCAAGCTTCCAGAGAACGGCACAAAGGAAAGAGAAAGAGAGCAATAAGCAGTAAAACAAGGTCACTGGTCGACGCTCTGCTTCGTCGATTCGTCTGGAGCCCGGAACAGATAACGGAGCGGTTAAAGATAGAAGGCCTAGGATCGGTTTCACACGAGAGTATCTACCAGCATATTATCAGGACAAACTAAAAGGAGGCGATCTGTATAAGTTCATGCGACGGCGACGGTACGGGTACCGGAAACGGATCCACAAATATTGCCCGCGAAAGGGCTGGGGACACGCGACGACCGATCAGCGAACGGCCGTCGGTGGTTGACTAGCGGTCGCGGATCGGGGACTGGGAAGCCGATACGATCATCGGCCGCGAGCGCAATGGCGGAATACTCTCGCTGGTCGAGCGACGATCGCGATACTGCCTGCTAAAAAAGGTCGAAACCAAATCGGCGGAAACCGTTGCCGATGCCGTCTGCTCGATGCTCTTGCCGGTCAAGGACAAGGTTTTCACCATTACTTCCGACAACGGCGTCGAATTCATGCGGCACGAGAAAGTCGCCAAAGTCCTCGATGCCGACTTCTTCTTCGCCGATACGTATGCGTCTTGGCAAAGAGGGACAAATGAGAATACAAATGGTTTGGTAAGACAGTACTTTCCAAAGAAAACCTACTTTACCTGCCTAACCGACACAGATGTTCAGCTCGTAGCCAACCGTCTAAACAACCGCCCTCGCAAAGTCCTCAACTTCAGGACTCCCTACGAGGTCTTAAATAACTGTTTTGTTGCACTTATTTCTTGAATCTAAGCTAGAAAATGGAATACCAAAATGCCGATAACGACATGTTTTTCTTGAAATGACGTGTTCTGCTCATTTTGCCGATCTTGCTAACCGCGAAACGCGCGAAAGGACAGGAAAGGAAGAGAAGAGGTTTTGCCACGAAATGCACGAATGGGCACGAATAAGAGAAGCAATTTGCAGTTGGTGCTATTCGCCTAATTCGTGTTATTCGCGGGCAAAGTCTTTCTTTTTTGGGTCGTTTGGCGTGGTGCGGGCAAACCTCTTGGGGCGGGGGCTTGGTGGACTTTTTTTGATCAGGATCTAGGTCATCTTTGCTGCGGCGGTGTCGGTGATGATGCAGAGGCCAGTGATATTGTGGGCGTCGAGTTCGCTCATGAGGTGGACGGCCTGGGCGTATGTGAGGCCGCCGGCTTCGCGTTGGTCGAATGAGACGACGGACCAGAGTGGTTCGTCGAGGTCGCAGGCTGGCGCGGCGATACGCTCTTCGTCGCGACTGAGTGCCGCTCCGACTGAGGCAAGCTCAACATATATTTCCTGCCCCGAGGCATCGATCTTCTTGCGAAGATGCGAGATCCCGGAGCGCATTTCCTGAATCCTCATACGAAAATAAGCGCGCCATCACTCTAACACAGGCCTTAAACCTGTGTAAACACTTTTCTTAGATCGAATTTCACAGTTTTCGGCAAAGTTCCGGCTGACTTGTTAAAATGTTACGAAGGATATGATCTACAGACAGACGTGTTTTATTACGGGCTTTCCCGGCTTTATTGCGAGTAGGCTTATCGAGCGGCTTGCGCGGCCCGACTGTCAGTTTTTTCTGCTTGTTCAGCCGCAATTTATCGAGCGGGCAATGGCCGAGGTCAATGAGATCGCCGAGATGACCGAAACGCCGCTCGAATGTTTTGTGCTGGTCGAGGGCGATATTTCGCAGCCGAATTTAGGAATTTCTGATGCCGATCTTGAGACGATACAGTTTGAAACGACTGATGTGTTTCACCTCGCGGCGGCTTATGATCTGGCAGTTCCGCAGAGCATTGCGTTTGACGTTAACTTGCAGGGAACAAAGAACGTAAACGACCTCGTCAGCTCGATAAAAGACCTGCGTCGTTACAACTATGTCTCGACATGCTATGTCGCGGGAAAGCGCGAGGGCGAGATCCTCGAGACGGAGCTGGAGCACAATGCTGGATTTCGCAATTTTTACGAGGAGACCAAATATCTCGCGGAGCTTGAGGTTGAGCGGCTAAAAAACACGATGCCCGTTTCGATCTACAGGCCTTCGGTCGTTGTTGGCGATTCGCGAACGGGCGAAACGCCGAAATATGACGGCATATATTACCTGATCCAATATCTGCGCAAAGCTCCGACCCTGCTGCGTCTCGTGAATGTTGGCAATAACAATGTCCGGCTCAATCTCGTGCCTGTCGATTTTGTTGTTGAGAGCATTGTCGAGCTCTCGCACAACCCTAACGCGGTCGGCAAGACCATCGCCATCGCTGACCCGCGACCCTTCACGACCGCCGAACTCTTTGACGTCATCGCCGAAGATCTCACCGGGCGAAAGTCAGAATTTCACCCGCCTGTTCGGCTCGCCGAGTGGTTTTTGAATACGGGTATTTCACCGATGCTTACGGGTTTGCCGCATCACGGGGTGCCGTACTTTTTTATCTCGCAAACGTACGACACGGCTGTCGCAGACGAACTTCTCGCCACTCATCACATCGTCTGCCCGCGTTTCGACGGTTATGTCGGGAATTTGCTGGATTTTGTTGAGGAATTTCCTAAGTTATAGGCCGCCTGGTTTTCCCACATACATATTCTCCGGCGCTTTCGGCATCAAAGTCTCATACTATGAAGTTGTTCAAGCGGCTCAGATCATCGGTTTTTGCTCTCTCGGTTCTATTCGGTAGCGTTCTTGCGATCAGTGGACAGAGTGGCCGCATTACCCCTACACCGACGCCCGTACCAACCGACGATACCCTCAAGATCGCTACCGAAGAGATCAAGCTGAATGTGCTTGCCTTTGACGAGCGTGGAAACTTTTTTAAAGACGTGACCACCAACGACATCGTCATCACGGAGAATAATATTCTCCATCAACCCGAAAGTGTGCGGAGGCTGCCGGCAAATGTTCTGATCGTGATGGACACAGGCGGCGAACTCCGCAGTGTGAAATCGCTCGATCTGACGCGAAGGGTCGCTCTCGGTGTGGTCGAGGCATTGCGGCCCGGCGACACGGTCGCTGTGATGACGTACGCCGATCGGGCCGAGATCACGGGCGAATGGACGTCGGACAAAAGCGAAATGGTCAGGGCCGTCAAGCGATCTGGGTTCGGGCGCAAGTCTGTATTTGTCGATGCACTAAACATGGCGGCGGATCTTATGCAGCGAGATCCCATCGAGAACAAGCATATCGTCTTGATCACGGACGGGACGGACAGCCTGGGGCGTTCGTCGGCGAAATTTGACGCGATGCAGCGGCTCACGGCGACCGATATCAGCGTGCACGTGATCAGCTACACGTCGATGGAGGCGGCCGATATCGAACCGCGAACAAAAGGCATCTCTGACCAGCCGCCGCCAAAGGCCATGCCGGACGAGATACAGGCGACGCTGCCCAACGGCGTGAAAGATAAGGGCGTCAAGGTCGGCCCGACCATCAATCTCGACCGCACTCTTATCAAAAAAATGAAAGCGCGAAAAGCCGAGCTTGAGACCAGTCAGGAACAGCTCGAAAAACTTGCCGAGAACACAAATGGCACCTTCATCCTTCCCGATAACATTGATGAAATGGTCGATAAAGGCGCACGCGTCGCTCAGATGATCGACGCGAGCTATGTTGTCACATACACTCCAAAAATTCCCGTCGTTGCGACCCGCGGCATCGCCGAACGAAATATCCAGGTAACATCAAAGCGTGCCGGACTTATCGTTGAAGCACGCCGAAAAGTCGTTTTTGACGGCTCAAAATAACTTTGCTCGCCAAAAACTCGTAGTCTTCATTGTGATCTCTGTGACTTCCCTTGCGCCTTGTAGCGAGGTTGTAAAAGTCATTATCACAGCCAGCACATTGGCATGGACGCGAGGTGCTCCCGAGAGAAATCTGTAACCGCGTTGGACGAGATAACGTCATCTTTTTCGACGGGTCATTCACAGTATTTGGTCAGACGAATGAGCAGTTATCAAACCGCTTTGCAGAACGAGAGCATTATTTCAGGCTTCGACGGTCAGGCCGATCCGGTGCGCCTTGCGGCCGAGAGAACGGATGCTCAGCTGGTCGAGCTCGTACTGGCGGGCGACGAAACGGCATTCGAAGAGATATTCAACCGACACAAAAGATTGGTTGCTAGCATTTCAAGCCGATACTTCCGGCGGCAGGAAGAGATCGAGGAAATGGTTCAGGTTGCGTTTGCAAAGGCGTTTACCGAAATGGCGAGCTTTCGCGGGCGGTATGACCGCTCGTTTTCGAGTTGGCTCGTGACCATTACTTCAAACGCCTGTCTCGATACCATCAGAAAACAAAATCGGCGGCCCGAGCGGCTGCATTGCGAACTGAACGAGCACGAGGCACAGACCCTGCTCGATCTGGCCGGGCCAAACGCACGCCATGCGGAACAGGATCTGGCGGACGGCGACCTGGCGGAGAAGTTGCTTTCGCATCTGCCGCCTGCAGAACGTGAGTTGCTCGAGATGCTTCACGCCCATGAACTGAGCGTTGCGGAGATCGCGGAAAGGCTCGGCTGTTCGAAGGCGAATGTAAAGATCCGTGCGTGGCGGGCACGCGGGGCGTTGAGAAAGATATTGAGAAAGTATTTGTAACCGGCGGCTGGTGGTAGCCGTCCAATTTAGTAGCGAGGCGTTTTATTAGAAATGCCGCAAACGTTAGACGATGAATAGACGCAAACTGGACAACAAGACTCTCGACGCGATCGGCGGGCAGCTCGTAAAAAGCGATGCTGGACGACGCGTGAATATCGACGTCGTCGTGTCCAACCCACGTCTTTTTGCGATGGTACGCGAGCGGATCGCGGCCGATCGAGCACAACATGAGTCGTCAGTGACGATCTTTTCGCTGATCAAGGCCAGCTCGGCCGTATTAGCGGGCGGGGCGGCTCTGGTTGCGTTAGTTTTTGGAACGCTCAGCCTGTTAAAAACGGGAAGTGAGATTGTTGCAGTTAATACGATCAAGATCCCGGACGCGAGTCCGGTGGTCGCACGGCCCGTTATTCCTCCTCAAGGGATAGTTAGTAAACTTTCGGCGGGCCGTGCGAATGATCTCGAACCAGCGGCCGAAGAGCCGTCAGAGATGAGAGTGGAAAAGGCGGTCTATCGGACTACGACACGCCGGCCTTCGGCGCCGCGCCAGACCGAGCCTGTCAGCGACGTCGAACCGGCATATTATCCGGTCTCATACACCGGCAACCCCGCCGAGACGGCCGAGGGCGGGCAGATTATCAGAGTACAGATGAATCGGTCATCGCTCTTTGCGCTCGGTGTAAACCTGCCGCTGGAGAATGATGACGAGACCGTGAGCGCCGATCTGGTTGTCGGCCGCGACGGTGTGACCCGTGCGATACGGGTCGTTTACGAATAGATCTTAGGTTAATTTAGGAGATAAAGAAATGACATTATTAGTTGGAACGATCATCTTGGCGGCATCAGCTGTAGGCATTTCGGCCCAGGCCGTTGCCAAACCTGCTGAGCTCGAAAAACGGATCTTCGATTATTCGCGGGCACATAGCGCGGTCAAAAATTCGCCGTTCACGGCTGACGAGGTCAATGAGAGCGTACAGACGCTGGCCGACGGCAACCGTATTGTCCGCAGCTCGACGGGCAAGATCTATCGCAACAGCGAGGGCCGTGTCCGCCGCGACATCGCGGGCGGCGTTGGCGGTATGCTCGGCACGACATACTCGGTAGGTTCCGGCGTTTCTATTGTGGCACCGTCCATCGGGCAAAAATATCTGCTTGACTCCGAGTTGCAGACCGCTCGGGTGATCCAGCTTGAAAAGCAGGCAAAGGAACTCGCGGTTGTCAGCGGAAGCCTCGCCAGCCAGGCCGTGCGAGATGATGCGGTCGCAAAGCTCAAGTACGAGCTTGAAACTAGGGTCAGGGACAACGCTCCGACAGCCATCGCAGGCGGCGTCGGTTCGGGTGCGTATGCTACGACGCTCAGCGTTGGACAGGGCGGAGTGGTATTTTCGTCGTCGCCGACAAGCAAGTACGAATCACGCACAGAGGAACTCGGCACACGCGATTTTAGCGGATTTTCGGCCGAAGGTACGCGAAAGGTGACTACCATTCCCGCCGGTGCTATCGGCAACGAACGCGAGATCGAGATCGTGTATGAGCGTTGGTTTTCGAAGGAGCTCGGAATGGTCGTTTACTCAAAGAACACCGACCCGCGGTTTGGCGAGCAGACATATACGCTGACCAACCTCGTCCGTGCCGAGCCCGACCCGTCGCTCTTTAGCATACCGACCCACTATCGCAAGATCGCCACACCCGCGCCGACCTCGCGGGTCAACACACGCGTGACCTCGCCCGTCAGCGTCCGAACCTCACCAAACGTCAAACCAAAGCCGCAGAATTAGTCTGCTGTTTACAAGTTGAATCCTCATGACGCGGGCCCAACGGCCCGCTTTTTTTCTTCCTATTTCGATGTATCTGATGTAAATTGAGGTAAATGACACGCGTTTTGTTGATCGTCTTTCTCCTTCTGGTTCTTGGCGGAGCTGCCTTCGCCCAGTGTCCGGCGGTCTCGGTAACAGGCGAGCCCGGAAATCTACGTGTAGGAGAGCGGATACGTTTTGTGGGACGTGTCGACTCGCAAACACCTATCCCGGACCTCAAACATTCTTGGTCGGTCAACAACGGGAGGATCGTAAAAGGCGAAGACTCACTGGAGATAGATGTTTCGATCGATGACTATTCAAAAAACTTGACCGTTACCATAACGGTATCGGGAGTTCCGAAAGGATGTCCTGATCGGGCTTCGGAAACCCTCGGAATCGATCTTCGGCCTGCGGCGATAAAACTTGATGAATTCGTTGGCCCGCTTGATAAGATACCTGCCACGCGATTCGAGAACATTCGGCAAAAAATTATAGACAATCCAAATGCTCAGATCCATGTGCTCTTGTCTGGACCCTATCCTGAGTCGATCAAAGCAAAGCGTGCTGTTTTGGTTCGTGAGATTGCTGAACGAAGTCCTGACTCTCGGATCAGCTTTGTAGATGTCCTATTCAAGGCCGACCGGGTCGCAGTTTGGCTAGTACCGCCCGGGGCAGATCTACCGAATCCGAATGACTGGACAGCGGAGTCTAACCGCTCGTCTGCATGTCCCAAGATCTCAGTAACCGGCCCGGCCGGAATCCCCGAGCGGGGAAAGCCGATCCCGTTTACGGCAACGGTCACTGGCGAAATCCCGAAAGGTGCGATCTATCGATGGAGCATCACGGGCGGAGGCGAGATCGCCGACGGTCAAGGAACACTCTCGCTTCGTGTCTGGATGCCTGACGACGGATCGAACCTAACCGCGACGTTCGAGGTGATAGGTCTGAAGTCAGGCTGTCCGGCAACCGCCTCAGAAACCTTCGGCATATCCCACGGTGGAGGGTTGTTTTCTAAGCCGAAGGAGGCATCGTGTCCGACTATTTCCGTCACAGGCCCAGCTGGAATTGTCGCTGCCGGGGAAACTACTACTTTCGTTGCGACTGTTGACCCTTCGCGACCTGATCTCGCATACGAATGGACGATTTCGAACGGCTCGATAGCAAGCGGACAAGGAAGTACCGTTCTAAAGGTACGGATGCCCGAGGCTCCGCCCGTAACGGCAACGGTCCGCGTTCACAACCTTCCAGCGGGCTGCATCAGCTCTGCCTCTGGAAAGACTGGCTTTGTCATCGACCGACTTTTACCGGATTTGATCACGGAATTGGCTGGCGAGGGATCGCAGGTCAGTAAGAAAATTCTGCGCGTGATCAAAGGGAAGTTGGATGATGAACCACACGCCCAGCTTTATGTGATCTTATATCTCAGATCAAAATCGTCGGAACAAACCATTAGGTTAAGACAGAAACACTTGACGGATCGGCTTGTTAGGGCAGGGATTGAGGAAAGCCGTATATCGTTTATGAGTTCAACCCACCAAACAGATCGAATCGCTTTTTGGCTAGTACCGCCCGGGGCGAACAACCCTGTTCCCTAGATCATCAGTCGAAAAGCATATTCCCGTTTGACAATTTCTATAATTAGAGTTATTCTAATATTAACTTAAGACGCTTATGGTCATTACAGATATACAAGGATTAGGATTGACGAAGGCCAGAGAGGTGGTTTTGCGGGTGATTCGCGAATCGCACTTGCATCTGACGGCGAGCGAGGTTTTTTCGGAGGCTAAGGATAGGCTTCCGAGCATCAGTTTTGCGACGGTTTACAACAGCCTGCGGTTTTTGAAAGAAGCGGGACACATTGCGGAGATACAGTTTGGTAATGGGGCGAGCCGCTTTGACCGCACGGTCCACCGGCATGATCATGCGATCTGCACGGCGTGCGGCAAGCTGGTCGATATCGAAATGAAGCATCCAAGATCGCTCGTCGAAAAGGCCGCAAGCCTGTCGAGCTTTAAACCGGAATCATTAGAATTTACTTTACGCGGGCTATGTCCCGAGTGTGTGAAAAAAGGTTAAGCCACAGTGTGCACAGAGAACACGGAGAAATAGATACAAGCATTTCCTACCTCACTGTTCTCGGTGTCCTCTGTGGCTAAAACAAATAAAAGGAGATAAATAAACTATGTCAACAGCTACAGGAACAGCAACAGAAAACACGGTGACGTTTGCCAAGGTTGGCAAGCCGGCACCGGACTTTAACATGCCATCGACCAAGAATATCGAGACGCTCGGCGAAAACGTCAAGCTCTCTGATTACAAGGGCAAATGGCTCGTTCTTTTGTTTTACCCGCTCGATTTTACGTTTGTGTGCCCGACCGAGCTGATCCATTTTTCGGATCGCCTGGACGAGCTCAACGGAATCGGAGCCGAGATCGTCGGTGTTTCGACCGACTCGGTCCATTCGCACCGTGCATGGCTCAAGACGCCTGTCGATAAGAACGGAATTGAGGGCGTAAACTACCCTATCGCATCCGATGTCGGCGGCAAATTAGCTCGCCAGTACAACATCCTGGTCGAGGAAGCCAACATCGCTCTTCGCGGCCTCTTTATCATCGATCCGGAAGGCGTGCTGCAGTATTCGGTCGTTCACAGCCTGAACATCGGACGCTCGGTCGATGAGGTCGTTCGCGTACTCTCAGGCCTGCAGACCGGCGGACTCTGTGCCGCAGACTGGAAGCCGGGAGCGGAAAACTTGAAAGTTTAGAGAGTGCCAGAGTTTCGGAGTTACAGAGCTTAATCTCTGTAACTCTGTAAACTCTGGAACTCTGCCAACTATTTTACGGAGTAAAACTATGCCGATGAGAATTGGAGATGCGATGCCTGCGCTAGACGGCGCGACCACATGGTTTAACGGCTCGCTGGACGACACTTTAGAAAAGGCGAAGGGCAAGCCTGTGCTGGTTCATTTTTGGGCTGTTTCGTGCGGTATCTGCAAAGACAAGATGCCTGCTCTCAACGAACTCAAAGCCAAGTACGGCCAGCTAGGCCTGCAAACTGTCGCGGTCCATATGCCGCGTTACGAGGCCGATACCGATCTCGATACGGTCAACGAAGCTATCGAGGCAAACAAGATCACCGAACCGACGGCGGTGGACAGCCAACATAAATTAAAAGACGCATTCCAGAACGAACAGGGATGGGTGCCGGTATATTACCTATTCGACGCCGAGGGCAGGCTAAAAACACGTGCCGCCGGCGAATACGGCATCGGCGTGCTGCAGACAGCGCTCGATAAGATGTTTCCACCACAGGCGGTAGAAGTCGGGGCGTGAATTTTCGAGCAGGATATTTTCGGAATAAGTGAAAAGTGATAGATGAGAAGTGATAAGTAAAACTTGTCACTTTGTACGTATCACTTTTCACTTATTCCGAAGTGTTCTTATAGCAATGGCCGACTGGTGAACACCCAATACAGTATCAGGCCGCTCATCAATATCGACCCGATCAGGATAGCGATCAGCAGGCCGATCAACCCAAGCACAAACACATAATCGCTCGTCGTGCCTTTGCCCAGACCGGCGGCACGTGTGCGGATGAGATTCATATTTTGCTTATTTGATTTCCACACAAAATCAAACGCATCACCGATAAACGGTATCATCCCAACGACATAATCCAGCCCGATGTTAAACGCCATCCGCAAAAGCGTGATCTTTGGTACGCCATAGCGAACACCCGCGATCAGGATGTAGAACGAGGCAAACGACGTCAGCGTATCACCGACATTCGGGATCAACCCGATCACCGCATCGAGCCCGAACCGCCAACCGGTTCCCGGAATGCGAAAGAGCCCGTCGAGATAATGAGAGAGGTTTTCGAGGCCTTCCTCGATCTCGATCTGCTTTCTGGGTTCGAGTTTGTTCATAAGAACTTTTGCCACAAATTACACGAATGTCACGAATTGCTCCATTAGTCCTACTCGTGTAATTCGTGGCCAACTTTCCTATCTTCCGATGATCCTCACGCTGATGATCTTGTCTCCCCGCACGATATTATCTACGACTTTCATGCCGGTTTCGTTCACTTGGCCAAAGACGGTGTAGCCGCCGTCCAGGTGCGGTTGGGGCGCGTGGTCGACGAACCATTGCGAGCCGCCGGTGTCTTTGCCGGAGAGCGCCATTCCTACGGAGCCGCGTTCAAACTCGAGCATGTTGATCTCGCAGCGGATCGTCGTTCCCGGGCCGCCGTTACCAGTGCCTGTCGGGTCGCCGTCCTGCATTACGAAATTCGCAACGACACGATGAACCTCGGCGCCGTTGAAATAGCCGACACGGGCGAGCTTGATAAAATTATCGACCGTTAGCGGGGCGTCTTCGGGCATGAAGTCGATCGTGAACGAGCCCTTCGTTGTGCGAAAAGCGGCCTTTACCGAGCCATTTTTTCGCGCCAAAGCCCGGCGGTAATAGGCTTCGGTATTGACCATCTGGCCGAGCCGCGTGCCGTAGAAACTCTTATACGGAAGAACTTTGTCCTTACCATCGGCTTTCGCTTTCTCAAGCGAAGCGGCGATGCCTGGAGATGCTTTTTGCAATTCAGGGTCCGCGAGCATCTGAAAGGCTCGGCGCCGGACAAGATAATTTGGCGCGTCTAGAGCTGTCAACAACACGCCGACGGCGCCTTTTTTATCTAGCCTGAAAAGTGCCGCCATTATCGCAAGCGTCGCATCATCGGACATCTTGTCGACGATCAGGGAACGCGAGAACGCCTTTTTTATCGCTTCGACGTTTGCGGGAGTGGGCGGTTGATTTGCCATTAGGTCAGCGGCCGTGCCACGGACATTGACGTCCGAATTGGCTAGCATTCCTTGCAGGATATCGTTCAGGTTGTCGGGTTTGAATGCTGCGTTTGTCCGCTGAATAGCCGGGATTGCCTTGAGCATTTCGCTCTGATATCGGGGTTTCACGCCCTTGCCCATGCCCGTGATAAAGCCCATCAGGCCCGCGATCGCCCTTGATTTGATCTGCTGATCGGTTGATGCCGTGAGGACGCCGAGGCCTTGTGCATAGGCGCTTGCGACGTGCCAATCGGAATAGCCGTCGTTCTGAGCGTTAAACTCGGCGGCATAAAGCGCCGGAGCGACAGTCGCTAGCGCGATCTCGGTCTCGCTGGAACTAAACCGGTCTGCCTTGCGAACATTTTGCAAAAATCCGACGATCTTCTCGTTCGCGGTGTTCGCTGCCAGGGTGCGAAGCGCGGTGGCGATCTCGAGCAGTTCGCTTTTCTCGGCGGGAATATACGCTGGCTTGGCTCGCTTCTGAAATGCTTCAAGCAGGTGGTTTCCGTGTTCAAGTAAGGGGTCGATCGCCGACTTTTCATTGAGCAACGCGAACGACCGGATCGCCGAAACGCGAACTCGCGAATCGACATCTTTCGTTGCCGCGTTGAGGAGAAGATTCAGCGACTCCTTGTCCTCTGCCGCCCCGAGTGCACGGGCGGCATTTGCACGAGCGATCGGGTCAGTGTCTTTGGCAGCGATCTCGCGAAGTGCCGGATTTGCCCGTTTGCTGCGCAGACGTGTCAGGGTATTTGCGGCATCGGCACGAATGCGTGCGTCCTTATGGGTGAGGAATTTTGCAACGACAAGGTCACCTTCGTTCGGGCGGGCACGCAGGATGCCGGTTATTCCGAGCCGGATTGTTTCGAGATTTTGTCTGTCGCCTTTTTCGATCTCAAAATCGAGTACATCAAGGATCGCGTCACCGAGATCTTTTGACTTTGGGTCACGCGGATTCGCCGCGGCGATCTTGCCCGCGGCCTCAACGGCCCTTGCCATGACCGTGTTCGGCGTCTTAACGTCGTCCATCAGTTTTACGATCGCGTCGCTGCCTTTTGCGGATTCGACCTCGCCGATAGCGAATGCTGCCATCGCACGCACCTCGACCGATTCGTCTGTCAGGAGTGAGATCAGGCCATCGACCGCCTTATCGTCACCGATACGACCGGCAGCGAGTGCGGCGCGATAGCGAACAGCGGCGTTTTTATCAGCCAACATCGGGACGAGCGGCGTTACGTTGCGAGCGTCTTCGGCCTTGACGATCGCGATGAGCGTCGCGTCAGGAACGGTCGAGGTGCCGATCTTGGGTGAGGCAAGTCTTTGCGCTGGTATCGCGAGCGTGATGCTCAGGATCAGAATCAGAAGTGTGATGATCTTCATTGTTTTGCGTGTTCTGTCACCCGCTCACGCGGGCTCCGTAAATTGTTCTTGCGGAATACCCCACGTTCCGCTTTGCTCTACGTGGGGCTACAAATATGTCGCAGCTTCGACCGTTCGATTTCTATTCCTTTCAACCGTCAGCCATCCATCACCTCAACCACCCGCTACCGCAGGTGGTTCTGACTCGACGATCTCGTAGCTGGTTGTTATCGTGGCGGTCGGTCGGACGGTGGCGGCGACGGAGCAATATTTCGTGTCCGACAGCTCTACCGCGTCGGCGACGGCCTTTTCCGAAACCCCGCGTCCGTGCACGATATGGTTGATGTGAAACGCGTCAAATTTACGTGGATGATCCTCTGCGCGAGTGCCCGTGATCTCGACATCATAGCTGGTCACATCTTGGCGTTTCTTTTCCAGGATGGACTGGACGTCAAGCGCGGTACAGCCCGCAACAGAAACCAACAGCATCTCGAGTGGTGTCGGGGCTGCCTTTCTATCCCCTTTAGAATCCATTAGTTGCGGATATCCGCTGGGTGTCGTGCCGATAAAATATCCATCGCCCGCGTATCTGACGGTAGCTTTATATTCATTCTCTGCCATAATTTTAGGTGTGCCTGTGGCGATTTTAGCATAGTCCGATGCGCCGACGCTCGACAGTCAGCGAACAACCATTGGCACGAAAAATGCTTCATAAAGCGCATAGGGGCACGTGTGCCCATTTCACTGAAATACAGGGATGGCAATTATGAGAAAGACGAGAAATTTTGCGGCTGCGTTTGCGATGATCGCGGCTTTTGTACTTGGCACTGCGGGCCTCGCCGAGGCACAGCGGCGAAATGACCGGGACATTCAAGATGCAGTTCGGACGATCAACTCAAAGCTAGACGATTTTGAGACGAATCTGCGTTACCAGATGCAGAGCAGTTCGTCGAGCAATCGAAATCTGAGCGATGCGACGGATCGCATTCGCGGTGTGCGCGATGCAATGCGGCGATTTCAGGACAACTACGACCGCCGCCGCGAGAATCGCGCCGACATTAACGACATTGTATCGGCAGCTCAACGTGTTGAAAATTTCATTTTGTCATATCCGCAGAATCGCCGGGTCAAGGATGACTGGAAAGCGGCGCGTGCCCAGATCGATCGGCTCGGGAACAACTATGGTGTGACAACAGCCTGGGAAAGCGACGAAGACCCTCCGCAGTATGTCAAAGACTATCCTGACGACAATCAATTTCCCGGCCCCGGTAAATCGATGAGCGTAGGCCTGTCGGGCACGTATCAGCTTGACCGCGTTCGCAGTGAGAAAATTGACGACATAGTCCGCGACACAAGTTTGGGAACGGACCAGCAGCAGGACCTGACTGAAAAGCTTACCGCGCCCGAACAGATCGCGATCGATATTCGCGGCGACCAGGTCACTCTTGCTACGACAAATGCGGAACCGATAACGTTTTCTGCCGACGGCCGCGACAAGACTGAACGATCCTCAACGGGCCGCAACGTCCGCGTCCGCGCGACAATTATCGGCGATAAACTCGTGGTTTCGTCGATCGGCGGCGAGACAGATTACAACATTACATTCACATCCGTGAGCGATGGCCGGGGAATGAAGGTTTCGCGCAGGATCACCACGGATTATTTGACACAGACGGTCTTCGCCGAGAGCGTTTATGACAAAACGGATTCGGTAGCGCAGCTTGGCATTAACAACGGCACGGGCAGCACGGTCGGCTCGACCTATGACCCGAACGGTGGTTATTCAGACAATGATGGTTCTGGCGGGGTTTCGAATGGTGGGAACTCAACCGGCAATACTCGAGGACAAGCACCTGCAACGGTTACGACCAAACCCGGTAACTACACGGTCGCGAACGGCATCGTTCTGACCGGTACGCTTGAGAACGAGATCAATACAAAGGTCTCGCAGAATAACGATCGTTTTCGCCTGACGGTTCAGTCGCCGAACGAGTTTCGCGGAGCTGTGATCGAAGGCTACGTTTCAAACGTCAAAAATTCAGGCAAGGTATCGGGCAGATCGAACATTACGTTTAACTTTGAACGAATCATGCTTAGAACCGGTCAGCGGTATGATTTTGCCGGTAATCTGCAGGAGATCAAAAATCAGGATGGAAAGGTCGTAAAGATCGACGATGAAGGAACGGCTCAGGGCGACAGTCAGACCAAGGAAACAGCGAAACGCGGCGGGATAGGTGCTGGTCTCGGAGCTATCATCGGAGCTATCGCCGGCGGAGCCAAAGGTGCGGCGATCGGTGCCGTGATAGGCGGAGGAGCAGGTGCGGGATCGGTCATTGTCACCGGTGAGGACGACCTGCGGCTGCTGCCTGGTTCGACCATATCGGTCACTTCAACCTCGCCGAACAGGTCATATCCGAGGTAGTTTACCGTCTACGATCATTCTCTTGAGGCCGGCCGGAAGGTGCGGCCTTTTTTCGTTCTCCGTATTCTCCGTGACTCTGTGATTAAATATCTCTCGTGAAAGAAATCCCCGACGAAATAGAGCAATACCGAGACCGCAAATGGCGGCGCGAAGAGTCGGGCCGCATCGAGACCGCCGCTGAGGCCGAGACGATGGTCGAGGATCTTGGCTTTAGCCTCGGCCTGACCGATGTCAGAAAAAAATTACCATCTCTGTACATCGCCGTCTGTGGCCGCCGCGATGTACACGCCCCACGAAACGTTCAGAAAGATCCGGAGGTCAGCAAAGCCTGGGTATTAAAAGACGAACTCATCGCACGCGGAAACGTGTACTACGCCAAGCTCGTAAAGGGCCACTCGATGTTTCTCGCCCGACGTATGATTCCCATCTTTAATACGCTCTGGGGCTGTTCGGTCAAGGGCGAGAGCGGTGTCCTCTCTAAGGATGCTCAGCGCGTGATGAAGGTGCTCCGAAACGAATGGGAAATGGCTACGAGCGATCTGCGTGAGGAGTGTGGTTTTAAGGACAAAAAAGATCTGACGCGTGCGATCGATGAACTCCAACGCCGAATGAAGGTCGTGCCGCAAGAGGTCGTCTATGTGCCCCAATTTACATATATCTGGACGCTCGCCGAGGCTCGTTTTCCCGAGGAGTTAGAGGTGAAAATGACCCGCGAAGACGCCGTTCGCGAACTCGCGCGTTGCTATTTACAGTTGTGCGGGATGACACTGGTCGGCGAGCTTTCAGGCAAATTTGGCTTTCCACGCTCGGAATCGGGCAAGGCAAACCACGATCTCGTCGACGATGGCTTTGCCGAGCGTCTAGCGACCGGCGTTTACAAATTAGTTCAGGAGTCTGAAAAATTATCCTGAAACTCGGCGTCTCTCTGCGTTCCTCTCAGCGATCTCGGCGTTGACCATTTGTTAAACGCAGAGAACGCTGAGGTTCACGCAGAGGCCGAAAAGAGAAAGGATCTGATTTCTCAGGCGTCCCTATTTCGCCGCGATTGATTTGGGCGTCGGGACCAACACGAGCTTCGTTTTGCTGATATCGAGCAGCGGGCCGAGTTCGTAAATGTTCCGGTAGCCGTACGTGTAGAGCGAGATGTAGGTCGAGATGTTGAGCGATGCAGGGGCAACCTTCATTGGGAACGGTTGTTCCGCCCCGGCAAAATTATTGTTGCAGTAGATGAGGATGCGAGTGTTCTTGTCGGGCAACAGACGAGCGAGACTTGCGACCGTGATGTCCGGGAAGCTGAGATTTACGGCGCCTTTAATGTGTAGTTCGTCGTACTTTTGCTTGGAGCGGGCGTCGAGGACGACAACATCTTTTTCAGCGGCCATTTTGATGAAGTCGTCTTCGGTCAAACGCCGCGTCTCTCGATTCTTGGCCGCATCACCGGCGATCCGAAGGAATCCATTCATATCGATCGCCGGATTGTCCGGGACAACCGCCATCTGACCATTGCCGAAACCCGCCGCTATTGCAACTACCAATACCGCAAACAAACCTCTTTTTCTCATAACTAAATACCTCGCTTTAGTTAGAGAACGAAAAGAAGCGAAATGTTTGCATGTTTTCTGCCGCGAAAAGCAGACTCATTGAAAAAAGGAACACGGATGCTATTCCATCAGTGTTCCTTTTCCCGGTTTGGTTTGCAAAAATTAGAGTGCTGGAGCCTGCAAAATCTCTGCCAACGCCCTTAGCCTTGCTGAGTCCGCTACATTGTTCATGGACCTCGCGTAACTCAAATATTCGGGCAACATGGTTATGAGCTTGCCGATCTCCTTCTCGTTGCCCTCAGCCTTTTGGATCGCCTGCCGGAGAGTTGCAACCTGTTCTGAGGTCATGGCGTTTGAGCGCTCGAGTTGATCGAGATATGCCTTTGCGACGACAAGTTTCTTTGGCCACACGATCTTCTGTTGGTTTTGAACGTTTAGTTCAGCAACCTGCACTGACTTAGCAGCGTCGATCTCGTTCTGCGACAGATATCTGGTCGGTGTTAACTCAAAGATGTCGAGGCCGCGTGCGATCTCGGACGAGTATATCCGGCCGTTATACCAGTATGCCGACCACGAACCGCCCATGATGAGCATCTTGTCGTCAATCGGGCCGCGGTCAAAGTACGCGATCTCCATCGGCTTCGCCGGATCGGTAAAGTCCATCAGCGAAATTCCGCCCTGATACCAGGCCTGAACCTTAATATCACGGCCCGGAACCGGAACGAGCGAACCGTTGTGGGCGACGCAGTTCTCGCTCTCGCTCTGTGCTGCGGGCAGTTTGTAATAGCTCGCAAAGGTCAGCTTGTTGCCGTCGCGTTTAAAGATCGCATTCGCTCCCCAAACGTTTGGGTCATTCTCGCGGCAACGAGCACCCATTCCGCCGCCCCATTCGTCGGTAAAGACGACCTTTTTGCCGTCGTTCGAGAACGACGCTGAGTGCCAGTAGGCATAATTGGGATCGTTGACCGACTCGACGCGTTTTGGATTGACCGGATCGCGGATATCAAGCAAAATGCCGTTACCCGAGCACGCACCGGCAGCAAGCCCGATCTCGGGATATGCCGTGATGTCATGACACTGGTCCGTTTCAACCGGCCTTTCGACGCCGTGGGTTGCTCCGCTCTTGAGAGCGTTTATCGCTCCGGTCTTTTCATCGCCAAAGATCCGCGGTGTCGAGACGATCTTTGCGTTCTGCGGTGCGGCGAGCGGCACCTTGATCACATCGATGCGAAAGCGCGCCGTGTTCGGATCTTTGTCCGCCGGGCCGTCCGAGCACCCAGCAAGTTCTTCATCCTGACGGACGAACGAGGTTCCGGAGACGTAGATGTAAACGTTATCTTTGTCCTTGGGGTCAGGCACAAGTGTGTGTGTGTGCGAGCCGCGACAGGTCTGGACCGCGGCGACTTGCTTCGGATTTGTTATATCTGAGATATCAAAGATCCTTACGCCGCGAAATCGGTCCTTGCTAGCTGCCGGCGGAGCCTGCTCCTGTCCCGCAGTTGGCATCACAGGCGGAAATCCTTGCTCTCCGCAATCGAGACGGCCGTTAGGCATCTCGACGGACATAAACATCAGATTCTTATGCACCGACACGTCTCCCTGACCGCCCGGGCACAGCATTGAGGTCACAAGCTTGGCCTTTGCGGGGTCGGAGATATCGTAAATATTCATTCCATAAAAGTTGCCGAGGAAAACATAGTTGCCCTTAAAAGCCATGTCGGAGTTGGCAAATGCGAGGCCCGCTATCGGCATCTTGATCGCGGGCGGTATCGGAGCGCCTGGCGGGATGCCCATCGCAACCAACGCCTTACTTACCTGCGGAGAATTGGGGTCGATGCCGAGGTCGAACGCTCCGGGCTTTTTGAGCAGCATCAGATGGTTGATACCGAACGAGGTTTCGCCCGCGTCGAAGAGGCCGGCCGGCAGCTTGGCCCGCGGGTCATTCGCGCTCGAACCCTTCATTCCGGCCGGCAGCGGCGGAGCCTTTTCGAGGGCACCCTGTGCAAAAGCACCAGCGACCAAGCCTGAACACAAAAATATGAAAGCTGCGATTATTCGAAAGTGATTCATCATGTTTCTCTACCTAATTTTTCCAAGCATGTCCTGCATTATCTTGATCTCGGCCCGTTGGCCGCTGTCGACATCAGTCGTGAAATTAAAAAGTTCGGCGTCCTGACCGGCACCGGCGGTATCGTAAAGCTCTTCAACCATCGTCAAAGCACCGCCGTGGTGCTGGATCATCCCGGTCAAAAACTGCCGGTCAAACTCAGCACCCATAGCATTTGCCAGAGAGGTCATTTGCCGGGGTGTAAGCATCCCCGGCATTAGGTGCTTGCCGCCAGACATCTCCATACCGGGCATTTTCATCTCGGTTTCCTGACCACGGGTTACGAGCCATCGATGCATAAACCGCATTTCTTCGGCCTGAGAATGGCTGATACGGGCACCAAGCAGCAAAAGTTCTTTATTCTTCGTACGCGAATCCATCAGAGAGACCATCTCAACTGCCTGAGCGTGATGCATTATCATCCCCTGCATAAATTCGATGTCCTTAGGAGAAAGCGGCGGCAGTTTTGCTCGCGTTGACGAGGGTAGCGTTTTCGTCGGTTGGCCCGGCGCACCGGGTTGGACGATGACCGGCTCTTTGCTTTCCTGGGCGGACACGGCCATTGCGAATATCAAAGAGAGAAAAAAGACACAGAGCACAGAAGTGATTGGCCAAGAGTTTCTACCGCCGGAGAACCTTGAAATCTGCTCATGTAGGGCAATTTCGGTCTGCGCCGCTATCGTCGAACTATAAACCATTTGAACCATTTTATCACGAATACGTTAAAAAATCGGAGATCGCTCTCAGATGCCGAATCAGCCACCACCGACTATTTCGTTGAGTCCTTCGATGATGGTTTCGAGTTCGTCGTCAGACGCTGCACCGATCTTTTTACCGATTCGCTCGGTAGAAAGCGTACGAACCTGCCCGATCTTTACCCATGATCGTTTCGGCAACGTCGGGTCGGATAGTTCGAATGATAATGGGAAATTTACTTTCGGCTGTTGGCTCGTGATCGCAATGGCAATGACAGTTCCCGATCGATCATTAAAGATGTTCGCGCTTAGTACTAGGACGGGACGTTTGGCAGCTTGCTCATGTCCGCGTGTCGGATCTAGCTCAGCCCAGACGATATCGCCCCTTAGTATTCTGGCCATTCGTTCGCCTCACTTGCCAGTCCAATATCGGCAAACGCCCGTTCCTCTCGTCTGTCAAGTTTCGCGCATTCGCGCGCCAGGCGATTCTTGTCTAGACTAGCTATCGAATCCTGCACCGCTGATTGCACAGCTTGACTGCGATTGGAAAACACACGTTCTCTGACAAGGCGATCAACCTGTTTTAAGAGATTGGTTTCGATAGAAATTGTGACCTTGGCGACACTCATACTCTAGTAATACTAGTGGTCATACCATAAGTCAAGAGAAAAACGCACCCATTAGATTAGCGCATGATCCTCGATAGCATCTTTCCATATAACGTCACTATTTTCTCGGAGATAAGTAGAAAGAATGTGGTTAATTCTCCCGACGCAAGGTCGTTAGCGTCGATCAAACAGACGAGCCTCTTCGAAAGCTCGGGACTCATGGTACTTGTCTTACCATCCGTGCGACAGCACCCATACCCATCAAACGAAATCCGAACTAGGAAAGCGCGACCATGATCATCGAGGTCGAAATCGGCGAAGACGCTGTCATCCCGAAGACTTAAGCAATATCGAGATTGTCGGCTAAGGGGCATGCCGTCGAACCGTCTAATTTCCATCGCCTATCGTTCAGTATTTCATCAATTCCTGCACTGCATTCTCGACATCATCCGACTGCGGCAGGATGAAATCTTCGAGCTGCGGGGCGTAGCCGACGAAGGTGTCGGTGGCGCCGACGCGGCGAACCGGAGCGTCGAGGTACTCGAAGAGTTCGTTTGAGATGCGGGCGGCGATCTCGGCACCGTAGCCGTATGAGATCGGGTCTTCGTGAGCGACGATGACGCGGCTGGTCTTTTTGACGGACTCGGCGATCGCTTCCCAATCGTATGGAACGAGCGTGCGTAGATCGATGATTTCGACCGAAACACCCTGCTGTTCGAGGCGTTTAGCGGCTTGATTGGAGCGTTCGACCAAGGCGCCGAAAGTGATGATCGAAATATCGCTGCCCTCACGAACGCGTTTTGCCTTGCCAAACGGGATCAGGAACTCGCTCGACGGATACTGCGACTTGTTATAGACCTGACGATAGAGGTGTTTGTGTTCAAGGAACAAAACCGGATCGTCGCAGCGGATCGCGGTTCGCAACAAACCATTGGCGTCGAGCGCGGTAGATGGATACGCGATCATCAATCCGGGCGTGTGCGAGAACAAAGTCGTACCCGATTGCGAGTGGTAGACGGCACCGCCTTTCAAATAACCGCCGACGGGTACGCGCATGACCATCGGGCATTTTGTATCGCCGTCCGAGCGCCAACGGGTGACCGCGACCTCGTTGCGGATCTGGTGAAACGCAGGAAAGATGTAATCAAAAAACTGGATCTCAACAACTGGCTTGAGGTCGCGGAGAGCCATACCGTAGGCACGTCCAACAATATTTGCCTCGGCCAGCGGCGAATTAAATACGCGAGCCGAGCCAAATTTTCGCTGCAGATTTGCCGTCACCTTAAATACGCCGCCCTTGCCCTTGACCTCGTCGAGATATTCTTCGCGTGAACAGTCGGCCACGTCTTCGCCAAACACGACGATACGCGCATCGCGCTCCATCTCCTCGTGCATGCAGCGGTTGATGAGATCGACCATTGTGCCGGCGTTGCCGGAAAGCTCCGCACCGTTCTCAGTGTCAAAAAGCTGTCGGTCGGTCGGATCAATGTCGGGCGAAAATACGTTGCGGTATGCCGTATCGCCCGCAGGCTGCGGCGTTTCGATAGCGATGTCCGCAGCCGCATTGACTTCGTCATCGACCTCTTTGCGGAGGGCTTCTAGATCTTCGGACGAGGCGATTCCCTCGGTCATGAGAAACTCGGCGAATGTCTTGATCGGGTCGTTGGCGGCGTCGGCCTGACGCTCTTCTTCCGGGCGATAGAGTTTTTCGTCGTCCGAGAGCGAGTGCGAATACGGACGGATAACCTTTGCGCGGATGAACGCCGGGCCTTTGCGTTCGCGACAGTACGCGACTGCGTCCTTGAACGCCGCGTACGATGCCAAAGCGTCCGTTCCGTCAACATTTTGAATGAAGAGATCCGGAAATCCGACGACCAATTTCGATACGTCTCCACCGGCCGTGCCGACCTCGACTGGAGTCGAGATTGCGTAACCGTTGTCCTCGACGACGAAGATCACGGGCAATTTGAGATTTGACGCGGTGTTGAGAGCCTCCCACCACTCGCCCTCGCTGGTGGTGCCGTCACCGACGGACATATAGACGACCTCGTCGCCCTTGAAACCAGAGATCTTGTTCTGCAATTCCTTAACGAGCGAAGCACGATAGCTCGCCTCAGCGGCACCGACCGCGTGCAATGCCTGCGAGCCCGTACACGAAGACTGCGATGGAACATTGAGATCTTTGTGGCCCCAGTGCGAAGGCATCTGGCGCCCGTGCGAATTTGGGTCGCTCTCAGCACCAACCGCCGACCAGAGCATCTCCTGGGCGGTCATGCCAAGCCCCAGCATCAATGCGCGGTCGCGATAGTAAGGGAAAAACCAGTCGTAGCCGGGCTTCATGGCAAGTGCGGCTGCGGTCAATACAGCTTCGTGCCCGGCGCCTGAGATTTGAAAAAATATCTTGTTCTGGCCCTTTAGCTGGATCTCCTTGTCGTCGATCCGCCGCGAGAGATACATCGTGCGGTAAATACCGACGAGAGTCTTATTGTCGAGGCCGTGATGATCTGAGGTCTTTGCCGGTGAGGCCTTTGCTGCCGTCGGAGTTTCTGCCTGTGCGGTCTTCTGTGTCTTTTCGTCGTCCACGTAGCCGTCAGCCTCGGTCGTCTTTGCCTTTTCCGCCACTACCGTCTTTTCATTCCCTGCCGCCTTCGTTTCGCCTATCCCTTTTGTTGCAGTCGCCATCAAATAATGTCCTATCTATAAAAATAACTAATATACGGGTAACTTTTAAGGATACCAAAGGCGCGGAAAACGGGCAATTTGGATCGATGCGGCCCTATTGGGCCCTCAAGACCCATCCATTCGGATCGATGACCGGCGTTGACCCGTTGAAGTTTATTGTGGCTTTCCCGGCCTTCATTTCAACCCGCTGGATCTTGCCGTTGATCTCGACATCGATTGGCATCGGGAACGGCATATTGTTCGGGGTTTCCCAGCTCAATGTCACGGCCCCGGAAGAGCCTGACCCGGTCCCCGCCATAGCGAGCCTCGGCAGCTTCGGCTGACGCAGATACATCTCAAAAAGCCAATCAAGTTCCATCCCCGAGTCTTTTTCGGCGATGGTGAGGAAGTCGTCAGTGTTAACGAGACGTTCCTGGCGGCCGTCTGTCCATGATTCCATTTCCTTGGTCGGATAGGCCATGTGGCGGAGGGCATTAAAGAAAGCTTCGTCGCCGATCAGGTAGCGGAGCGTGTGAAGGAAATACGCGCCTTTGCCATAGATGTCGCCGTCGGAATTCAGATAATCAGGTTCGGCCATATAGACCTGATATGAGAATTTCTGCTCGCGCGGTGCCACGGGCTGTTTGTTCTTAAATCCCTTGGCGCGGTTCTTCATTGCTGCGAAATACGCGTCCTTACCCTTTGTTTCCTCGACCCAGAGCGTATCGAGAAATGACTGAAAGCCCTCGTGTATCCAAAAGTCGCGCCAGTCGCTCGCCGTCACGAGGTTAGCCCACCATTCGTGGCCGTATTCGTGGAACATTAGCCAGTCAAAACCGTCTTCGGCAAATTTATATTTGTTGCCATAGGCGATCGCCGTCGAATGTTCCATGCCCAAATGCGGCGTCTCGACTATCCCCAATTTCTGCGAGCGGAAAGGAAATGGCCCAAGATATTTCTCAAAAAATGCGTTGTATTTCTTGGTCTCCTCAACGAGCTTTGCACCTTTGTCGTAGTTTTCGGGCAGGATGTAGAACTTCAGAGGGATCATCTCGCCGGTGATGCTTTTGACGTTATCTTCGATCAACTTGTACGGGGCGGCGTTGAAAACGAGCGAGTAATTGGCGATAGGATTTGTCATCCGCCAGATGTAGCCCGTGTAGCCGGGACTCGAAGTAGATTTTTGTGTACCGATAAATTTCCCAGGGCCGACTGCTATCAGAGGATCAGGAACTGAAATGTTCATCGTAGCTGTTGCTGGTTTGTCCGATGGATGATCTTTGCACGGAAAAAGCAGATCCGCACCGTCGTTCTGCAGAGCAACTGAGATCCAATCGGCACCGTTAGGCGTTTTTGCCCACATAAAGCCGCCGACCCACGGCGGATTTGGCGCGACCCGCGGCGTTCCCGAATAGCTAATACTTGTTTTGATCTCATCGCCGACCTGTTTGGTCATTGGGAACCAGATCCAGACCTTGCCGTCCTTATGCTCAAACTTTAGTTCGCGAGTTCCGTCAGTCAGTTTGCTGATCGTGAACGGCGTGTCGAGATCGAGCACGATGACGTTCGTCGGGATGACGGTGCGTGCGGTCATCACGGTCGTGCCGGTGATCGACTTTGTACTCGGATCAGCGGTGATCGTGATGTCATAATTCTGTACATCAAAAACGGCTTGCTCAAATTTAAGCGGTCCGCCCGTCTCGGTCGGACGTGTGCCGTGCTGACGTTGGGCAAAAGCGGATGCCGCCAGAATGAGGACAATTGCAAAGATCTGGAGTTTTTTCATAACGTTAAAATGGTTCCTAGGCTTTGATACACTTTACACTCGAATCGGTTTTACGGAAAATACAGAAAATGTTGAGAAAATACGGATCTGGCTTGGTTTTGATGGTGGTAGTGGGTGCGTTGTCGGGACTCGGGCAGACGCCGGTTCCTTCGCCGACCCCAGAAAAGGTTCTGGAGAAAGCCAATGCGCGGCCAACGCCCGAGGCGCCCGTGGTTGTCGAACCCTTTGACAAGGCCAATGTTAGGACAATGGCGTCAAAGTGCGTCAGGCTTGAAACTGAGGCTGGCGATATCGAAATAGAACTGTTTCCCGAGACCGCTCCGGAATCCGTCCGCAATTTCCTAAATCTGACCGCGACCGGTCTGCTCGACACGACCACGTTTAGCCGCGTCGTCCCCGGTTTTGTCGTCCAAGGCGGTAACATCTGGACCCGCACAGGCGGCGTAAACTTTGAAATGGGAGCACGTGCGCGTCGGACCGTACCCGACGAGCCAAGCAAAATCCTTCACGAACGAGGCATCGTCTCGATGGCCCGCGGCGAAGAGCCAAATACTGCTACAACGAATTTCTTTATTCTCGTAAGCTCGGGTTCGCACCTCGATGGTTTATTTGCAGCATACGGACGGGTCACCAAGGGAATGGACGTCGCAGATGCGATCAACAAAGCACCGCTAAACACGGAAAAGCCGGAGAAACCTGTACGGATCAAGAAAGCGAGCGTATTTTCCTGCAAGTCGGAACCGCCTGCGTGAGCGGGCGGCACAACTTGCGAAACAAGACTCGTGGAAATGCCCATCCCGCTCAATGTTTGCGTCGTTCCGCCCGCTCACGCGGGCGGTTCTGCCTCAAAATCCAGATCAAGGGTCATCCGATATTCGTTTGCCATCGACGGGTGGCCGTGTGCCATTGACACATCGATGCCTTTCTTGTACGTTTCGATGGCTTTTTCGCGATCTCCTGACAACGCATAGGCGTTTGCGAGGACGCCGTAGGCATTGCCTTCGTCATCGGCTTTCACCAAGTAGCTTTCGAGCAGATCGATCACGTCCGTGTGGCGGCCCACCTTTTCATATTCCTTGGCGAGGCCAAACATGACCATTGTGTTTTCCGGGTCCGCCTTGAGCATCTGGCGAAAGACTTCCGTGCGATCTTGCATAGAAGTAACTTTAGCGAATTCGAGAGGGGAAATGAACCGCAGAGACGCAGTGACCCGGAGATCGATCGAATAAAATCGAGACTCGACATCATCATTTCTACTTCGCCCTTTTGTTTCTTATCAAGCCTTTATCTCAGATGTACGCGGCGCGGCGATCAAAAGAGCTTTTGCTGTAGGGGAAATATCGCAGTATCGGGTTCATCGGTTTGTTCTTGATTCTGCATGAATCCTAACCGCCTTGCATGAAAGTCAAATACCTTCTTCGTGACTTCCCATTGTTCGGTCTTGCCCGTGCTGCGGTCTTTGTATGTGGCGTGGCGGAGTGTTCCGCCGCGTTCTCGTTTCATGGTGTTGATGACTTTGGACACTGCAGTCGGTGAGAGACGGTCATGCATCTTTTGAACAAAGTACGCTTCGATCGAATCAGTATCGAGGTGCAGCATCGACATGAATGCCCACGTGGCACCACAGTCTTTCGCACGTTCGAGCAAGCCTGGTATGTCAGATTCGTTATAGCCGGGAATGACCGGTGCGATGCCGATACCGATGGTTATCCCCTCATCCGCCAGAGTTTTCATTGCACGAAAACGAGCCTCGGGCACTGGCGTGTATGGTTCGAATGGATTTGACCTTTCTTTGGTGAGAAAAGGAAGAGAAAAAAAGACCGAGACCTTCTTTAGCTTCTTCAAAAGATCGATATCGCGGGTCACAAGTGGCGCTTTTGTAATTACACCGACGGGTATCTGAAAATCAACACAAACTTCGAGGCATTTTCTTGTCAGTTCATAGCTCGCTTCGAGCGGCAGGTACGGATCAGTCGCAAACGAAAAATCGAGATGCGGCATCTTGTCACGGCATTTCTTTAGCTCTTCGCGAAGGAGCATCGGAGCGTTTGGCTTGACGACTATCTTCGTCTCAAAATCCGTCCCGGCACCATAACCGAGATACTCGTGATATTGCCGTGCGAAACAGTACGTACAGCCATGAACACATCCGCGATAGCAATTGACCGTATATCGCCAACCGCCTTCCCAGTCGGATGCGAACGCCTTTGTAATGACCTTTTTGGTAGCAGTTTCCTCAAATACCTCTAACTTCGTGGGTGGTGGCTCGCCGACGTACTCAGCTGAGTATTTGTTGTAGGGATTAGGCGGATTTGTAACCTGTCGCACATGTGCAACAATATCGCATCAAGGGGGATAAATCAAGAAGTTTTGCTACGAATTGCACGAATGTCACGAATTGGGTTTATTCGTGCTCTTCGTGCAATTCGTGGCTAAAGTTCTTTCTGCATCAGCAGATCCGTTTGAGGGTCTGAGCCGAGTTGGAAAGTATGGCGACCGACGACCGCAAAACCATTCTTCTCGTAGAATCGCTGTGCCCGCGGGTTGTATTCCCACACGCCGAGCCACATCACATCGTGATCGCGCTCGGCGGCGAGGTTAAAACATGCTTCCATCAAACTTTGTCCGATGCCTTTGCCCAAAAACTGCTGGTGAGCGTAAAGACGATTCAACTCGATGGGACGCGCTGCGGTAATGCCGTCCTCGGTTGTATCGATGTTCAATTTCGCATAACCCGCCGGCTCACCCTCGATCTCGGCGATAAGAAAGATAGAGGTCGGCTCGGCCAACTCAGCCGCTATCTGTTCGGCGTTGAACGCCTGCCGCATATATGCCTTAAGATCATCCGGAGCATTCTTGGGGTGATGCGCAAACGCATCCCAAAAGGTCGTGTAAGCCAGATCAGTGAGCAGCTTTGCATCATCGATCGTGGCCTCGCGGATTGTGATCTGATCAGACACGGTGAAGGAAATTCTCCAGTACAAAAACGTTCCTGAGTCTCATGCGAACGGGGCTCTGGACTAGGGCGGGAGCTTTAAGGCTTTCGTATCCCGCCATAAAATAAGGCGTGCTACAGCTAGGAACATCAACCAGCCATTGTGGAATCTGAAGTTTCATCTCGTCGCATAATGTTTCGATGACACCCGCCAGAACGGCGTCACGCCGCTCATCGTCACATGGAAACTGCCTCGCGACTGCCTGCAAATCACGGTGTCGGCGAAAATCGTCAACGAAGTCGTAGAGAGCAACCTTCCACCATTCGGGCGACTCTCGAAACTTCATCTTTGTGTCAGCGGCGGTTATCATTCGAGAAGTACTCCTCAAGCAGATCACGCGTTTCCTCCTTGATCTGCTTGTTGGGATAGAAATCAGCAACGATGGTCATAACCTCCTCAGCTCTATTCAAGGCGAGGTGACGAATCAAGAATTCCAGATCTTTAGTGTCGTTACTATCAGGCCTCAACGATATGGCTTTCATCGCGAGCATATATTTCGCGTCGGGCACGAAAACCTTTAGGTTTGGCAAGTCTAGTATTACCGTGCGGGGATGATCAACGACGAAGATCTCTACAGCCATGTTGATCCAGTCGATCTCCAGCCCGTGGCGGTCGGCGATCTTAAGGGCCGCATTGCGAATAGCCCTTACCGGCTCGAATATCGCATCAACATCGTTGGTCGCCGGCCGCGCTTTAAAAGCCAAACACATCACCGCACCGCCATAAAGCGAAACTTCGCCCTTGATATCCATCAGGCGAAGCTCGTCGTTTAGCTCGGTCAGATAGTTTGTGATCTCTTCGGCGGTCATGCTACTTCATTATCAGCTTCGCAATCGTTTGCAGTTGCATATTCGACGTGCCTTCGTAAATAGAGCCGATCTTGCTGTCGCGCCAGAATTTTTCTACGGGGTAATCTTTGACGTAGCCATAGCCGCCGAAGAGTTCGATGGCTTTGGATGAGACGGCCTCGGCACAGCGTGAGGAGTAGAGCTTTGCCATTGCCGCTTCTTTTAGGAACGGTTTGCCGGCGTCTTTGAGACGGGCCGCGTTGTAAACGAGCAATCTTGTTGCTTCGATCTCGACGGCCATTTCGGCGAGCTGAAACTGCACTGCCTGAAAGCTGCCGATCGATTGGCCAAATTGCTCGCGTTCCTGCGTGTAGTTGAGTGCCGCTTCGTAGGCACCCTGAGCGACACCTAGCATCTGTGCACCGATACCGATTCTGCCCTCGTTGAGCGTTTCGATCGAGACCTTATAGCCTTTACCGACCTCGCCGAGGACGTTTTCTTTCGGGACTTTGCAGTTGTCGAGGATCAGCTCTGTGGTCGAAGACGCACGGATGCCGAGCTTGTCTTCCTTCTTGCCGACCGAGAATCCTTCAAAGCCTTTCTCGACGATGAACGCCGTGATCCCTTTGTAACCAGCGTCCGGATCGATAGTCGCAAACATCAGGAAGATCTCGGCTTCGTTGCCGTTCGTTATCCAAAGCTTTTGGCCGGTGAGTTCGTAATGATCGCCTTTATCAACGGCCCGTGTTTTCAGTGCGAACGCGTCCGAGCCCGAGCTCGCCTCGGAAAGTGCGTACGCTCCGACCTTGCCCGTCGCCATTTGGGTGAGATATTTCTTCTTTTGTTCATCATTGGCCCAACGCATCAGGGCATTGGTCACGAGCGTGTTATGAACATCGACAAAAACCGATACGCTCGCGTCCACGCGGGCGAGTTCTTCGATCGCCAGCACAGCGTTAAATATCGTCGAACCCGCACCACCGTATTCCTCGGGCGATTCGATCGCCATCAATCCGAGGTCGAAACACTGTTTGATCAGGTCGGCGTCGAGTTTCGAGGCATGTTCCATCGCCTCGACCTTTGGCCGCACTTCGCCCTCGGCGAATTCGCGTACCGCTGAGCGAAATAGCTCTTCTTCTTCTGTCAAAAGTGTCAGTGCTGGTCTCAGATCTTCTCTTCCTAGGGCTGTTGCATCCATATTGTATATTCTCGCGATTTTCTAAATAATAAAGTCAATAGATAATGACAGCATAGGAAATCTTTCGGCCTCAAGCAACGCTATCTGCCGCCAAGAATTTGGAATTGATACTTTCATCAAGGTCAAATGCCCAAGAGATCAAACGAAAAAGGCTTTAGTTCATTTCTCAAAACGCTTGACGGCGACGATCAGACAGCGGCCGAGAAGTACCTTGTGCTGCGCGAAAAACTAGAGCGGTTCTTCGAATGGCGAGGTTGTGAAAATGTCGAGGGGCTCACCGACATAGTTTTTGACCGCACAATTAAGAAAATCATTGATGGTGAAGTTATTGAAAACGCTGACGCGTATTGCGGATCGGTGGCGAAATTTGTGCTGCTCGAAAACAGGCGCGAGATCATGCGCCACGAAGAGTTTGATGAGAACTCACGAGAAACGAACTCTGCTGGGATAGAACATGCGTCAGTCGAAGAGGATGAAAAGGACAAAAGATTTGAATGCCTAGACAGATGTCTCGCAGAATTTCCTGTCGATAATCGAGAACTTTTGATCCGGTATTTCGATACCGATGAGAAAACTATGATCCGGAGCCGGAAACGATTGGCCGACGAGTTGGGAACGAATCTCAACAGTCTTCGGATACGTGTCAGCCGCTTGAAATCGAAACTGGGAAGATGCACAAAAGACTGCTGCGGCGAACTACAGGCATTGTAAGCTGCCATCGGTGAAACGTTTTTGCTGTCTTAAACACTTAGACTTGGAGCAATGAATTCGTGGAAATGCAAAACGAAAAACTGATCCGACGATTCTTTTTCGGCGAAATGTCGGAGGAAGAACGTTTTGATCTTGAAGAGCGATTTATTAGGGACACCGATCTTTTTGACGAGATAAAGGTTGTCGAAGATGAATTGACCGAAAAGTACGTTCGCGGATGGATGGATGCGGCTGAGCGGTCGAAGTTTGAGACGCATTTCCTATCCACGGTCGCACGTCGCCAACGGGTTGAGCTTTCGCGGCAACTGCTCAACAGAATAGATGAGGAAAGAACCGCTTCGGCCGATGCAAAAAAAACGGCCGTAGCTGCGGTTGACGTTTCCGTGTGGGATAGGTTCGCCGCTATTCTCTTTGTCCCCAAGTTTGCTGCGCTCGGCGCATTTGCGTTGATATTTGCGATGATTGGGGGTTGGGTCCTATACCAAAATTCGAACCGACCACAGCCGGAGATCGTCAGAAATAACGACATTGAAAAAGCCGAACCTACTCCCGCAGCCTCGACTCCAGAGCCGACGGCATCGCCCGCTAGCTCAGATTCGCCTGCGCCCGACGCAAACAACGATATCGAAACAATCACGCCATCCCCTACGCC
Organism: Pyrinomonadaceae bacterium; assembly: GCA_049663465.1. GTDB lineage: Bacteria > Acidobacteriota > Blastocatellia > Pyrinomonadales > Pyrinomonadaceae > OLB17. Next base: position 224,500 of record JBATDM010000073.1, read on the forward strand.
CATCAAAACGCCGGTAAACGTGACGCCGCCAAACCCGGTACTTGCCCTATTCGCCGGTACGGTTCGTTCAGAAGGGAAAAATAAGGTTCTCAATCTGCAAAAGGGTGCCAAGGCCGCGATATTGCAGCTTAATCTTGAAAGCGTGGATTACAAGACTTACGCGGGCGTATTGGTCGATGCAGACGGCAATATTCTATTTCAGGCGAAGAATTTAAAGGCAAATAGCTCAAAGATATCTCTCAACATTCCGGCCGATAAACTAAGACGCGGTGACTACATTATCAAACTCAGCGGCAAAAATGATTCTGGCGAAAATGAATCAGTAGCGGATTTTCAGTTTCGTGTAGTGCAATAAAAGAACACAAATTTTCACTCTACTCTTGGACGGCTTCGACCGTCTTTTTTTTGTGCTTGAAACAAAAAGTGAAATGTTTTTTGAGATTTTTACACTACCTATGAAGATCAATAATTACAGCAGATCCAAGGGAAGCGTCTTACATAATGAACAAGTCAATATCTTATGGATTGATCACAATTCTTTTTCTCGCAACATTCTCGGTCGCTCAGTTTCCGAAGATCAAACTTCCAAAACTGAATGCACCCGAAACGCCAAAGGCCGGAAAAGAGATCGGCAACAAAACAGGAACGTCCGGCGGGAAATATCGTCAAAATGTAATTGATGACGGTTACACATTTTTTGAGGCGAAACCCGTTACCGAACGGAGCGAAAAATATCGTGGCGATATTTCAAAAGGCTGGACGATGACCGCACATCTTCGGGCGTTCGGTACCTATCCGAAGAGCAGCGGATTCAATGTCGTTGTCAGTAAGGGCGGCAAGCCTTTGAGCAAGATGTTCTGCGAGGGCGAAACTTACCGCAGATCGGAAGATCAGGACCCACGAACGAGGAATTCACCGGACGATGATTATCTGATGACCGCGCCGAGTTACGGTTGTTATGATGAAAAGAAATTCGTTGCCGGAGTAGGGACTTTCGACGTACAGGTGTCATCGGTCAATGGCGACACGGATGAGGAAGAAGTTCTAAGAACTTACAAGATCGAAGTGAAAGAAGCGAAGAAAATTCGTCCCGGCAATATTCCTGGCGTAACTGACTATTTCATTCAACGCCACGCCGAAGCTTCGGCGAGCATTTTGTATTTGCGTCCAAGTACCGCGAGCGGTGGCGTGAAACACGGTTATCAAAACATCAATGGCGGAAGCTATCTTAAGGGAAATGTTGATATATTCTTCAACGTCGCCATTACCAATAGCGCAATAAATTTCTCGGGAGTTCCGTCTGTCCGCTGTTCCGTCAATGGTGAGCGTGTAAAGTTTGAAAATGATGGACAGGTCAAAGAAGCATCAGTTCGCGGAGATACGGTGAAATGGGAACGCGACGGCAAGGCACCGCAGTTTTTAGGCTTTTATCAATACTGGATAAATTTGCCGATCGTCTGGAACGGACAAGGACAGTCAGGAAATCCTGATATGACTCGAAAAACCGGAAATTGGGAATGCGAACTTCGAAATAAAAACGAAATTATCCGCAAATTCAAATGGACGGTCGCAAGCAATGGCTTTCCGGTCGAACACGCTGAACAAGCTAGCGGCAATATGAATCTACATTGGGGAGCATATCTGATCGAAACCGAATTTCCCTCGGACGAAAATTCCATCGGTGAACGCTTGATGCCGATGCCAAATGCGGGCTTGTTTTATGGCGTTCAATGGAAAAGCGATGAAGGAAAGCGGATGGCGGCGAATGTGCCTAAGGTCGGAGAGCCATATTTTGTTCAATAGATCGGATGACAAAATCCTGATATTCGGAGGGTGTCGGTCTGCCCCTTTTTAGGAATAGAAAGTGAAAGGCTTTTCCGAGTTTCAACACTATAAATAATAGAGCAAAGAACTATTTTTGAATGGGACAAACTTGACCGACTAAATGCTTTCCATTTTTCGAATGGAGTTCTAAGGAGAAAACTATGAAATTAACGATCAAACTATTTATTCTGGCGATGGTGCTGAGCAGTGCAGTTTTTGCTCAAAAAGCGCAAACCGCAAAAGTTACGCCGCTGACGATGCCTGCCGATCCGGTGGCTGGTGGTGTAATTTCGGGAAACATCAAAGACGGGCAAACCATCCCTCTGCGTTGGGCGGAGAGCAGCCAGGTAGCGTGTTTTCCGGGAACTCGCTTCGAGATGTTTACGGGCAATCACGTTTTCTATCGCGTGACGCTTCCGGCGGCTTCGTCGATGACGATCACGATGACGCCGAAGGATAATGCTGCCCTGAATATGTACGCACTGCGTCAGAGCAGCAATCCGAATGACCAACCTGTCCCGCCAAATGTCCAGCGTGCGATCTCGTGCGAGGCAAAGTATCCGATCTATGCGAATCTTCCCGGCGGCAGGGTCGCCAAAAACAAGGATGACGGGGTTCGGAAGATCGAGTATATTTCTGTGAATTCTCCATACAGCATCCTGATCGGGATCGCCGGAGCAAAGGGCCTGACCGAAGGTGATTTCAGTCTGAATATTTCGATCAAACCGCGATAGCCTGTTGAGCCCCAATTAAGTACGCGAAATTCGTGGCTATCTTTAGCTGCGAATTTGCAAATATGCAGTAATTTAACGCCCAAGAATGGAGAAATATTGAATGAACAAACTAATGATTCGGTTCCTATGTTTAACGATTGCGCTGATCGTATTTTCAGCAACCGATGCGCGTGCACAAAAAAGTATAAAGCTGGATAAGAACGGAGCCGCAACGGTTAGAACAACCGTTAAACCTCTCTCAACGTTTGAATGGCTGATTTCAGGAAAAGGATTCAGAACGTTAGCGATCAAACAAACGAATGACGGCAAGTTCAAGTATGAAATTAGACGCGGTGGTGAGTTTCTGTCGAGCGGACACACGACGGGCTCAAATATTCAAGTTAAAAGTGATGGCAATAGTACTTACAAACTCAGGATCATTAATGAAGAAAACGATTCACGACCGATAGTTTTATCAATAAAAGATTTAGAGTCGGACGATAAATAGCTGCTTTTCCTGCGGGGCAATCTATCGGTGCGGCACGCTCCAGGTTCATTCGGACAACTGGAAAAAAGTTGACTCAAATTCATATTTAGTAGAAAGTACCGATAGTCAATATTTTCGGGAAAGCTCTGCCAAATGATGAAAGGACAACGACCAAAAGCAACGGCCATGATTAAGATCCTGGCCGTTGTTTTCTTATTTTGTACGCATACCCTCGCTCAGCGGCAGCCTACCGATCTATTCCTGTCGACACCCCTAAGTTCAGAGATCGCTGGCAACAAGCCGCAGCAATTCAGGATCAATTTATTGGCTGGTCAAACCGCGACGGTCGAGGTTGACCAGTCAGAAGTTGACGTAACATTGACCTCTTTCGATCCGACAGGCATAAAAATGCTCGAGTGGGGAATGCCGCTCGGCCGCGTCGGAAAAGAGACAATTTTGGTCATTGCCGAAAATTCCGGTGATTATCGTGTTGATGTTTCGGCGGGAAATCGCCACGCTTTCACAGGAAAATTTATCATCGAGCTGACTGAGATCCGACCAACGATCAGGGATGACCGTATTAAGAATCAGGCCGCCAAGGAAATGACGGACCTGATGGGCCGGGTCGATGATCTGAAAGATGACGAAACCGTTGCCTCCTATAAAAAAGTCATTGAAATATGGCAGAAAGTAGTTGAACTATCAAAGGTCAAACAGGACGAGGTTGCTGAAGCCAGAGCACTGCATTCGATGGGCAATGTACTTCTCGATTTTGGTGAAATTCAGCAGACTCTCGATGTTAATCTGCGGGTTTTGCAAATGTGGCGTGAGCAGAAAAACAGGCGAATGGAACTGGTCGCGGCGGGCAGGATTGGGAACATCTGGGGACAGACCGGTGAATATGAAAAGGCACTCCTGATGAATAAAGAGGTGCTGGAAATAGCACAGGAGATAGCGAGCAAGTCGAACGAGGCGGTCGCGCTTGGCAATATCGGATTATCCTATCTTTCGCTCAACCAGCCTGAGATGGCGATCAAATATTTTGAACAGGCCTTACCGTTGTATAGATCCATGAACGTGCCCGTCCTTCAACCGCAAATACTAAATAGTCTCGGGCGTGCAAATATCGCGTTGGGCAATTCTGCGAAAGGCGTTGAGTATCTTGAGAGTGCCTTGGACCTTCAGGAAAAAGTCGGCTACCGAATCGATTCCCCGCCATTTTACATAGGTTTAGGAAAGGTCTATCAGGAAACGGGGGAAACGGAGAAGGCCTATCAGCTTTTTCAGGCAGCCAACTCATTGGCGAACGAAACCGGAACGCTCAGATACTCGGTTCAGTCTTTGTACTACTTAGCACTCGTCGAGAGAAGCCGGGGAAATTTCGCCAAGGCCGTCGAGAATCTTGAAGACGGATTGAAGTTGATCGAAAAAATACGCGGCGAGATAAGAAACAAAGACCTGCGAACCGGATATTTTGCGACCGTTCAGAATTTCTACGAACTTTACATCGACATGTTGATCGAGCGTTCGGAGAAAGAGAACATGGCAAATAACGTTACCCTCGCGTTTGAGATGAGCGAGCGTTCGCGTTCACGCAGTTTGATCGATCTGCTTCAGGAAGCCAGGGTTGACCTTGATAAAGGAATTAAGCCCGAGTTGCGTGATAAACAAAAAGATCTTACCGATGAGATCAACAACAAATATCGAAAACGCGAAAGCCTTCAGACCAGTAACTCGACTCTCGAACAGATCGACAAGATCAACGCCGAAATAAATGACCTCCAGATCGCAGCGGAAACAGTAAACACCGAGATCGACAAAGCGAATCCGCGTCTGGCAAGCCTGCGAAATGCTATGCCGGCGGCGACCAAAGATATTCAAGCCCTGCTCGACGACGAAACCGTTCTGCTCGAATACAAACTCGGTGAAAAGCGAAGTTTTGCCTGGTTGGTAACAAAAGATTCGATCGAAGTTTTTGCACTGCCCGGCCGTAGAACGATCGAAGAAAAAGCCAGAGCATTTTATGACTCGGTCATGGCAAACAAAAAGGATGAACAAGCGAAAACGCGAGCCCTAGCTGAGAGTGTGAGTGAAATGCTGCTTGCGCAGGTCGCAGCAAAGATCGGCGATAGGCGCATAGCGATAGTTGCCGACGGCGTGCTGCAATACATTCCTTTTTCGGCACTTCCGAGTCCAAAGTCCAAAGTCCTGAGTCCGAAGTCCAAAGACCAGTTACTCGTCGAGACAAACGAGGTCATCGTGTTGCCGTCTGCGTCGGTTTTGGCCCAATTGCGTGCAAACCCGAAAAACTCAGGGCCGGATGATAAGACTATTGCTATTTTTGCCGATCCCGTTTTCGATATGGGTGATTCCCGGATCGCGAAGGGCTCAAACCGGGTCGAGAAAAACACAACGATGGCGGAGGTTCTGCGGGATTTCCAGTTTGGCAAGACCTTGCCGCGTCTGCTCGCATCGCGTCAGGAAGCGAGGAATATTGCTGGTTTGATCGATGAGAAAAACGCCAATGTTCGGATGGACTTTCAGGCAAGTCTTGCGAATATCGAAAAGGCGGATCTCAAAGGTTACAAGATATTGCACTTTGCAACACATGGGTTGTTAAATTCTTCGCGGCCTGAACTGTCGGGCCTGGTGTTTTCCCTATATGACAAGAATGGCCAAGATCAAGATGGATTTTTGACGCTCAATGATATTTACAACCTTGATCTTTCCAGCGACCTCGTCGTGCTCTCCGCCTGCCAGACCGCACTCGGCAAGGACGTTCGCGGCGAAGGCCTGATCGGTATGTCACGCGGCTTCCTCTATGCCGGTTCTAACCGGGTCATTGCCAGTCTCTGGAAGGTAGATGATTCGGCGACCGCCGAGTTCATGAAGCGGTTCTACACGAACCATCTGCGAAAAAAGATGTCTGCGTCGCAAGCGATGAGGCAGACCAAGATAGAAATGCAAGCCATCCCACGCTACCGATCTCCTTACTACTGGAGCGCGTTCACCATCCTCGGCGACTGGAAATAGCGCTCGGTCACACCACCTCATACCTCACACCCCGGACCGCTTCAAACCGGTCTCGGCGTAGCATGCTTTTGTCTGTAAAGCAGGAAATATCTCGCCACCATAGCAACACGGCATCAACTGAAATGTTTTTTCGCTTTCCAACACTATCTCTAGAAAAAAGAACATTTTTGGAGACAGATATATGAGATACGCTACGCTAACCATCACAGTTTTAGTGCTGTTGGTCTCTTTCGCCACCGTTTCTGCCCAGTCGACCGAGTTTAATTATCAGGGCAGTCTAAAGCAGGGTGCGAATGCGGCTAACGGAAGTTATGACTTCCAGTTTGCTCTGTACGACGCGGCGAGCGGCGGGACGCAGTTTGGGGCGACGCTGAACCAATTTGCGGTAAACGTCGCCGATGGGATATTTTCGGTCACGCTTGATTTTGGAGTGCAGTTTCCGGGTGCGGACCGGT
>JBATDM010000074.1:0-31466 GCA_049663465.1 Pyrinomonadaceae bacterium
GTGTTGAGGTGGACGACATGAAAAATCAATTTGAATGGACCAGCCTGATTGCCTTCGGGCGCTATGAAGAACTGCCGGACACGCCGGAATTTGAAGCCGAGCGAACCCGGGCATATGAAACGCTTTCCCGGCACCCGATGTGGTGGCAACCGGTGTATGTTGCCAGAGATTACCGCACTCCGGGAACGGATGATAAACCGATATATTTTCGTATTCTCGTTGAAAAAATTACAGGACGACGAGGTGTTCCTGATAAATCGTCACTTGAGATGAACGTCGGGAAAATTACGGCAAATAAGCCTCACAATCGGTTTTTCGGTTTTTGGAGATCTCATAAACCAGACAGCTTGTGGGTTAACGAGCAAGAGCATCTCACACGATGAACAACGCTACAGGGAGAACCACTAAAGGAGCTTGACTATGAACGAACATATTGAACATTCCGGAGCTTGGGCCGTCGCCCTGATCGTGATCGTGGTGGTCTCGTGGCTCTTGTATCGGTATCTCGCACCTAAGACGTGGCGTGAGTGGGCGAGTGCCGGCGTGGTCCAGGCCTTTATTATTGCCCTGTATGCCGAGATGTACGGCTTTCCACTCACTATCTACTTACTCGTCCGTTTCTTTGGCCTCGATCAGACTTACCTGAATGCTAACCTCTGGTCCACGCTGCTGGGTTACGGAGAGGCGGGCATGATGATCTCGATGATCATCGGCTACACGTTGCTGTTTGCAGGCATTGGAATATTCATGGAGGGGTGGCGCGAACTTCACCGAGCCCGACAGGAGAATAGGCTCGTCACAGACCGCCTTTACGGATTGGTGCGGCATCCCCAATATACCGGGCTATTCATCGCGATCTTCGGCGAAGGGATTGTTCATTGGCCAACCATTTTTTCGGTAGCTCTTTTTCCCGTTATTGTTCTCGCATACTTTTTTCTGGCGCGAAGTGAGGAACGAAAAGTCGAGGAACAATTCGGTGATGAATATAGAGCCTACCGAAAACGTGTGCCGATGTTCTTCCCCCGTTGGGGTCAATGGCGGAGTCTGGCGACGACGCGAGGTGAGAATTCTGCTTAGGGTCCTACAGATTGTGGAAAAGCTAAGAAGGGCCATTCAAGCGAGCGGCGGGATTAAAACGTCACGAGCATAGGAAAGACAAAGGTCAAGGAGGCGGATCATGGAAGGCATATTGTGGTTATTGGCGATCGCGGGATTCTTCTATTTCATGATGAGATTCGGCTGTGGCTCTCACATGGTGCATGGTCACGGAGGCCATGGAAATCACGGCGGTCAGGGTGATTCAGATGGAGTGGTGAAGGGTGACGGCACCCACGGGGGGCACGCCGTGCAAGGAAGGGTTGGCCGCGATCCAACAGATCCGGTGTGCGGAATGGAAGTAGATCCGGCATCGGGCTATGGACGCGTGTACGAGGGCAAGGAATATCGCTTCTGTTCACGAACTTGCCTGGATCAGTTTGATGCTGAACCGGGGCGCTATAACGGTTAAAGAGGAGATGACAATGAAGCAAGGACTTTCATTAGTAGCAGTGGGTTTCGCGACCAGTTTGTTCCTGGCCATAACTTTTGTCTTGTGTGTTGGGTTTGACCTTTTGTTTCCGGCCCATGCGATGTTCCAGGCGTGGCAAAAGCTACTGCCCGGATTCCAGTGGCTGAGCTGGGGCAGTTTTTTTCTCGGGCTAATTGAGAGCTACGCCTACGGTTGGTATATCGCACTCATTTGGGTGCCGCTTTACAATGTTTTCGCTCTGAGGAAGCAGCAATAGAACGATTTGTTAAGCGTCGGTCTCAACTTACCGTCGTCATCCCCGTCTTGTCAAAGGTGGTCGAAATGCGAGAAACCGGGCAGATTGAGACCAATCTCGACTAAGGAGTGAAAACTAACAAAAGAGGAAAATAATGAGAATACTACTAGCGACGGATGGATCGGAACAAAGCAAAGCGGCTGTCAATGAGATCGCGGCCAGGCCTTTCCCGACAGATACGAGCATTCGGATCGTTTCGGCTTATGAAAGGACCTCACTACTCACTCGCGTGGAACCGATGGGAGTGTCGGAGGAGTTTTATGCCAGAGCTGACCATGATGCGTTAAAGGCGGCTGAGGATGCGACCGAAAATGCGGCGAATATATTGCGGCAGAAAAAACCAACTTTGACCGTGACAACGATTGCTACCGACGGTTCTCCAAAAAGCGTCATCCTCGACGAAGCAAAGGCGTTCAGAGCTGATTTGATCGTCGTCGGGTCCCACGGTTATGGAATGGTTGAGCGTTTCTGGATCGGATCGGTCTCACACGCCGTCGCTCTATACGCGACTTGTTCCGTCGAGATCGTTCGCGGAGCGAGACAAAAAGAAGAGGCATGGAAAATACTTTTGGCGATCGATGGCTCCTCACAAAGCGATGCGGCGGTAGAGGAGATCGCTCGCCAACCATTTCCCGAAGGCAGCCAATTGTACGTAATATCCGTGGCCGACCTGCCGTATTTGCCCCTCGCCTATCCTGGAGACGGCCCAGACATGAACGTCTATGGCGAGATCGAAAAATCTTACTTTCAGCGAGCTACCACAGCCGCTGAAAATGCGGCAGTCCAGCTCCGCGCGGGGCCCGAGAGCAGCAAACTCAATATTACGACGAGCGTCCCTTCTGGCTCGCCAAAAGAAGTGATCCTCGAAGAAGCTGAAACGTTCGGGGCCGATTTGATCGTCGTCGGCTCCCACGGCTATGGGGCGGTCGAAGGATTTCTGCTTGGCTCGGTCTCGCAGGCCGTAGCTCTTCACGCCAAGTGCTCCGTCGAGATTGTCCGCGGCCCGAAGACTCAAGAGGAGTAATGAAAATGCTTTTGGCAGCGGAAGTTTCTGAACGTAGCGAAACGGCTCTTGAAGGGATCGCGGCCCATTCGCTTCGGGACGGTTGGGAAGTATGGAATATTTCGAGGGATAAAAATGCATTCCGGCTCGCGAGAAAACGGGGACGATGTCAACCTATCGCGGGGTCGGGAACTAGCCTTTAGGAGGAAATTAAAATGGATTGGGTACAGGCAAATTGGTTTTGGATTCTGATTTTTGGACTATTCATCGCGATGCACCTTTTCGGTCATGGCGGACATGGGGGACATGGTGGAGGTCATCAACACAGCAATGATCACAATGAAGGGACAGCCGGGGACGATACACAAGGTCGCGGCGTTAAATCGAAAGCAGGCGGACACCAGCATTGATATATTGGGTATTGAAATGCCAAACCATTTTATCTGCGACCGTATCATGAACAAAACGGGAGAGAGATCATGTTAGCAAAACAGTCATTAGACAAGACACTGGAAAAGACATTGGACAAATTATTCGGACAGCTTTCCGGCGGCTCCTTCGCGGTTAGATACGGGAATGGAACGACCGAGACCTATGGTTCCGGCGAGGCGCAATTTACCTTGAAGCTCAATGATTACGATATTCTCAGCCTGATCGGCGACGATATGCTGACTAGCTTTGGCGAAGCGTACATGGACGGACGCGTTGACCTGGACGGCGATCTCGCTGATTTAATGTCCCTCGCCCTTCGCAGTGGATTGATGTCCGTTACTCAACAAGCTCCGGGATTGGCTGGAGCAGCTATGCGAGTAGCCGGAAAACTTCGATCGATCAGCCACGCTAAAGAAAACGTAGCCCGCCATTACGATCTTGGCAACCATTTCTTTCGCCTTTGGCTCGACGAATCGTTGACCTATTCATGCGCTTATTTTAGTAAGGCGTCCGACACGCTAGATGATGCGCAGCGGCAGAAAATCGACCATTCCCTAAGGAAATTGCGGCTGCAACCTGACGAAACTCTGCTCGACATTGGTTGCGGCTGTGGTTCGCTGGTGATACGTGCCGCCGATCACTATAGCGTGACTGCGACCGGAATTACTCTCAGCGAAGAACAGTTCGCGGGGGCGAACTCGGCAATCGAAGAACGAGGCTTGCAGAAGAAAGCCAATGTCCGGCTGGCGGATTACAGCGTACTCCGGGAAGAAGGAAAACAATTCGACAAGATAATCAGCATTGGGATGATCGAACACGTCGGTAAAGAAAATCTCTCGGGGTTTGTCGAAACGGTTGAGAAACTGCTCAAGCCCGGCGGATTAGCCCTACTGCACTTGATTACCAATGTTGAAGAAGGACCGATCAACCGTTGGATCGAAAAGCACATTTTCCCTGGCGGCTATATTCCAACACTACCCGAAATCATCTCGCATTTGGCGACAAAGAATTTCCGTGTTTGGGATGTCGAAAATCTCGCCCCGCACTATCGTTTAACGCTGGACCATTGGTCCGAACGCTTCGAGCTTGTTGTGCCGACGGTGCTTGAACAATTCGACGAACGATTCGTGCGGATGTGGCGGCTTTATTTGCGGGCGTCGTCCGCCGCATTTCGTGAAGGCGTAGTCGAAGTTCATCAGATCCTCGTTTCGCGCGGGCAGCCTGATGACCTGCCGCTGACTCGCGAGGATCTTTATCGGGGGCAAGGATAACGGGCGAGGAACAAGGTAAGAACACCAAGTCAAATGGCTGTTGTGGTGGTAGAGAATTCAATATGGCAAACAAAGGGTTTTTGGTGTGGTAAGTAAACAACTATTTGTACTTCTCGCGTGTTTGTTCGTCGTAATGATCGGCTTCGGCATTACGCTGCCGGTGTTGCCCTTTTATATAGAGCGTCTGGCGCTCGAAGCGGGAGCATCGCCGCAATCTAGCGTACTGCACGTGATGCTTTTGACAGGCGTTTATTCGCTGATGCAGCTCTTCTTTGCACCTTTATGGGGGCACTGGTCGGATCGTATTGGCAGAAGACCTTTGATCTTAATCGGAATCGGCGGTTATGTCGTAGCTCAGGTTCTCTTCGGCCTGTCCACATCGTTGTGGTTGCTCTATGCCGCGCGTATCGTTGGGGGCGTTTTGTCGTCTGCGACCCTCCCCGCATCGGCCGCCTATGTTGTCGATATTACGACGAAAGCTGAACGCAGTCGCGGAATGGCATGGCTCGGCACGGCGGCCAGTCTCGGCGTGGTCGTCGGACCCGCACTCGGGGGGTTGCTCTCGCGACGGGACTGGCATATTGATTTGAGTGCTACCGGACATTTTAAGATTGACAGCTTCTCGATTCCGTTTTTCGTGGCGGCGTTGTTGGGTCTGCTGACGCTCATCGCAGCGTTTCGATGGCTGCCTGAAACAGTTTCTAAAAACGGTCGGGAGACAAAATCGGTAGTCGTTACGAGTGAAAAACTGAAGACGGACTGGGGTACTCTTTTGAAGACCTTATCTCCGTTGCTTGCACTAACGCTAGCCGGACAATTTGCCTTGACAATGTTCGAGGGAACATTTGCACTTTTCGCTCAGGCAAAGTTTGATTTCGGTCCTGTTGATGTGGGTTACGTTTTTGTCGTGTGCGGGCTGGTGATGACCGTTTTTCAGGCTGGAGCAGTCGGGTTTCTCGCCGGTAAGATCAGTGAAATGGTTCAAATCGGCACCGGCTTTGCGCTGATGGGAACAGGAATCGCGTTGTTGGCGACAGCACAGACCAAATTCTTTATTTTTGCGTTCGTTGCGCTGCTCGCCTTGGGAATGGCATTCATCGCTCCGAATCTTGCCGCTCTCATATCAAAACGCGGCGGAGAACGGCAGGCAGGAGCTTCGCTCGGTATTCAGAATGCGGCCAACAGTCTGGGTCAGGCGGGCGGACCGCTACTCGGCGGGGTGTTGTTCATTTGGCAGATAAACGCGCCGTATCTTTTGAGCGGAGCGTTGCTCATCACGCTCGCTCTGGTTATTGCATGGAAAGTGATGTCGCGGCGACAGGTTGCCGGATTAGTAGGAATTTTAGAACAGACATAAGGAGATAACGATGGACCATAAAAGTCATATAGACCCCGTTTGTGGTATGCGGGTGGAAAAAACGAATGCAGCCGGAGAGTATGAACATGAAGGGTTGATGTATTACTTCGACAGCGAGGAATGCATGAAGCTGTTCTATCAACACCCGGACCAGTATACACACAAGTCAGCTGCGGACGAACTTGGCGATTCCTCGCAAGTGAGTGAACCGAGTGAGAAGGAGTTAAAATAAGGAACTGTTTGAAGTTTTTATGTGGGGAATTCTCTAGGATCGTCGCGTGGGTGATTGAGAAGCGTTATAAAGCTGACCGATTAAGTCACGTAAAATTTATGAACATTGTCCGAGGATAGTACTCGGACGGGAGCAGCAACTATGAATACAGAAACTACTAACCAAATAGAAAATGGAATCATCGTCGTAACCGGATCAAACGGCAGGATCGGCGATGCGGTTATGCGGCGGTTCGCAGGTCGGTTTGGGGACGTTGTTGGTTTCGACCGCAAGGTGGCAAGCCCGCCGCCGCCGGGCTGCAAATATATTCCCATCGAAATCACGTCGGACGAAAGTGTGCTCGAAGGCTTACGTGTTCTCCGTGAGCATCATGGATCGCACATAGCATCGGTTGTCCATCTTGCTGCTTATTACGATTTCTTCGGTGAGCCAAGCGAGAAGTATGACGAGATAACTGTGCGCGGAACTGGACGATTACTCAATGGTCTGCAGGAGCATGATTTCAACGTCGAGCAATTCATTTTCTCAAGCACAATGTTGGTCCATCGACCCGCCGAACCGGGACAGTTTATCACCGAAGATTGGCCGATCGAGGCGACTTGGGCATACCCTGAATCAAAGGTTCGCACTGAACAGATCATCCACGAAGAGCGCGGCGATATTTCGGCTGTGTTGTTGAGGATCTCTGGTGTATATGACGATTTATGCCACTCGATTCCGCTCGCCCACCAGATGCAGCGCATCTATGAGAGACAGTTTACGAGCCGTGTCTATTCCGGCAGTACTTCTCACGGACAGTCGTTTTTGCATATGGACGATTTAGTGGAAGCAATTGCGCTGACGGTCGAACGCCGTGCCGGACTGCCGCCGGAAGTGCCGATTCTACTCGGCGAGCCGGATGCACTCAGTTATGACGAACTTCAACACACTTTCGCCCGCCTGATTCACGGGGAAGCGTGGGAGACCATTGAAATGCCAGGGGCACTTGCTCCGCTATCAAAAGCAGGCGCGTGGGTGATGGAGAAATTGCCGGGTGCCGATCCCTTCATCAAGCCCTGGATGATAGATCGGGCAAACGACCATTACGCGCTCGACATCACGCGTGCCCGCACCTTGCTCGGCTGGGAGCCGGGGCGAAGTTTGCGCGAAACCATCCCGAAAATGGTGGCCGCGCTCAAAGACGATCCCATCAATTTTTACCAAAAGAATGATCTGGAATTAAGTTCTGAATTGGAGGAGCAGGCTGAAAAGAAGGCAGAGGGGGGCAATTCCCGTGGAGCATGACCATACAAAGGAAACTATGCAGATGCCGCCGGAGAAAAAAGACGCTCCGTCATCGGACGAGAAGTCAATGCAGATGCCGGACGGCACAACAATGAAGATGTCAGAGCATGGCGGTATGAAAATGCACGGTGACAAAACGGCTGCATCGGGCATGACGATGGATCATGGAGCAACGGTTTGGCCGCACTTTGCCAATATGATCTTGGGCGTGTGGCTGATAACAAATGTCTTCGCTCTCGGGTACCGAAGCAGCCCTCTTCAAGTGAGCGACTCCGTGAGCGGTATACTGGTCGTCGTCCTTGCCATCCTCTCGGTGTCGGGAACTGGAGCGATCAAATTCTGGTCGCCGTGGGTGAACTCCCTGGTGGGCGTCTGGCTGATTTTCGCCCCACTTGTCTTTTGGGCGCCGACATCCGCCGTCTATTCGAACGACACGCTCATCGGAGCGCTCGTTGTCGTCTTTGCCATTCTCGCACCCGGCATGCCAATGGCAAAGGGGATGAGCATGGAGCCGGGGCCGGACGTCCCGCACGGATGGTCCTATAATCCTTCGAGCTGGCCGCAGAGGGCGCCGATCATCGCTCTTGCCCTCGTCGGGTTTTTTCTGTCGCGGCAGATGACCGCCTTCCAGCTTCAACACATCACGTCGTTCGCCGATCCGTTTTTCGGCTTCGGGACGGTCACCGTTCTGACATCCGATGTCTCGCGCGCCTTCCCGATCCCCGATGCCGGGCTGGGTGCATTCGCGTACATGATCGAATTCCTGATGGGCTTTATGGGCGACAAGGCGCGTTGGCGGACGATGCCGTGGATGGTCACGTTTTTTGGCATCCTCGTCGTACCGCTTGGGGTCGTTAGCATCACGCTCATCGTCCTGCAGCCGATCGCGGTCGGAGCATGGTGTACGCCATGCTTGATCGCGGCAATTGCGATGCTCGTTATGATCTCTCTCACGCTTGACGAGGTCGTGGCCATGGTTCAATTCCTCGTCCAGGCTTATCGGGAAGGACAGCCGCTCTGGCAAGTATTCTGGATGGGCGGCACGCTGAAAACAACGCCGGAACCCGCGGCTGTTTCCGTTCGCCCAGATGTAGTTAGCCCCGGGGCCATGATTTGGGGCGTAACGCTGCCTTGGAACTTAATCGTCAGCACGGCGCTCGGAATCTGGTTGATGTTCGCTCCCTTCGCGTTCGGCAGCGCCGGAATGGCCGCCCACAGCGACCACCTTATTGGAGCGCTGATCGTCACCGCCGCTGTGATCGCCCTCGCCGACGTGGGTCGCTCCACTCGCTTTATCAACGTGCTTTTCGGAGCCTGGATAATCGTGGCACCGTGGGTTTTGGGAGGCGCAACGTCCGACTCTACGTGGAACGACCTAATCGTCGGATCGCTTGTAATCCTTCTAAGTTTTCCGCGAGGTAGGATTGGCGATCAATATGGCAGCTTTGACCGGTACATACGATAGCTTCCGCGGGGGGGCCTGGCTCGGGCCGCTGAAATTTGAAACTTAATCAATATTCCTGTTTTGCAGATCAATTATGTGACCGGCTACTCAACAAAAGCTTATGCAACGCGATTCAATGATCACAGCAGTTATTCTAGCGAGAAGGAATGGCGAATCGCTCCACACCGTTCGTCACTATACTCGCATCGGATTGCTCAAACCGATTCGTAACCCTAATAACAATTACAAGATTTACGACCCGTCCGACGAAATACGCCTGCGATTTATCTGCGCGGTTAAAGAATTTGGTCTGTCATTGAATGAAATAGCTCTAATTTTGGATGAATCCCTTACAGGCAAATCGCCGTGTCCCCGGGTTAAAGAAATCATCTCTCGGCATGTGGAAGAAAACCGCCATAGGATCAAGGAAATGAAACAAACTCAAAAACATATGGAGAAAGCTCTCAGTGAGTGGTCTGACCCAAACGTCGCCGGGCCTGATGGCGATTCGGTAAAGCGTTTGGTTGAATCGCTGGCAAGTAAATCGAATTAGGCTTGCGGTTTTGGAATTTTGAATCTCCGCAGAACCGGAAGAGTTTTTACCACTAGGCCGGAATTAGGTAAGCATCATAAAAGTCTCTTTCTTGGTAAAGAAAATAATCGTTCTCATTTCTCTCCTTCGTTATCAAGGCCGAATAGGAGAAGCAGACCCGCAACTGCGGCAATAATACTAACGACAATCCGAATCCGAAACCCGTGGTACTATCGGGTCAGATCGGAAAACATCAGGAGGACCCTATGTACGATCAAAATAAACGAGACCGTCAAACCTAAAATAATTCAGACTAAACGTTTCTTATTCGTCGCTATTAACATCTCAGACTTCTTCGATAGCAGTGATTCCGTCGGTGTTTCCGGCATAATCAAGCGCGTAATCAAGCTCACTTTGAGTCTCGGCGTGTATGGTATAAATAGGCTGTCCGGCTTCAACTCTTTGGCCAGCCGGAACATGTAATTCCAATCCGGCAGACTTCGCCCGCGGAGCACCTGCGAGTTTTGCGACCTGAGCGAGTTTTCGGTTATTGATATTCGTTACGATTCCGTCACCTTGGGAAATGATTGTCTGTGCAAAATCAGCTCGCGTCGGTTCACGGAACCCCCCTTGCCCCTCGCAGATGTTCAGGAATTTTTGCCATGCTCTTCCCTCCATCAAGATTTGGGTGGCTATCTGGCGGCCTTGTCCCTCGGGGATAGTGCGCGACATTTCTATGATCTTTCCTGCTAGTACCAGTGCCCGTTCGCGTAAGTCTTCGGGTGCCCCCGCTTCATTCCTGAGAACAGATAAAACGTCCCGTGCTTCGAGCGAGGGACCGATACCACGACCAACCGGCTGAGACCCGTCTGAAATTATCGTGTGAATCTCAAGACCAACGGAGCTTCCGACCAATGCCAAAAGTTTTCCGAGCGGGCTTGCCGCTTCAAAAGTGCGGTGTCTTGCGGTCGCATCGACCGGAATGTCAATAACCACATGAGTTGAACCGGCTAACACTTTCTTCGACAGCACCGACGCAACCATTTGACCAACACAATCAAGATCGAGAGCACGTTCGACACGGATCAAATAATCGTCCGCCGGGCTCAAATTGAATTCCCTATCCCAAACGATGCAGCCGCCTTCCCTATCTACCACTCTCCGCATCTCCGCCAGGGTAAGATTTACCGGAGCAAGCGTTCCCATGGTGTCAGCGGTCCCTGCGGGAGAAGTAATCGCTCGCGAAGAAATCTTCGGCATCATAAGACCGTAAGCGGTTACAACCGGCACGACAATCAGACTCGTTCGATTGCCCGGAAGTCCGCCAAAGGTGTGCTTATCCATGATCGGTGAGCTTCTCCATGAGATCCGCTCACCGTTGTTAATAACTGCCTTGGTTAGATTTATGATTTCGTCCTGACCCAGGCGATCGCCGGTGCAAGCGGCGAGAAACGCTGCGATATCGAGATCCGAATAGTGCCCGGCGCCGATGTCGCGGATAATCTGTTCATAATCCTCGGCTTCAAGATAGCTTCCGTAAATTTTGGCACGGACTTTGTTGAGCGAGACGAGTGGCGGCGGGTGTGCGAGTTCGACAGAGCCGCCTTCTTCGGCATCGAGCAGTCGCCAGGCGGCCTCCGACAATCCAGCTTCACCGGGTGCTAGCAATCCGTTGCTAACGACATTCAAGGTAGCGACAACGGAGCGTGAGTTGCTTTGGACCAAAATTCGGGATTGAGATTCAAACCCTTCCGAACGACAGACATAGCAATCGGAGCGCATGTAAATTACGGCTTCCTGGTAGGTATCGATACCTAGCCGCCTCAGGTGCAACGAATGCCGGTCTTCGCAACCGCGCAGCTCTTCAACATCAATCTGTAGATCCATAGCTCCAAATCATTAACTTCAGACCGTCAGCTCGCACAAAACCGATGCGGTTCCTCAACCAGTTAATCATTACCCCGGTAACAGATACCGCATGATCCTTATCTTTATGATGCCTTTGATACATCCATTGGACTCAAATTTCTATGTAGTTGCTCTATCTATAATCAACTCCGTGCCGTTCGGGCGGGCGTTCTACGACGAACGCTTAACTGCAAGCCTCGTGCCAGATTCCGAATTCCCGCTTCTCACACTCGATCCAAACACAGCATTCCGAGTAATCGTGTCATATGCCACAGCGAACAAGTGATAATCCTCATCCGGTAAGCCGGATTTTTGATTTCCGGCTAATAAATATCAGCAAAGTAGACTTGGCACGTTCATTGCATTTGTTTAATTGCGGTCGTCGCCCACCAAGAAATTAGGAAGTGAAAGGCGAACAGGTGCGACCAGATTTTTAGGAGGTGAATACCATGAAAATAAATTCATTGAATTTTGGATTAGCAGGCGCGATCACCGTAGCCGTGGTGTGGATAATCTGCTCTTTGCTGGTCTGGGTGATGCCGGGGCCGATGATGAACATGACGGGAGCAATGGTTCATATGGACATGACCAAGTTCGGCTGGGAGTTGTCAACGCTGGGCGTTTTTGGCGGCCTTATTGTCTGGAGCTTAGTCGCGGGAGTATTCGGCTGGCTTTTGGCAACAATATACAACGGGTTGACCAAAAATTAGAACCATCGGGCGAGACTGTCATTCGAAACGAAAAATTATACTGAGGATGTCGAAACAATCCGATCGCCAAAGATTGATCGAATTGTACAAATAAAAATATGACAACACATAAAGATCCGGTCTGCGGTATGCAGATCGATGAAGAAGATGCCGCCGGACAATCCGATACGAACGGGCAGATTTTCTATTTTTGTTCGTTACACTGCAAAGATAAGTTTGATGCTAATCCACAGGATTTCGTAAGCGATTAGACCAATGAAAATTCTGACAAAGCAATGATTCGGATGAGGTAAAAGAATGAAAGCACAACAAGTTGAAAAACAGGAATTTGGTTTTAGTCGGACCGTACGCATTTTGACGAAGCGATAGAGCGTGTACGCGAAACATTAAAGGCGGAAGGTTTCGGCGTTCTTTCCGAGATACGTCTGGATGAAAAGCTGAAGGAAAAACTTGGCGTAGATTTTCGCCGCTATGTGATTCTGGGCGCGTGTAATCCGTCGCTCGCTTACAAAACTCTGCAAGAGGACATAAATATCGGACTGCTGCTGCCTTGTAACGTCATTGTCTATGAGGCGGATGACAAAGACAGATCGATTGTCGCAGCGGTCGATGCGGAGGCTATGCTGTCGGTTGTCGGCAAAAACGCCGCAATGAGTAAAGTGGCAAATGAGGTTAACGAGCGATTGCGAAGGGCAATCGAACAGGTTTGAATTGAAGTTTAGTTATTCGAATAAAATTAAGAGGTAAATATGAAAAAACAAATGTTGGTGATTTTGACCGTACTTATGGCGGTTCTTTTGGGTGTCGGCGTTGTCGCAGCTCAGGACGCTAAAAAGATGGACAAAGACAAGATGATGGATATGGATGACATGAAAAGTGGTCCTCATCATTCAGTAATGATGGCCTACAAGCAAAACGTCCTTACGTTCGCGAAAGCACTGCGCGATATGTCGAAAGGCGGTAAATTGGCGGATGCTGACTTGGCCAGAAATGCTTTTGCCGAGATCAAGCAGAGTATGGAGAAAATGGACGCGATTCAAAAATCGCACATGAGCAAGATGAGTCCGGAAATGCGCGAAAAGATGAAGCCGATGATGGAGAAAATGAAGGCCGATCAGGTCACCGTCAAGGAACAAATCTTAGCTCTGGACAAGGCGTTCCAGTCCGATTCGCCAGACGCATCAGCGGTCGAAAAACATGCCGCCGCTCTTGTTTCACAGCTTGAAAAGATGAGCATGCCGGATAAGAAGAAGGAGATGCCGGACAAAATGAAACATTAATACGTAGTTATCCCCTCCGTCGTTAGGCGGCCACAAACTTTGACTTATCATGAAATCCTGGACTCTGAAATTAGGCAGATTTTTCGGCATCGAAGTATTTGTCCACTGGACCTTTTGGATCCTGATAATTTGGATCTTCCTGATGCATTTTCAGGCCGGACACGACTTGATTCAGGGTCTGTGGGGAGTTCTATTTATTTTCGCTCTTTTTCTGTGCGTAGTTTTGCACGAGTTTGGGCACGCTCTTACGGCACGGCGGTTTGGGATTTCGACAAAGGATATCACCCTTTACCCGATCGGCGGTATTGCCAGTTTAGAAGGAATGCCGGAAAGGCCCGGGCAGGAATTACTGGTTGGTCTGGCGGGGCCCACGGTCAATTTGGTAATTTCTGCTGCCCTCTGGGTTTACCTAACGTCTACCGGTCAGATCCCGGATCTATCGGCAATGGGTGCCTCACATGATATGTCTCAGATCCCATTTTTGTGGAGTCTGTTTTTCGCCAATATCGTTCTCGCGGTTTTTAATCTGATCCCCGCTTTTCCTATGGACGGGGGACGCGTTCTACGGGCAGTACTTGCTTTTTCGATGGATAAAGCAAAAGCAACCCGTATAGCCGCCGGTGTCGGCCAGTTTCTCGCAATTATCTTTGTTTTTCTCGGTTTCTTCTACAACTTCTGGCTTGTATTTATCGGTTTGTTTATCTATCTCGGAGCTGGTGGCGAAGCGGCTCTGGAACAAACCAAGGCGGCTCTTGCCGGCCTAAAAGTGAAAGATGCTCTAATGCGGCGATTTACCTTGCTGCGGCCCGAGGACAGTCTTGGCCGGGCCGTGGATGCGCTATTAAATAGTCAGGAGACGGAATTTGTCGTCGCGGATGCCTTCAAACCCGTCGGGTTACTGGGCAAGAACGAAATAATCAGAGGCCTGTCCGAGGCCGGTTCAGAAGCCCCTGTTTCTGACTTTATGAACAAAAACGTTTTTGTCGTGAGTTCGGAAACGGGACTACAGGAATTTCTACAACAAGCGGCAAATAAAGGTCAAAAAACCGCGCTTGTCATCGATGAAAACTCACTTCAGGGCTTGATCGATAGTGAGAATGTTGAAGAGAGATTGTTGATTCAGGAGGCGCTGAAAGGTCGAAAACGATGAACGTTACAAAAGCCGATGGGGAGAAGGTTCCTTTTGATGCCGGCAAGATTCGGCGATCGCTTCGGCGCGTGAAAGTGAAGCCGTCAATGATCGAGCAAATTATTGACGAAGTCGAACTTGAAATTTATGAGGCGATTCCGACTTCAAAACTATATCGATTCGTTTTTAAGAAGCTCAAAAAGCTTCAAAGAGGAATTGCCGGCAGATATCATCTGAAACGGGCGATCATGGACCTGGGGCCGACCGGCTTTCCATTTGAAGGGCTTATTGCAGGATTGTGGAGCACTGAGGGATTCGCGACCAAAACTGGACAGATCGTGAAAGGCTTCTGTGTCGATCACGAGGTAGATGTAATTGCCGAAAAAGCGGATCTTCATTATTTAACTGAATGCAAGTTTCATAGTTTTCAGGGGAAACCTTGCGATGTGAAACACGCTTTATATGTTTATGGACGGTTTCTCGATATTGAGAAAAGGCTAAGAAGCAAGGCAACTCATTCTGACAGGATTCATAAGATGTGGCTGGTAACCAATACACGTCTGACGACCGATGCGGTTTCCTATGGGACCTGTGCAGGGTTAGGGCTTTTGAGTTGGGACTTCCCAGCCGGCAATGCCCTGCGTGAACGGGTCGACCGTTCGGGTCTGCACCCGATCACGTGCCTGACTTCGCTCTCCGGCAAGGAGAAACGTCAGTTGCTCGCAAAGTTTATCGTATTATGCCGTGATTTGTGCGCGAAACCTCAGTTATTGATTGAAATCGGCATGGAGGAATCAAAGATCACCAAGGTATTGGAAGAAGCTGATGCCATTTGTGGAACTACTGAAAGGTGAGTAAAGAAATGAGGAGTACTCATAAGGCAACTACCCATAACTTGCTACGACTGAAAAAGCTCGGGATCGATTCGCGGAATGAACATCTCGTTTTTATGCGACGCGATTGCCCTGTTTGCATATCCGAAGGCTTTGAGGCGCTGAGCCGCCTTTGGGTTTCGGCCGGAACACGCAGGTTGGCAGCCTCGTTGATCGTTGTAGACGATCACAAAAGGCTGGAAATGGACGAACTCGGCCTATCCGAGGCTGCCACTACATTTTTGCAGGTCGAGGAAGGCGATTTGGTCCGACTTTCGCATCTCGGAGTGTTGGATTCGATGAGCGATATCCGACGGAAAATCTACGGTAATCCACTTGATCAAACCGCATACCGACGGATCGTAGCGGATGTGATCGATTTGAGTTTGTCGAACATTCAGCTCTCAGCATTTCTTACCGCCTGTGCAGGAGAAAGATTGAGTACGAACGAAGTCGTTTATTTGACGCGGGCAATGGTTGAGGCTGGCGAAAAACTAGAGTGGGAAGAACGGGTCGTTTTCGATAAGCATTGTGTCGGCGGTCTGCCGGGCAACCGGACCACACCAATAGTGGTTTCGATCGCGGCCGCAGCCGGGCTGACCATTCCGAAAACATCCTCGCGAGCGATCACGTCACCTGCCGGGACTGCGGACACAATGGAAACCTTGACCGAGGTAAATTTAAGCATTGGTCAGATGACAAAAGTGGTCAGACAAGAGGGTGGGTGCCTTGTTTGGGGCGGGTCGTTGAAATTGAGCCCGGCGGACGACGTTCTGATCCGTGTTGAACGTGCTTTGGATATTGACAGTGAAGGACAAATGATAGCCTCCGTTCTATCAAAAAAAGCAGCAGCGGGTTCGACAAATGTGGTGATCGACATTCCCGTCGGGGAAACCGCAAAAGTCAGAAACCATGAGGCTGCACAACGTCTTGCAAAAAACATGAAAGAGGTCGGCAAATTCATTGGTTTGGACGTTGAGATCGTGATAACCGACGGTTCGCAGCCCGTCGGCCGCGGCATCGGGCCTGCACTCGAAGCCAGGGATGTATTGGCAGTCCTTAATAACACCGCAGGAGCTCCGAATGATCTTGCCGCACGGGCCGTCACGCTCGCCGGAAGGCTGCTTGAGATTGCAAAGAAATCCGATAAAGGAAATGGGGAGAGGGCTGCGGCTGAAATTCTGAGATCTGGTGCTGCTTGGGAAAAATTCAAAGGAATTTGTCAGGCACAGGGTAGCTTGAAAACGCCGCCCGAAGCTCGCTATCGTCACGAGGTGACCGCCGAAAGCAGCGGGAACGTCGGTTTCATCGATAATCGTAAGATCGCGAAAGTCGCCAAACTCGCTGGTGCCCCCACCTCGCCCGCCTCGGGGGTCATGATGCTCACTACATTGGGTGAAGCAGTACTTCAGGGACAGCCAATTTTTGAGATCCACGCTGATGCGGAAGGCGAGCTCGCATATGCTCTTGAATACCTGGGCGATCATAGCGACATCATACGGACAAAGAAATGAAGGGAAATGGGCCCCCAATAATCTTTGCACTAAACGGCAACCAAGTGTTCGCAGAAGAGCTTGCCGCGCAATTATCCGCTGAGGTTGGTATAGCCGAGACGCGCTCGTTTCCAGATGGGGAGAGCTATGTTCGGATCAAATCGGATGTCAGGGATAAGCGAGCAGTTCTGGTTTGCACTTTGCACGAACCAAACGAGAACATCTTACCGTTGTGTTTTTTTGGCAAAACGGTGAGGGATTTGGGCGCAAGTAGCGTTTGTCTTGTCGCTCCTTACCTGGCTTACATGCGACAGGACAAAGTGTTTCAACCGGGCGAAGCGGTCACGTCGAAATACTTTGCAGAAGTCATTTGCTCGTTTGCAGACAGTATCGTTACCGCGGATCCGCACCTGCACCGCCACGACGCGCTTTCGGAGATATATCCGATTTCCAACCGAACAGTTCACGCAGCCGGGCATATTGCCGATTGGATCACAAAAAACGTAGATCTCCCGGTGTTGGTTGGCCCTGACGCCGAAAGCGAGCAGTGGGTTTCAAAAGTTGCTCGCAAAGCCGGGTCACCTTTTACGATTCTGGAAAAAGTGCGACGCGGCGATAACGATGTCGAAGTCTCGGTCCCGAAAATTAAAGAATATCGAGGTCACACGCCTGTTTTAGTGGACGATATTATCTCGACCGCCCGGACAATGATAGAAACCGTCGGACATCTGAAACACTTGGAAATGAAACCGCCGGTTTGCATCGGTGTTCACGCCGTATTTGCAGGGAACGCATATCAGGATTTGCTCGCAGCCGGTGTCGAAAGGATCGTTACATGTAATACGATTGCGCATGTTACTAACAAAATTGATGTTTCGGACTTATTCTCGGATTTTGTCGCCGGGCTTGATGAAAAATGACTGAGAATGCGTAGATGGAAATTCTGATCCGAAGGCCGGTTAAAGAAAGTATGCGCGTTTATGGGTCAAAGCAAAAATACAAATAGGAGTAGAACCAATATGAAACCTTACAAATACACACTGCTCATTCTGATTTTGCTCGGATTCGTGCTGGCTGGCTGTACGAACATGCGAGAAAAATCGGCGACTAACCGAAATAATTCGGTGGTAGGAGCAAAAGACGGCCTGGAACTGCCGAAAAACGATCAGACAGGGGTTAGCGGTGAAGATAGCAAGGCAATTATTGTTTATAAATCGCCGACCTGCGGTTGCTGCACCGCTTGGGAGTCGCATCTGTCGAAAGCCGGTTTTCAAGTAACGTCTATACCGACCGATAAAATGACGGAGATAAGAGAAAAATACAAAGTGCCGGAGAATATGCAGTCGTGCCATACGGCGGTGATTGGCGACTATGTGATCGAAGGACACGTTCCTGCCGATGACATTTTGAAACTTTTACAAACGCGTCCGAACATTGTGGGCCTTGCAGCTCCGGGAATGCCCGCAAAATCGCCAGGTATGCAACCGGAAGGCGAAAAACCGGCGAATTATGATGTGTTCAGTTTTGATCGTGAAGGCAATTCAAAAGTATTTAGCTCTTACTAGAACTTGGATCAAAACTGAGTCTTGATAGGCAAAAAAGGAGAAAACTATGATCGATCATGGATGGTTTGGCGGAATGCACATGTTTTGGTGGATATTCTGGGTAGTAGGCATTCTTTTGTTTTTCGCTCTGATGGAGGCCGAACCCAGACATAGGGCGCGACAAAGGCGTGAAAGCCCTCTCGACATCTTGAAAAGACGCTATGCGGCGGGCGAATTGACCACGGAAGAGTATAAGGAACGAAAAGCGCATTTAGATGAAGACGGGCTAGAAAAGAAATCGGATCAAATGTGATTCGGAGACATTTCGCCGACGGTGCTGATTTACCTTTTCTCATCGGGGTAGGATTTGCGTGAGTCTTTCTCGCTAATTCTATGAAACATGAGGCATAGAGTTTTCGATCCGGTTTCGTTTTGGAAAGCGGGGCGGCGGCTCCAAAAACTTCTAAAAGGAGCAAGTTCAATGTTGAATATGAAAATCGTTAGTTGGTCTCTGGGCATTTTTACTGCCATAAGTTTCGTGCTTTGCGTCATATACGGCTTAATCGTGCCGCAGAGTTTGCATATGCACGAATTTCTCGAAATGGTATTACCGGCGTTTGAGTGGCTCACAGTCTGGGGGTTTGTTCTCGGTCTCATCGAAAGTTTCCTATACGGCGCGTATTCGGGAATCGTGTTTGTACCGATTTACAATTTTCTATTCTACCGATGGGGTGGAAGACGCAGGCCCGTATGAGTTTTTTCACGCGGGTGGACTGGGATAGTGCCAGGAAATCGGTTGCCAAGAAAAATTTGGAAATATGCAATACGTTTGGCTGACATGGTCCTTTCTGATTCTCGGTCTTTGGTCGGCAATCTATCTTATAAAAAAAGATTATCGAAAAGTCATGCTGCCCGTCAGCCTTGGGACAATGTTGTTTGGATTCACAGAGCCGTTGTTTGTCCCGGAGTACTGGTCGCCGCCGTCATTATTTGGTTTGGCCGAAAAGACTGGATTCGATATTGAAAGTTTCATATTTTCTTTTTCGATCGGCGGGATCGCATCTGTGCTTTATTCGTTCGTATTTTTCGCGGGCCCTGTTAGGTTGGATCAAACGGAAAAAACGGATAAGCGTCACCGGCTTCATCTATATGCTTTGTTTCTGCCGTTTTTAGTGTTTCCTTTTTTGGCCGTCGCCACAAATCTGAATCACATCTATTGCGGGATCATTGCTCTTTTGGCCGGGGCACTCGCGACTCTGTATTGTCGACGAGATCTAACGGCGAAAATATTGATCGGCGGGCTGCTTTTTGCGATCCTGTATTTTTTCTATTTTGGCAGTATTTTGGTGTTTTTCCCGGATTATATAAGGACGTACTGGAACCTGAACGCACTCTCTAACTTTTTTGTTTTGGGCATCCCGATAGAAGAATTACTTTTTGCTTACACCTTCGGCATGTATTGGTCAGGGATATTCGAGCATTCAGCCTGGTATACCGTTCGTTTAAAGAAAACGATCATTAATTCATCGAATGGATAAACATAATTTCTATTGAAAGTGTTCGGGAAATAATATGAAAAAAGAAATAACGAGAGGAACTTTGACCCCGGCTGAGATCGATAGAATCAATGCCTACTGGAGGGCGGCGAATTATCTCTCCGTCGGGCAAATCTATCTGTTAGATAATGCGCTTTTGAGCGAACCACTCAAAATTGAACATATCAAGCCGCGTCTGCTCGGTCATTGGGGAACAACGCCCGGACTGAATTTTATTTACGCTCATTTGAATCGCTTGATAAAACAGCACGATTTGAATGTGATTTACGTCTGCGGTCCCGGACACGGCGGACCGGGCATTGTCGCCAATGTTTATCTGGAAGGCACTTACAGCGAAGTTTATCCGAACATCTCGCAGGACGCGAAGGGAATTCAAAAATTGTTCAAACAGTTTTCGTTTCCCGGCGGCATTCCGAGCCACGTCGCGCCGGAAACGCCCGGTTCGATCAACGAAGGCGGCGAACTCGGGTACTCGCTCGTTCACGCTTACGGCGCGGTGTTTGATAATCCCGATTTAATTGCGGCGTGCGTCATCGGCGACGGAGAAGCCGAAACTGGAGCGCTGGCGGCAAGCTGGCATTCAAATAAATTCGTCAATCCGGCACGGGACGGAATCGTATTGCCGATTCTGCATTTGAACGGTTATAAGATCGCTAATCCGACAGTTTTGGGGCGTTTGGGCCATGAGGAATTAGAGAGTCTGTTGATCGGTTACGGCCATAAGCCGCATTTTATCGAAGGCGACGACCCCCTACGGATGCATGAAAAGATGGCGGAAACGCTCGATGCGGTCTATGCGGAAATTTCGGAAATTAAAAGAGAGGCACTGGAAAGCGATTCGTTTGAACGCCCGATTTATCCGATGATTGTTCTCAGAAGTCCGAAAGGCTGGACGGGCCCGAAAATGGTTGATGGCGTTCAGATTGAAGGCACGTTTCGCTCCCACCAGGTTCCTCTCGCACAACTTGCGGAAAAACCGGCACATATCGGGATTCTCGAAGAATGGATGTTGAGTTATAAACCAGAGGAACTTTTTGATGAAAACGGAACGCTTCTTCCCGAACTACGAAGACTTGCACCGGAAGGCGTTCGCCGAATGGGAATGAATCCTCACGCCAACGGCGGAAAACTCCTGAAGGATCTAAGAATGCCGGATTTTCATGATTATGCAGTTGAATTTTCCGAGCCAGGCGCGACGAGGGCGGAAGCAACACGAGTTTTGGGCGACTTCTTGCGCGATATTTTCCCGATGAATTCTGACAATAAGAACTTTCGCGTATTTGGCCCCGACGAAACCGCTTCAAATCGACTGAGTGCCGTTTTTGAGCAAACAAACCGCGTTTGGACCGAAGGCGTTTTACCAACTGATGATTACCTCGCACCGGACGGCCGCGTGATGGAAGTTTTGAGCGAACACCTTTGCCAAGGCTGGCTCGAAGGCTATCTTTTAACCGGACGCCACGGTTTATTTTCGTGTTACGAGGCGTTCATCCACATCATTGATTCGATGTTTAACCAACACGCCAAATGGCTCAAAGTGACCCGCGAAATTCCGTGGCGGCGACCGATTCCATCCTTGAATTATCTGCTGTCTTCGCATGTCTGGAGACAGGACCATAATGGATTTTCGCATCAAGACCCGGGTTTCCTCGACCATGTCATTAATAAAAGAGCGGAAGTCGTGCGAGTTTACCTGCCGCCCGATGCCAACACGCTGTTGTCGGTCGCCGATCATTGCTTGCGAAGTAGGAACTATGTAAATGTCATTGTCGCCGGAAAACAACCGGCCCTGCAATTTCTCGATATGGACGCGGCGGTCAAACACTGCAGCGCCGGTGCGGGCATCTGGGAATGGGCGAGTAATGACACGGGCGGCGAGCCGGATGTCGTAATGGCTTGCTGCGGCGACGTGCCAACGCTCGAAACTCTCGCGGCGGTTGATATTCTTCGTCAAAACTTTCCTGATTTAAAAATCCGAGTTGTTAATGTTGTTAATTTGATGAAACTCCAGCCCGTCAAGGAACATCCGCACGGACTTTCCGATGCAGATTTTGATTCGATATTTACCACCGACAAACCGCTTATCTTCGCCTTTCACGGCTATCCGTGGCTGATTCACCGTTTAACTTATCGGCGGACAAATCACAAAAATCTGCACGTTCGAGGTTATAAGGAAGAGGGCACGACGACCACGCCGTTCGATATGGTCGTATTAAATGATCTTGACCGCTTTCATCTGGTGATGGATGTTATTGAACGCCTTCCTCAGCTTGTAAAAACCGGAGCTCACGTCAAGCAAAAAATGCGCGACAAGCTCATCGAACACAAAGAATATATCTATGCTCACGGCGACGATATGCCGGAAATTAAAGATTGGAAATGGACATATTAAGGCGAATCAAACAGATTGATATTTATGAATGTTCTAGTCTTAAATTGCGGCAGCTCGTCGCTTAAGTTCCAACTGATCGCCACCAATTTGGAGCTAATTGAGCGAGATGGTGACAGGCGTCTCGCGCACGGCGAAATTGAGCGAATCGGTGGAGCGGCGATCATCACTTTTACGCCTGAAGGAAAAACCGCCTATCGTTCTGCCGAACCGATTAAAGATATGCGCTCGGCGGTTGAAACCGTTTTAAGATGGATCGCATCGGATGCGTCGGAAATTGATGAAATAAAAGCACTGGCCGATATTCACGCCGTCGGACATCGGGTCGTTCACGGCGGCGAGAAATTTAGCGAATCGGTTTTAATAACCGACGAAATACTGTGGGGTATCGAAGACTTTATCGAACTTGCGCCACTGCATAACCCCGCCAATATCAAGGGAATTTTAGCCGCCCGCGAAGTTCTCGGCAAAGGAATTCCGCAGGCGGCGGTTTTCGACACCGCGTTTCACCAAACTCTGCCAGAACACGCTTTTCTATACGCACTTCCATATCAATTTTACCGCCGCCACAAGATCCGGCGCTATGGTTTTCATGGCACCTCACATCGGTACGTCGCCTATCGCTACCGCAAAATCAAAAATATCGAGCGTGAAAACGTCAACATCATCACGCTGCATCTCGGCAACGGCTGTTCGATCGCAGCAATCAAAGGCGGTAATTCGATCGATACCTCTATGGGTCTGACCCCGCTCGAAGGCTTAGTGATGGGAACTCGCTCGGGTGATATTGATCCGGCAATCGTCGAATTTATCTGCTCGAAAGAAGGTTTAACGGTACAGGAAACAGAAATGCTCTTAAATCGGCAATCAGGATTACTCGGTATTTCCGGTTTGACCAACGATATGCGCGAACTCGTCGCCGAAGCCGTCGAGAACAAAGACCGTCGCGCTCTGCTTGCCATCGAGATCTTCTGTTATCGGGCCGCTAAATATATCGGTGCCTATTTGGCCGCAATGAATGGTACTGACGCAATCATTTTTGCGGGCGGCATTGGTGAAAACTCAGCTTACGTTCGTCGCGTTATTTGTGAAAAGTTAAGCTGGATCGGGACCGAATTAAACGCGGAGAGTAATCAGGAAACGATAAACGGAAAGCAAGGCATCATCAGCCTCGACAACTCGCGGCCCGATGTCTACGTGATTCCGACCAATGAGGAATTATTAATTGCCCGCGACACCGTGCGGCTTGTTTCTTAGTGTCTGGCGAATATCCGGCGCTTACCGATTTATTTAATTTGAGGTTGAGAGGAAGTAAATTACGATGTGCAGATTTGTTTATTATCAGGGATTGTCAATTGGTGTTAGTGAGTTAGTTACAAAGCCGGAGAACTCGCTCATTAACCAAAGTTTTCATTCGAGGGAACGAAAAGAGCCGTTAAACGGAGATGGTTTTGGGGTAGCTTGGTACCCGAACGCTACTGAGCAACCGGCTCTCTTTAAGTCGATTTCTCCTGCATGGAGTAACCAGAATCTTCGTGAAATTGCTCGGGTGGTTTACAGTTCAAGAATATTAGGTCATGTTCGTGCCGCCTCTCCCGATTCGCAGGTAAACGAGATCAATGCACATCCTTTTCGATTCGAAAATCTTACATTTATGCACAATGGCGATCTGGGAGGATTCCGCAAGTTTCGCCGTACTCTGCTGAACAGTTTGTCAGAGGAAAGTTTTCAAATGATAAAGGGAGGTACTGATTCAGAACATATGTTTGCCGTGATTATAGATGAATTTAAAGGAATTCGCGATGAAAGCAACGACGTACTTAGAATGGGCATGGCCATCGAACGAGGAATTGATAAATTGCTCGATTGGCGTAGAAGCATAGTTCCAAAAGAACATTTTTACATCAACTGCTTAATTACAAATGGTCAGGTCTCAGCCGCTTGTAGATTCACAACTAATGACTCAGAAAATGCCGCGACTCTTTACTCACATTTGGGCAAACGCTACCACTGCGAGAATTCTAAATCCGTGATGGTAAATTGTAAAAAAGAAGATGCCTCGGTGTTGATTAGCTCTGAGCCGCTGACCGATGATCCCAGTTGGCAATCCGTCACATCCGGTCATTTGGTAATGATCGACGAAAATCAAAAAATGGAGATGCGGCAACTGGAACTTCGTGTGTCATTTTGAAAGTGACAGAAAACATCACTATTCTTGGCCAACTATTGAGATATAAGAGTTTAGCGTATGTATTTAAGATGGAACCAAATATGCCTGAAAAACAAACACTAAAATTTTATCTGATTCTTTTTAGTATAGGATTTGCATTAAATTTGATCTGGGAAATAAGTCAGATGCAATTTTTTGCAGGCAAGCCGGGGAATTCATTTCTCGAGGGAGTATATTATTGCGCGCTTGCTTCGGTTATTGACGGGGTGACAATTATATTGATTTATATTGTCGCAAGCAGGATTATCAATCCGAACAATCTGAAATTTTATATACTTACGGCTTTCTTCGGGGCTTTTTGTACCATAGTTTTTGAGAATATAGCGTTTTATCTAAAATTGTGGTCGTATGAGGAAAGTATGCCAATTGTCACGCTTTTTAATGTCGGATTGTTACCATTTGTGCAATTAACTTCACTTGTTCCATTTTCCATTTTCATTGCATTGTATTTAAGAAAAATCCGGTTACGAATTTTTAACAAAGCGCTTCGCGGCTCAAGTCATAGCTATTGAGATGCTAATCGCGATTTTATCCAAGCTTCTTTGCTGTGTGTCTCGGAAATTCCATTCTTCATGCAATATCCGGGTTAATGCGGTTACGTAATTTTATCGGGTGAAAAATAATGCTCTAGCTCTGACATATGAAAATGAAATCAACAGGAAAGCTGTCTCTACTCGGATCTGTCTCACTTGGGACGGGTGTCATGATAGGAGCCGGAATATTTGTGTTGATGGGACAGATTGCCGAATTGGTCGGCGGGTTTTTTCCATTGGCATTTTTGGCTGGAGCTCTCGTATCAGGTTTTAGTGCTTATTCACATGTAAAATTTTCTAATGCCTACCCGTCATCAGGAGGCGTTGCTAAATTTCTTGGCAAATCCTATGGACCAGGCACCATTACGGGGACTTTTTCTCTGCTGATGTATGTTTCAATGGTGATTGCAGAGAGTCTTGTTTCCAGGACTTTTGGGGCATATACATTAAGATTATTTGATATTGACAGTAGCAGTATCCTGGTGCCGATACTCGGTGTATCGCTTATCACAGTTGCTTTTATCGTCAATATTTCCGGCAATAAGGTAATTGAAACTACTGCAAATTTGACGGCAGTTACCAAGGTTGTAGGTATCGCTATTCTGGCAATTGCCGGATTGGCTGTAGGTGCATTTCCAACTTTTGCGGGGGCTGTAAGCGGAATTGGGAATGATTACAACATATTAAACTTTATTGGAGCTTTAGCCCTGTCCATTCTTGCTTACAAAGGCTTCACGACGATAACGAATCAAGGTGGCGATATCGTCAACCCAACCCGAAATGTTGGGCTGTCCATTATCATATCTCTTTCAATTTGCACGGTAATTTACTTCATCCTTGCCTTATCCGTTGCAGCAAATTTAGACGTTCAGAATATTATAAAAGCTAAAGACTACGCATTGGCAGAAGCTGCCAGACCTGTTTTTGGTGATTGGGGTTTATGGTTTACCGTTTTGATAGCCATTGTAGCCACCGTTTCAGGTGTGTTTGCAAGTGTTTATTCTGCTTCAAGGTTACTGGGAATGCTGGGCAAGATGAAACAAATACCTAGCATGGGTTCCCGCTTTAATAATCCGTCCTTAATATTTACGGTGGTATTGGCTATAACCCTCACGATTCTATTCGATTTAACACGAATAGCCGCTA
Source organism: Pyrinomonadaceae bacterium (assembly GCA_049663465.1). Lineage (GTDB taxonomy): Bacteria > Acidobacteriota > Blastocatellia > Pyrinomonadales > Pyrinomonadaceae > OLB17. Next base: position 26,169 of record JBATDM010000074.1, read on the forward strand.
TGGGTGCGATCTTCTATCTTGCTATGGATATTGCGGTTCATTGGGGTTTATTCCGGTATTTAAGAAAGGATATTGATTTCAATCCTCTTATTCCTTTGGTCGCGTTAATTTTTGATGTTGTTATTTTGTCCGCATTCTTGATTATCAAATTTAAAAGCGATCCGCTTGTACCGATTGTTTCCTTAACTGGATTAGTCATTATCGTAATTGCCGAACGGGTTTTTATGAGAACACATACCGATGATACAGGGAGAATGCACATGGAAATGGAAGACAACTAACCAACCGGATATTTCAATTAAATAGCATAGTTGTCATTCAAGTTGTAATCGAGATTTCCAAATGCAATCGCTCACTGATCGTCAAGGCTTGGAAATTCGGAGATTTAAGTTCATCAAGAATCAATTAGGAGGGTCGCTCAACCTTTTGTATCTACCATTTCACTCGAATGCATTAAAACCCAAACCGCTCTGGTTGAAATACCAATAATAACGCCAAAAAGCACCAATCCGACAAATCCGACAAAAATGCTAATTATCTTCCCCAACAAAGTGGTGGGAGTAATGTCGCCATAACCCACCCCTAGAGCCGTGATAAAAGCAAAATAGATTGCATTACCTATGGACATTTTTTCTACAAGAGAAATCCCGACTGAACCTAAAAAAATCAAAAACAACAACGCAGCTATGACAAGCCAGACATGACGAATACAAACAGCGCATTGTTTGATAAAACCATACAAATTCTTCATCTTATTTCTCCTAGCTGACCGAAACTCGCCAGTCTAGCCCCCCTAGATTCGTAACCGACGCCAGTAGCTCACAGAGTATGAATCGAAATATTCCGGCTTTCTAGGCGCTGTTTTGGCTCGGCGCGGATAAAATGCTCAGCTCTTTTTTATTACTTCAACCGAGCAGGAAGCTCGAGCGGAAACCCCGGAAGCTACCGAGCCTAAAGAATGACATTGTCCGGAGTTGGCTCCTATGAAAATTATGTCAGCGTTCCACTCTTTGGTTTCGCTGAGGAGCATTATACGAGGGTTGCCGCTGCAAATATCGACCGAGGCTGTAAGGCCCGCGTTTCTTAGCATTCTGAGAGATTTGTCGGCCAAAGATTCTACCCATTTTTTTTCGCCTTTCATTCTGCCTTCCGGAATGCCTGGAATTAGCTGAAACACTCTCCCCGGAATAAGGGCGATAAGAGGATCGGTAACAACAAAGAGCCGAACCTCCGGCTTTCCGGACCATTTCCGCAAAACGACCGTTTTGACTGCTTCTAAAGAAAATGGAGAGTTGTCAAAACATATGGCTATTTTGAGCCTATCGGGATCGGTCTCTGCTTTACTCCTTACAATACGGGTTGAGACCTTTGAATAAGAAAGGATCTTTTGTGAAACACTACCTAACCCCGGCCTATTGTCCGATGAAAGTCCCAGAGCACCGACAACGATCAGATCCGGTGCGAATTCAGCGGCTGCTTGTAGGATCACTTGGGCAGGTGAGCCTTTAAAGGCTACTGTTTCAATTGACCACTTCGGAAAAAGTTTCCGTAGGTTTTCTTTAGCTTCGATAAGAATTCCCCTTGTTTCCTCTATGTTTCTATCAATCTGTTCAGAGTGTTTGTGAAAATATTCAAGAATATCGTCGTCAAGATGTGCTTCATGGTTGCTACCGTCCATTTCTGGGGAGAGCCAAGCCTCGGAGACTGAAATAATCCGGACGTGCGCCTCGTTTGGGAAGCCAGCGCACTGTAAATCGTAAATAGCATTGCGTGAATAGCCCGATCCATCGTATGCGATTAGGATTTTCATAATCAAAAAGATCTATTGCTTGATGGGTTACCTTCCCAGCTTCCCCCAATCTTTATGTTTTTATAAAGTTTTGGAGTAATCGTTATGATCCAACTTCTGGCACCTCATTTTAGTGATGTGTCGGATTTTGCTTCAGTAATTCCGCACGGAGCAAAAAGCTGCCCTCAGTTACGATGCGGTCTCCAACATTCACGCCTTCCAATACCGTAAAGCGGCCATTGTTTTCCGGGCCGAGCCGCACCTGCCGTACACCAAAGACATTTGGTTTGTCTGTTGAAACAAAGACCACTGTTCGTTCGTTCATGTTCTGAACCGCCGAAGCCGGGATCACAGGCATAGTCCGTTCGGCCGTTCCAGTTGAGCCGAAAGCAACATTGACATACATTCCGATCTTAAGCACTTGGTCGGGATTTTCAACTTCGACACGAACCTGTGCCGTGCGTGTAGCTTGATCTATATTAGGATCAATATACGTAACGTGGCCGCGAAACAGCCGCCCCGGATAAGCATCGGTAGTCACGCTCGCGCCGCTTCCGGTTCGAAGCAAATGTATGTCCTTTTCATAAACCTGGGCAATGACCCACACTGTTCCAAGGTCGGTCACTCGCATCAATTCTTTGTTTGTCTCAATGACCTCGCCGGGATTCGCGTCGCGTTTTGTGATCGTTCCGGAAACAGGTGCGGTAAGGCTAATTTCGGCGCTAATCTGCGATGGTGAACGGAGGGAGTTTACGCGCGTCGCGGGGAGGCCGAACAGGATCAGCCGCTCTTTCGCGGTTACAAGGTCCGATTCAGCAGTTTGCCGTTTTACCGCCGCCTGTTCAAAATCGCTTCGGCTGATCGGATTAATGTCGGCGACCTCAACCGCTCGGTCGTATCGCCGTTTCGCTTCTTCGACATCGGCTTGGGACGCTCGCCATTTTGTCACTGCCTGTTCTAGTTCCTCATGGCTCGACGCACCGATCTCGACGAGTTTGACGGTCCGTTCGTGCCGCTTCTCATTTTCGACAAGCTCTGCCTGCACCGTTTTGAGCTTTGCCAGCATCTGATCAACCTCAGTGTTGCTGATCGGACTGATCTTTACTAGCTTTGCGGTGCGGTCATAATTCTGTTTTGCAGTCTGTGCCTCAGTCAAAAGAGCAAGATACCGCGACTGCGCCGCGGCTAGTTCGTCGCTAAAGATAACAGCGACAGATTGTCCCCGGCCAACATATTGGCCAAGCTCTCCACGAACGCTTCGGAGTATGCCGCCGACAAGTGAGATAACGGGCGTCTCTCTATACGCATTAGGCTGAACGACGCCGGTCGCCGCGACGGACATCGCTTCGGTGGAGAGCGTTTCACCGACCGTCTCAATCTTGAGTCCTATCCGGTCGATTTGGTCGGGCTGAATCGTAATGATCTCATCTCCCGGCATATCACCTGTTGTCTGGCCGCTGTTATCGCCGAATGATACGGTGCTTGGTGCAGGGACCGCTTTACCGCCGTCACGCCCGCGAAACATCCAAAAGACCACAACTGCCACGATCGCAACAACAATTACGGCCAATCCAATAATAAGCGATCTCCTGTATGCTGCGGGGTGCGTTTTCGACGTCTCGGTTGTTTCCGCATCGTCCTCCTGGACGATCATCTCTTCGTTGTTTTCTTCGCTCATTTCTTTTTTAGCTCCGGTGCATTTGTCGCCCGCAATATTTCAACACGAGCGAGATAAGTATCAAGCTGTGTATCGATAAAGCCATCCTTGATCTCAATATATCGTCGCTGTTCGGCGATAAAATCCAGCAAGGTCCGGGCGCCCAATTCGTATGTCTGTCTGACAACCTCTAAATTTGTTTCGGCCTGCTTTTCTACACCTATGCGATAGATCTCCATGGCGCGAGCCGCGCTTTTGTATCGCGTATAAGCTACGGCAACCTCGCGGCGAACTGTCAATTCGCCGAACGCTGTGCGATTCTGCGCAGCTGTTTTTTCCAGCACTGCTGCCTCGATTGTGCCCTGATTCCTGTTAAATAACGGCAGTTCGAGCATCACACCGACCGTAAACACATTGGCGATTTCGCCGATCGGGACTACTTGTCCGAGGTCATTAAATCCGCTTTGCGGAAACCCCTGCCGCATCCGCTGGTAACCAGCATTCACGCTTGCATCGAGTTTTCCCTGCGATCTTGCTTGATCGATACGAGCCTGCGATAAATCCTCTATCGCCCGCGACATTTGCAGGTCGGGCCGTTGACCAAGAGCCTGATCCACGGCGATCTCCTGCGGTGCCAGAGGATCAAGCAGGTTCATGAATTCGCCGCGGAGCCGCATTGGCTCTTCAGGACGCATTCCGATCATGTTTCTGAGTTCAAGCATCGATATCTCGACCCTTCCCTCGCTCGTCTCACGGATCGCTCGTATGCGGTTCAGTTCGACCAGGACCATGTTCTGTTCGAGCGGTGCAGTCCGTCCCTCGCCAACTCGGGAAACGACGAGGTTGTAATTCTCTGTCGCTGCGGTTACGGTTTCGTCCGCGAACTGCAGCTTTAGTGCCAGGGCCAAAGTTTCGCCAAATTTTGCCCGGACTTCTGCGGCAAGCATTCGCTCGCGATCAGCCAGAACCTGACGTCGAACCGCCAATTCCTCTTCGGCAACCTTAACGCGTGCCGGTCGCCTGCCAAAGAGTTCAAGCGGTAGCGACCCTTTGACCATCACACTCTTGCTGGGTGTGACGGGATTTTTAGCGCCGCCGATCTCGAGACTTGGATTTGCCCGAAGCCGAGCTTGGCGGACAAGTGCTTCGGAGGCTTCGACTTCGCGCTGTAATGCTTCCAGTTCATCATTGTGCGCTAACGCATAGGTCACAATGTCATCGGCCGTCTGTCCCGTGGCTTGGTCAAGATAGTTAATAACCGTCTTGGTTATTTGCGGTACCAGAGTCTGTGCTCTTGTGCCTGATATTGTGAGCATTGTAAAGAATGCCGCCGTCAGGATTACAACTGTTTTGAAACGGTTAATTAACATTGTCATTGCACAACTTTCAAATTGCCGGCCTCTGCGATAAGACTTTCCTTCTTTAGATCGCGTTCCCGCAGCCAGTAGAAGATAACCGGTGTGATGATCAAGACGTGGAGCAAGCTCGATACCATTCCGCCCAGAACAGGTGCGGCGAGCGGCTTCATCACCTCGGAACCCGCGCTCGAACTCCACATGATCGGCAGTAGGCCCGCAACCACCGTCGTAACCGTCATCACCTTTGGCCGCAGCCGCAGCAGAGCGCCTTCGATCACGGCTTCCATCAGGTCGCGTTTCGAATACCGCTCGCCCATCTCAAGCTTCTTTTTAGCGACCGCTTCCTCGAGGTATATGACCATCACGACCGCCGTTTGGACCGCCGTTCCGAATAAGGCGATGAAGCCGACCCAAACTGCCACGGAAAAGTTGTAGCCGAGCAGCCAAACCAGATAAATACCGCCGGTCAGTGCGAACGGCACCGCCATCAGCAC